>JBAZUB010000001.1:0-348593 GCA_041661625.1 Patescibacteria group bacterium | reverse complement strand
TTTGAGCGCCTTTGATACCGAAAAACCGGTTCGTACCATTACCTGTAAATTTTGGGTAAAGAACATTTTATCAACCAGTGTTATGGCCGTATATTTGTCCGTCCAAGACAAACCACTTTTTTTATTGCCTTCGGACTGGGCAGTAGCGGAAACAAGCGTCAGCCCACCCGCCTGAAGCTTGGTAGCCAGATCGGTTTCATTATCAGCCGACAGAGTATTTTGCTGGATCTGACCGGCGGCAGTTTGGGCGGTATAAGAAAATATCGGCATAGCTAGTCTTTAGTAACCCGCAATACTTCTTCCAATGAAGTGGTGCCCATTTTAGCCTTGATAAAACCATCTTCCAGCATATTCAACATGCCCTTCTTTTTTGCGAGGGCGCGCAGGTCTTCGGCGGATACATTCTTGGTTATGGCATCGGCTACTTCGTGGTCGATTTCCATAACTTCATAAATACCGACCCGACCCTTATATCCCGTTTGATTGCATTCCTGACAGCCCTTGCCTCGGTAAAAAAGCAATGATTCAGGATTGGCCTTGGCCAAGCTGACCGCGCCTTCATCATTGAGCGTTTTCAGGATGGCTTGCAGATTGATCTGCTTTTCCAATTCGGATATTGCCCGGGTGCTTAGGGTATAACTGACAATACAATTTGGACAGATCTTGCGTACCAGGCGCTGAGCCATAACTAAGTTTGTAGTGCTGGCGACCAGGAATGACGGCACCCCCATTTCTAACAAGCGGGGGAGGGCGCCGATGGCATCGTTAGTGTGCAGCGTGGACAAAACCAAGTGACCGGTCATAGCGGCATTGGCGGCAATCTCAGCTGTTTCTTTGTCGCGAATTTCCCCGACCATGATAATGTTGGGGTCTTGGCGCAGTAATGAGCGCAGGCCGATCGAAAATGTAAAGCCGATCTTTGGGTTAACCTGGCTTTGATTAATCCGGGGCATGCGATATTCGATTGGGTCTTCGACCGTGGAAATATTCACCCCGGGTTTATTCAGAATATTTAAAACCGTGTATAACGTGGTGGTTTTTCCCGAGCCGGTCGGCCCGGTTACCAGAATCATGCCGTGAGGTTTGGCAATGTTTCGTTTCAATATTTCCAAAGACCGCGACAATAGCCCCAGCTGATCCAGGGTCAATACCTGGGCTGATTCGTTCAACAAACGCAAGACGATCTTTTCACCGTCATAGACCGGGATAATCGACACACGAAACGCAACCTGGTAATCATCATTAGTGACCTTGAACCGGCCATCCTGAGGCAAGCGGTGTTCGTCTAATTTTAAATTCGATAATATTTTAATGCGAGCCACTAATCCAAACTGGGTTTTTTTCGGCAAAGTCATTACCTCTCGCAAGATTCCGTCGATGCGATAGCGCACCATGACATCTTTTTCGGTCGGTTCGATGTGAATATCGGAGGCGCTTTCGAATATGGCATATTCCAGCAACGTATCGACAATGCGGATAATGGGCAGATCCTGGGCGAGCTTCTTAAGATCTTTTTGATCAATGGCTACCTCGGCTTGGTTGCCAGCCGTGGTCATCTCGTCAAATTTGGCCTTGATGCCCTTATGGTGCTGCTTGAGAATTTCTTTGATGGCCGTGGGTGTCGTAACTGTGATTTCTACGGTATTGGGGGCGCGTTTCTTTATGAATTCAATGATTTCGATGTCGCTGGGATCAGTGACGGCGACTTTTAGAGCTTTGGTGGTTTGTTCATAGGGGATGAGTTGGTGCGCCTGGACGACTGACTCGGGTATCAATTGCAACAAGTCCTTGCGGATTACTTGCTTCTTCAAATCAACAAAAACAGCGCCGTAATAATTGGCGACTGCTTCATAAAGACCGTTCTCCGAAACCAGTTTTTGCTGGATCAAGTAGTCGGTCAGCGACATGT
This sequence comes from Patescibacteria group bacterium, assembly GCA_041661625.1. Lineage (NCBI taxonomy): Bacteria > Patescibacteria group bacterium. The sequence goes on along the minus strand of JBAZUB010000001.1, from coordinate 346,684 downwards.
TCTCGTTGGCAGCCTCAGTGACAGCCTTTTTGATGTCGGTTTCGGGTATGACTTTCGATTCCAACAAGATGCGCTCTATTTGTTCTTGTTTCAACATACCATTCTTTGTATTTTACTTACATATTATATCACAGAAAAATTGTTTAGTCAAACACACATTGACAATAAGCTGGCCATGCCGTTAAATAGGCAGTATCTCCCTTTAAGTAAACAGGGAGGCCATGCTTGAGGCTGACAAAGTCTGGGGGTTGGCATGGTAAGGGCAGGTCGGTATCACTCGCGTTCGTGGTTGAATCCGGCTCTGAAGTGGCTCTTTGGTTCGATGTTGTTTGCCGGCGTACTAATCGCCGTCAGCGTGGCCGCCTTTCATAGTCTGGTGGCCGCGTATTCAGAGAACCTGTTCTGTCCGATGGTCATCGTCGTGTTGGGACTGGTGCTGCCGATGATCCAGAATCGTATGGCTCGGTTCGGTTTCTTCACTGGCGCGGTGGCCGAAGGCATGCTGGGCAACGTATTCTGGTCCGGTTGCCAAATGGGGGATTGGCGCTGGTCGGTTACCGCCGGAATCGTGATGCTGGCATTGGGCGGGCTAGTCTGGCGGGTTAGGCGCGGAGTTGCGGAGATGAAATACATCGCGATAGCCATCTGGCTGGTCTCGGTGTTTGTCACCTGGCAATTGTTGCGGCCGATATTCCGCCACTGAAGTTCGTATACCGGCTTGCCGCAGGCCGGTTTTTCTTTATTAATGAGTCAATCAAAAACACCCGCAAAATAGTGCGGGGCTTTTGATCATCGCGGGATGGTGGGAGGTTATTTACGAAAATCGATGTCGTATACCCGAATGGAATATCCGATAGTGACCACCGGCTTATAATCCAGCAGCCAGCGATATTCACCGCTCTGTGAATACAAGCCAGATAGGCTGATGGCAACCGTACCATGAAAATCGGGTAGTTCGGCGATCTGATCGTTAGTGGGCGGCGAGACATGGTCGATTCCATAAGCTTTCGGGTCGGCCGTACCGAAGTAATGGAAGTAGACAAAGTTTAAATCTCGTTCGTCTAAGTATTTTTTCAGGAGGATCAGATCTTGCCCCCAATCAATATTGGAATCGAGTAGATACTTGTATCCCTGGCTGGGCCCACCGATTGACTGGTTGAAGTAGGAAATATAATGCGGATAAATGGCGAAGGAATCAACGACGTAGAATAGTACCAAGGCCAAACCCAGGAATTTTAACACTAAACCGCGGCGGGACCATTTGAGCGTAGCTAATACGCCAAAACCAATGAAAATGAATGGGTAGATCGGCAACAAGTGCCGTACTCCCAGATTCAGCTTGCTGGTCAGCGTCCAAATGAAGTATGCCGTGGGTGTAAGTATAATGATCCACCAATCGATTTTTGATTTTCTTAATCGCTGGCAAAACGGTGCCAGAGAAAATCGGTGCCGGCGCGTTTTGGCTAAATTCATTGTCTGGTCATGGTCGCGCATAAACAAGCGTCGACCCAGTAAGGCCAATATTACCAACAGAAAGGCCAGGGTGACCAGAGGAGATTTAATTAGAAATGCGATAATAAAGTAGTACCACCAGCCGGTGTTGGAGTAGTGACCCATCAGATAAGCCATATGGCCCCAATAGTTGTGGATTGAGAGAACCACAAAACCCTTGAAATAACTGTAGGCCGGTAGCGGTACGGTTTCGGTCAAGCGTTGAACAAAGTGTCCCACACCCGTGCCGGTGTCGGTGATGAGGTTGATAAATTTCAATGTCGGCGTGTCATAATGCACCAGTGATTTACCTAGCGCGAAGCCGTGCGCTACCTCGGGGTCAGAAGCGGGCAGGCGCATTTCGAAACCGTAGATCGCCCAAGTGATCAGGAAGCTTCCAAGTAACAAGAGCAACGCAAAATAGAAAATCTTCTTTATCGATCGCGGAGCCAGAAACTCCCGCGTATTATCAACGGAGGCGGGGGACTGGCCGCGCCGCTGCCACCAAGCGATGATCAAGTACAGTATGGTAAGTGGGAAAAGAATCACCGCCGAAAATTTGGCTACTTGAGCCAAGCCGTAAATTAAAACAAACAATAGAAAGTTTTTGGTTGACGACCGATCTACAAAACGTTTGAGAAAATAAAGCGTGGCAAACAGACCCAAGGCAATGCCCAAATCGGTCGTAATCCATCGCGAGTGAGCGATCACGGTGGGGTCACACACATAGAATAACAATGACAGCAAACCGCCGGTAGCTCCGAACAAATGGGCTGACCATTTGAAAATAATCCAGCCGAGGATTATACTGAGTAGCATGATTGGCAGGCGCGCCCAAAACAGCAACCATGTGTGACTCGCGGTATTTTCGTACAGGAACTGGCGTCCCAATTGCCACTGGTCGGGATTTGTTTCCCAAGCCGAAAACGACGTAATCGGTTTTAACTTCATAAACTGAAGCGGCAGCGTGGCCAGCATCTTAATCAGCGGGGGGTGTTCTGGGTTCATCTTAAAGTCCCCGGTCGTCCAGTACGAATACCCGGCGGCAATATGAGGCGCTTCGTCAATAATCTGGGATTGGGTCATAGCGCTGGTCAGCTCTACGACCAGCATGCCGGCCAGTAAAGCCAGCGCCAGCCAGGTGGCGCGTTTATTCAGCCAATTGGTCATGTGTATTGCAAAAAAATAATGAAACTACCGCAATATTTCAAGGATAAAATAATTCTACTGCTTGCCGGCGTCGCGATCATTATCAATGGATCGCTGTGGTGGCTGTTATATTCAAAGTTTCAAAACCAAACCGAGTACGTTCCACTTCATTATAACATCTATTTTGGCATCGATCTATACGGTCCGTGGCATCGGATTCTGATAATGCCCCTATCTGGTACCGGCTTTATCTTTATTAATTTAGCCTTGTCCATTATAATGTATAAGCGAGCGCGGCCGATGGTATACGTGCTACTGGCCATCACGGTCATACTGCAAGCGCTGCTACTTTGGGCCGGTTGGCTGATGCGTCGCGAATTAATTATTTGATATTATGGTTTTTCCACAAGACACGGAAGTAATCGCCATTTTTGTCCTGACCGTTTGCTCATTTGTGGTCGCGATTGCTTGGACGCCGGCGCTAACCCACTTTTTGTACAAATATAAGATGGGCAAGCAGATTCGGGATGAGGCTTCGGCGCCGATATTTGCCAAGCTGCACCTAAAAAAATCCGGCACGCCGGTCATGGGTGGCCTACTGATCTGGGTGACTACGCTGGTGCTGGCGATAATATTCTTTGCCCTATCCAGACTTATCGATGGTGATTTTATCCATCGTCTAAACTTTTTAACTAGAGGTGAAACGCTCCTGCCATTAGGTGCGTTAGTGGCCGCCGCATTGGTGGGTTTAGTGGATGACATTTTTAATGTTAAGAAAATCGGTCCATATGGCGGGGGCTTAAAAATACGACACCGCCTATTAATTTATACCGTGATTGCTATTGTGGGTGCCTATTGGTTTTACTACAAGCTGGACTGGGATCTGCTGCACATCCCATTTCTGGGCAACTTCAACATCGGTTGGTGGTATATTCCCATATTTATATTTGTGATCGTGGCGACTTCTTTTTCAGTCAATGAAATCGATGGGCTGGATGGATTATCGGGCGGGACGTTGTTAGCTGCGTTTACGGTTTATAGCGTCATATGTTTTATGCAGGGGAAATATAATCTAGCCGCGTTCTGTGGTGTAATCGTTGGTTCCTTGCTGGCCTTCCTCTGGTTTAATATCCACCCGGCTCGATTCTTCATGGGGGATACAGGAGCGATGTCGTTGGGCACGACGCTGGGTGTTATAGCCATGTTAACAAACACGGCATTTTTGCTGCCGATTATCGGTCTGTTGTTCGTGATTGAGTCACTCTCGGTGATAATTCAGATCAGCAGCAAGAAATTTCTCCACCGCAAAGTATTTTTATCAGCCCCGATCCATCATCACCTGGAAGCAATCGGCTGGCCGGAAACTAAGATTGTGATGCGGTTTTGGGTAATCGCGGCCGTGACTGCGGCAATTGGGTTGATCATATTCCTGGTGGACAAATCATAGGAGGATAATTTAAAAGTGAGAATTATGAATTTAGAATGTAGACAGCTTCCAAGACGGAAGCATTGTTGGGATTTAGGATTATTGCAGTTTAATATACCTTTTCGCGAAAAGTCGAAAACATTTTCGTGTGCCTTTTAATTCTCCGAAAAATATTGTACAATAAACCAAGCTATGAAACATAAATGGAAAAACAAACGCGTCCTGATTATGGGATTGGGGCTCTACGGCGGGGGACTGGCGGCGACTAAATATTTTTTGAAACACGGTGCCAAGATTGTCGTCACTGATTTACGTGATGCCGTGGTATTGAGGCCATCTTTGGCGAAGCTAAAAAATGCACGCGTTTCATACACGTTGGGCCGGCATGAACACCAGGATTTTATGAACGCCGATATTGTAATTCAAAACCCGGGTGTGCCAAATAACTCGCCATTATTAAAGACCGCCCAAAAAGCCGGTGCCAGAATTGAAAATGAAGCCGGAATATTTTTTAGCCAGGTAAAAGTGCCCATCATTGGCATCACCGGTACCAAAGGAAAAAGCACCACTACTACGCTGGTCTGGCAGATTTTAAAACAAGTAAAACCCAAAACGTTGGTCGCCGGCAATATCCGCACTACGGCCATGCTGGAGATTATCGATCGTTTGCCAGTACGCAACCCCGTGGTGTTAGAGTTATCATCTTGGCAACTCGAGGGATTAGTACGACACCGAATAAGCCCGCACGCGGCGTTGATTACCAATGTATTGCCGGATCATCTGAATCGTTATCGCTCCTTTGCCCATTATCGCGACACCAAAGGAATTATTTTAGAATATCAGAAACCAAACGATATCGGAGTGCTCAATTATGACAATGACAGCACGCGGCTGCTCGGTAAACGAGTGCGGAGTAAATTGTTTTGGTTTTCAAAACAGCCGTTTACTAAATCAACAATAAAAGGCGCGTTTGCCGATGGCGATCAAATATACTTCGGCACGATCAAAAAAAATGTCGTTGTAATGCCGGTCAGTGAAATCCAACTACTAGGCGGGCACAACCTAGAAAATGTGCTGGGAGCGATCACCTTAACGGCTGCTCTGGGAGTCTCATTGCCTACGATTCGCCGGGTGGTACGAAAATTTAAGGGGATTCCCGATCGTCTGGAGTTAATTCGAACAGTTGGTGGCGTGCAGTATATCAATGACACGACGGCCACGGCGCCAATAGCGACACTGGCAGCGATAAAAGCATTAGCGCCGCAGGGACCGCTATTTCTTATTGCCGGCGGTCAGAACAAAGATCTGGATTATCAGACCTTGTGCCAGGAAATCGATCGTTCAGTTAAGGCGGTGATTCTGTTGCCGGGCAATGCCAGCGATATCATTCGACATAATATTGCCAAGCGATTAGTTTACCCGGCGGCTGATATGGAGCAAGCGGTTAAAATTGCAGCTGGCCTAGCTAGGTCGGGCGAGACGGTGGTATTATCGCCCGCGGCGGCGAGTTTTAATTTATTCAAGAATGAGTTCGATCGGGCGGAGCAGTTTGTTAAAGCCGTACGGAGGCTATCGTGAAGATAACTCGGCACCGACAAGCTAGCACAGGACACGCACCCGACTACCGTTTGATGGCCACGATCGGATTAATATTATTAATCGGTCTTGTCATGCTGTCTTCGGCCAGTACGGTGGTCGGGTATGAGCGTTTTGGAGACAGCAATTATTATATCAAGCATCAGCTGTTGTATGGCGTGCTATTGGGTTGTTTTGGTTTTTGGATCGCTACCAAGATTGACTATCGGTTTTGGCAGCGCTGGTCATTTCCATTGTTGATTGGGACAATACTGTTATTACTTGTTGTTTTTATTCCCGGCATCGGACTGAATATCAAGGGATCGCATCGTTGGATTAATCTGGGTTTTTCCACCATCCAACCGGCCGAAATAGCCAAGCTGACTTTTTTATTCTATCTGGCCAATTGGCTGCAAAAACGCGGCCAGGGGGTTAAAGATTTTTTGTATGGATTTTTGCCATTTATAATCATGCTGGCTCTAGTGGCCGGTTTGATTTTGCTTGAGCCCGATTTTAGTACCATGCTGATACTGTGCGTTATGGCCGTGGGTGTATTCTTCATCGGCGGCGCCAACCCATGGCACGTGGGATTGCTGGGTGTTTTTAGTTCCGCTTTTTTCATGCTGATGATCAAAATAGCCCCGTATCGGGCAGCGCGCTTTACAGTCTTCTTGAATCCCGAATCCGACCCGCAGGGAATTGGTTATCATATCAACCAAGCCTTGTTGGCGATTGGATCCGGCGGATGGTTTGGGTTGGGCCTGGGGCATTCACGCCAGAAATATAATTTTCTACCCGAAGTTCAGGGCGATTCTATCTTTGCTATTATAGCGGAGGAAATGGGTTTGCTTTTTTCACTTTGCCTAATTGCATTATTTGGTTACTTGATGTTGCGAGGATTTAGAATCGCCCGACAGGCGCCGGATAATTTTAGCCGTTACGTCAGTGCTGGTATCGTTGTTTGGATTGTATTTCAAGCTTTTTTTAATATTGCCGCCATGGTGGGCATCGTACCGCTGACCGGCATTCCACTGCCGTTTATCAGCCACGGCAGTACCGCGGTAGTATCGTCACTCTTCGCGGTGGGCGTACTGGTTAACATTTCCAAGCAAACCAGCGCCACATCGCGCCGGTCGTAACCGGCTTGCATTTTATCCAAATTCGGGTATAGTTGAGGTATGAAAATCGCATTAGTGGGGGGTGGAACCGGCGGTACTATTACGCCCTTACTGGCCGTAGCCGAAGTATTTCGTAAGCGATATCCGGACGCGGTATTGTTTTTTATTGGCACAAATTCACAACCGGAACGGATGCTGGTTGAGCGAGCCGGTATAAAGTTTTATTCGGTTCCAGCCGGCAAACTACGACGGTATTTTTCTCTAAGCAATTTAATTGATCCGTTTAAAGTGATAGCCGGTTTTTTCAAGTCTTACGGTCTGTTGCGGGCTCAAAAACCTGACGCAATATTATCAGTCGGTAGCTATGTAAGCGTATCGGTCATTTGGGCGGGTCGCATGTTGGGCATTCCAGCTTTGGTGCACCAGCAGGATGTTGTGCCGGGTTTGGCCAATAAATTGGTAGCCTCGGTGGCCAAGAAAATCAGCGTTACGTTTGAAAGCTCGTTGCGTGATTTCCCCAGGAGCAAGACAACGTGGATTGGTAACCCGATCCGGACCGAGTTGTTAATGGGTGACCGGGCTCAAGCGGCTAAGATATTTAACCTCAAACCAGAGCCGCCAATCGTGTTAGTTTTTGGCGGCGGAACTGGCGCCGCACCGATAAACGAATTAATCGCCGGAGCCGGCTTCCGTCTGGTAGAGATCTGCCAGCTGATTCATATCTTTGGCCCCCAAAAGATGCTAATCAAGCTAAAGCATGAAAATTACCACACCTATGAATTCCTAGCCGAAGATATGAAGCACGCTTATGCCGCGGCTGACGTGGTTGTTTGTCGGGCCGGTTTGTCCAGCATTACTGAAGCAGCAGCTCTGGGTAAGCCAACTGTTTTTATACCAATGCCACACACCCACCAGGAAGCAAACGCTGATCTATTAAAGCGCTACAACGCGGCGGTAGTACTCGATCAACAGTCAATCGACTCGGAATTTTTAGTCAATGTAATTCAGGGTTTGCTCGCCAATCCAGGCTGGCGCGAGGTACTGTCAAAAAATATACGCCAATTGGCCAAACCAGACGCCGGTGAACGTCTAACTGATTTACTGGTCAGCCTAACGGCAAAATCATGACAAATATTTTGTCCGCCGGCCATGTCCATTGTTTGGGTATCGGCGGTATTGGCGTTTCCGGGCTGGCTCGGTTACTGCACTGGCGGGGGATTATCGTCACCGGCAGCGATTTGCGGCAGTCCATTGTCACGGATGATATGCAAAAGTTGGGGGTGAAAGTCTGGATTGGTCCGCACGACAGTTCGCATGTGCCACCCGATGCAAAAATTATTGTTCACACTGTGGCGACATCGCAGGACAATGTGGAATTAGCCGAGGCCCGCCGTCGCGGTCTCACTGTTATAACGTATCCCGAAGCGGTGGGCCAGCTGACCGAGGGGAAGCGATTGATTACTGTATCTGGCACGCATGGCAAAACGACCACTACGGCGATGATTGGACAATTATTGATCGCGGCCGGTCTTGATCCGACCGTATTGGTCGGCAGCCGTCTGGCATCAATTGATGGCAATGCCCGCAACGGACAGGGAGACTATTTTGTACTTGAGGGCGATGAATATGGCCGGGCATTTTTAAACTACCACCCTGAAATTGCGGTTATCACCAATATTGAATCGGACCATCTGGATGTGTATCGTGATATCGACGATATCAAGGAGACTTTTGTCCAGTTTCTAACTAATATCAAACCCAACGGCACGTTAGTTTTTAACCATGACGATGCTAATGTTTTGGATTTGGCCAAGCATTTCAAAGGCCACGCGGTCAGCTTTGGTTTATCGGGTGGTAATTATCTCGGATTAATACAGGGTCAAGAACGGGGCGCAATATTTAACGAAGCACACACGGGTACAATCAGATTGGCAATCCCCGGATCGTTTAATGTCAGCAACGCACTAGCCGCGATTAGTGTCGGCCAGTTGTTGGGTATAAAGCCTGATTTGATAGTCAAAACCCTGGGAGAGTTTGCCGGTTTGTGGCGTCGGTTTGAAATCGTCGGTGAACACAATGGAGCGATTATAATTTCGGATTATGCACACCATCCCACCGCTGTTCGGGCTACCGTAGCAGCCGCGCGGCAGTACTTCCCGGACCGACATTTGCTGGTAGCTTTTCAGCCGCACCATCGTCATCGAACCAAGGCGCTATTCAATGATTTTGTTGACGCGCTGTCCGGAATTGATAAACTGATACTCCAAGAGATTTATGATGTGGCGGGGCGGGAAACCGACAGTACGCAAGACGTCAGCTCGCGTCAGCTGCTGGATGTGCTGCGCCAGCATGGGAACGATGGCATTTATTGCGCCAACGATGCCGACACCGAAGCGACACTCAAGGGCGTAATCAAGCCAAACGACGTTGTGCTGATCATGGGAGCGGGGACGATTGATACCGTGGCGCGTAATTTAGTAAAACAATGAGTGATACATCGGCGATCGAAAAGTTACCCGGCATCAAAAAGCATGAATTGATGTCCCGACATACCACTTTTAAAATCGGCGGACCGGCTGATTATTATTTTGTCGCCCGATCAAAGCCTGACATTGTCCAAGCCATCTCATCCGCCCGTTCCAGCCAGCTGCCATATCTGGTTATCGGTCACGGTAGTAATTTGCTTGTTTCAGATGCTGGCATTAGAGGTTTGGTGATTCGCATTGAAAATGATGGCATCAGCCGCGCCGGCAGCCGGGTAACGGCTGACGCCGGTGTTAGTTTGGGACGATTGGCACTATGGACAGTTGAACAGGGATTAACCGGTGCGGAATTCATCTCGGGTATTCCGGGTTCGATCGGCGGCTCGATCCGGGGTAATGCCGGCGCGATGGGCGGAGAGCTGAAAGACATTGTCGTTTGCGTCGAGGCGCTGGACGAAGCCGGGCAGTTTCGGATACTGGCCAATTCCGAATGCCAGTTCGCTTACCGCGACAGTCGATTCAAGCACAACTCCGAAATAATCATATCGGCGGTTTTTCAGTTAGCGGCCGGTCAACCGGCTGTTGGACTGGCTCGGCTCAAGGAATATGCTCTGAAAAGAAGCGCCACTCAAGACTATTCAATTCCATCAGCGGGCTGTATGTTCAAGAATCCCGCCGGTCAATCAGCTGGCAAACTGATTGACGATCTGGGTTTCAAGGGGCGCCGGGTGGGGGATGCTATGGTGTCCCCAACACACGCGAATTTTATTACCAACGTCGGTCATGCAACCGCGGCGCAAGTTGTTGAGCTGGTAGCTTTAATCAAACAGTCAGTATTGGAAAAGCACGGCATCGAACTGGGTACCGAGGTGCAGTTCATCGGTTTTTAAAAAAATATTGATAATACAAAACCGCCTAGCATGGGGAACGGCGGTTTTGTTGTGCTACTTACTACTAATTAGTTGTGTTTGTTTGCAATAAGCCCGCACCTAAAGGATTATAGCCGTTGTCTATTTCTTCTTTGTCGGTGTAGCCATCACTATCAGTGTCGGCTTTGTTCGCGTCGGTACCGTATTGAGTCTCTTCAAAGGTCGTTAGGCCATCGCCGTCAGCATCTTCGCTGCCAACATTATTTTCGGTCAGACCGTCGACGGTGTCATCAACTGACGTGATGCATCCGGTACCATCGGCTGAACGTTGGCACGGCGTCACATCAGTGGGTATTGGTTGTTGTTCATATTCCAGCGAGAACGCTTGAGCCGTTGCCGTGTTCGAACCATCAACAACTCCCGCGCCATAATGAAGAAAAGCGAATATATCCATGCCACCGTCCTCTTCCGCCGTAGTTGGCAATATGTTGTAGGTCAGTGTGTAGCCTGTATCGGCGTCAGTCGATTTAGCATATACATATGATGCGTCTGTCACTGTGTCAACGGGGGACTGGGTGTAATAGTCGGGCGCTAACTGACTGAGGGAGTCAGGATAAGACCCGCTCTTTTTTTGGTATTTTTGCAATACGTCGCGCAGCCGGACTATCCGGCCGATCTGGGCGGAGCGTTTTAACTCCATCTCGGGCAGGCGTAGCAAATCCATAGCCAGCTGATCGATAGAGGTGCTTTCGGTGGGAGCGGTGACGGTTAGGTTTTGATTAACGTCGCTGTATGTTATGGTAACATTCATTCGAACCTGTTGATTGGCCAGGTCAGTTTCGGAATCAGGCGGAACAATCCGAAGGCTGAGAGCAATCTTAACCGGCAGGTTGGTTTTTTTTGAGAACCAGACGTCAATGGTCATATTTTGATCCAGTTGCCGTATGAATGTGGCGAATTTGTCACTCTGAAGCATCTGCGAAACCGACGTGTCAACTTTATATTTTTCCGATCCTTCGATCTTATTCATAGCTGCGATCGCGGCCGTGTAAGCTGCAGATGCCCGGCTGGTGTCAATGCCTAATTGCTGGTGTCGGGTGGACTCGGTGCCGATCTTTTCGTCTTTAAGTTTATTCTTGACAATAAATAAGTTTTCATTAATCAAAGCCCTGACAGCTTCTCTAATCTCTTGCTGGAGTTTCGGTTGATTCAGATCGATCCCGGTATCATTGGTGTACTGATCGGCCAGCTGGGTCAGCTTGTCCATTTCCGGCCAGCCGGTTGCGTTCCAGGTCAGAGTATCGGAATCAATCCGGATCCACTTGTTCATATATGGAGCGAGATTAACCGATCCGCTCAGCGCTCCATCGGGCAGCTGAGTTAATTTGAGATAGATCTTTTTGTCAACAATTTTTGACTCGTATCCCACCGAATAGTTTACGCCATCGGCTTGGTAGGCGCCCGACAGGGTCGATTCGGTATCGGTCAGCAATTCATCACTGTTAGAATTAAATAATCCGGTCAGCGTGCCAATCAGTACCGCGTCTTTGGGCAAAATCTGACCAATTGATGCTGTGGCGTATTCTTCAACCTTATCGGCGCTGGTGATGTTTAGTGAATTGAAGTCGATTGATTGCGCGCCGGATGTGCGCGCTTCGTTCACGACCGAAAATTCTATCTTTGAACGACCAGACTTCAAATTGAACCACTCGTTCAGGGCGGTGTCGAGCGTGTCATGGGATGGCAGAAAGGGGATGCTGATGTAGCCCTGGGCATGTGCGAAATATGTTCCCGCCCCCAGAATGATAATAATCAGTGGTATGCTAATAATTAAAAACAAACGTCCGGTCCGGTGTGGTTTGGTCGGGGCTGCCGGTGGCGCAACTGGATTAACAAAAACCGGCGCACTGGATGGCGGCACGGGAGTCTGGGTTTGTGGCTGATCCATGGTTGTGTATTTTTAAATTTATTTTATTGTTTAAGTATAACAAAAATATCGCCCATTGTCAATAAATACGCACGAGAAAACGCCACTATTCCTGTAAGGGATTAGTGGCGATACTGCTGGTCAAGAACTGGCGAAACCTCGGTGCTAGCGGCAGGCTGCTTGAATCGCGTCAATCGCACGGAGGTTCGTAAGAGCCCGATCACGGCTCTCCGGATTACCGCGGAACGCAATTCCCAGCAGAGTCTCGTGATTGATCCGGATTCGGAATCCCACGGGCGAATCCTCGAACCTGACGTGCTTTGCCGCAGCCGGCATAGCGTGTCCGTTTCGAACCACGAACTGAGAAACGCCGTTTCTACCGAACATCTCAACCCCCCGATCTGACCATTTTCCGGACAAGATCCATCCCGTCCGGTGTTTTCCCACCCCGGTATTATGTGGTTCATCAAGTGATGTCTATTGCTTGGGAAAACAAGGGCATATTAGCAGTAATACTGAAAAATGTCAATGCTGCCACGCTAAACACAACGCATAGGACGCCCACTGTCCCACGACGTGAATCACAGTTATAAATTGCCTGGCTTTTAGGCATATTTATCCACAGTGGGGAGTCACTGCTATAGTTATATACCCCCCTTGATAATAGCTGCGAAATGGTATCTTGCTATATCTTGTGGTAAGCGAATAGAGAAAATTCAATATATTGTATTTACAGAATATATTTCATATTTGACTGGACGGGTCCATTTGTATTGTAACTAAGTGTTGACCAGTGTTGGAAAATGGAGTAAAATAGGTATAGAGTGGTTGAAAGTGGATAAAAGTGGGGATAAGTAAGTTGAGTAGTGGATAACCAATTCGAGCCCAGTTACTAACACCTGCTATGTTTATCGGCGAATACAAACATCATCTAGACGAAAAAGGGCGCTTGGCTGTGCCCGTGAAGTTCCGTGGCGATCTCGCGAAGGGCGCCGTGGTGACGCGGGGATTAGACAACTGTCTATTTCTTTATACTAAAGACGAATGGCAGAAGCTGGCGGATAAGCTGGCTGCTTTGCCGATCAGCCAGGCCAATACCCGGGCATTTTCCCGGCTGATGCTGGCTGGCGCGATGGATGTCGAGATTGATGGTCAGGGCCGGGTGGTATTGCCGGAATATTTGCGCCACTACGCCACCATCAAGAAGAAAGTAGTTATTACCGGCCTGTACAACCGCTTGGAAATCTGGGACGAGATCGCCTGGGCTAAGTATAAGCAGGGGACCGAAAAGAATTCCGGTGATATTGCCGAAGCGATGGGCAGTCTCGGCGTTTAGTCCGCACATTGTATGTACCACCAACCCGTACTGCTGGCCGAGACCATCAAGCTGCTGGATCTGCGACCGGGCGATAGTGTCATCGACGGTACAATCGGTGGCGGGGGGCACGGTGCGGCGATATTGGCCGTCACGCAACCGGATGGTCTGTACATAGGCGGGGATCTGGATCCGGACGCGATTACCGCCACCAAGCGCCGATTGAAGCCATACGGATCACGCGTTCACATATTCGAAACGAATTTTACCAAGCTACCACGCATCTGCCATGAACAATTTCCAAATATTCCAATTCGCGCTGTTCTCCTTGACTTGGGGGTATCATCTCATGAGCTCGAAAGTACGGATCGTGGATTTTCTTTCCTAACTAAAACCGCACCGCTCGATATGCGGATGGGCCGAAATGGTTTAACCGCCGCCGATGTATTGAATGCCTACAGCGAGAGTGAACTGCGAATAATGCTGCAACGCTATGGCGAAGAACGTTTTGCGGGTGATATAGCCGACGCTATCGTCAATCAACGCCGGATAAAAAAGTTTGAAATAGTCGGGCAGTTGGTAGATCTGGTTACAAAAGCATATCGCGAAAAGCTTCATTCAAAAAAAGACGTTCCCTGGGTAGGCGGACGGCATCCAGCCACGCTCACGTTCCAGGCTCTGCGCATTGAGGTGAATGATGAGCTGGGCAATCTGCGCCGCGTCCTGCCGGAGTTTGTCGGTCTCCTGATGCCAGGCGGACGAATGGCCGTGATCACATTTCATTCATTGGAAGATAAGATTGTCAAAAAGTTTATCAAGCGAGAAAGTATGGACTGCATCTGCCCGCCCGAGTACCCCGATTGTCGTTGCGGTCACCGGGCTACAGTTAAGGCAATGGTTCGGAAGGGAACAGCACCCAGCCCAGAAGAAATAAAAAACAATCCCAGATCACGCAGTGCGCGGCTCCGGGTAATGACAAAAATATAGCACACCACCATGACTAAGTTCTTCCGCTTTTGCCAGGTCAACAATCAAAAACACACGACTCCCAAACAGGCCGGTTGGTTACGACGACTGCTATCGCGCCGTCCACTGGTGAATGTGCTACTCTTTGGTTTGATATTGGTACTGGGCATCTGCTATCTCTGGCAAATCAATGTTACTGCTACCAGCGGTTTTGCCGTCAAGGATCTCAACGCGCAGTTATCCGAAATGCAGGAATCACAACAGAAGCTGCAACTGCAGATTGCTGATTTGCAGTCATTGCAGCGTATCCAACTAGCCACCGAACGTCTCAAGCTCAATACCCCGACCCGCCTGCAATACATCAATAATGCCGCCGGGGCGGTCGCTTTGGAAAAGTAAAGTGCCGCACCTGATGGGAGATACACGGGTATGACGTGGAAACGACACTACCAAAAAGATAAACGAAGAACCCGATCAATCGATCGCCTGCATATCCTGACAGTGGCGTTTTTTTTATTTGTCGTCGCGATCACCTATCGGCTATTCGATCTGCAGGTATTGCGTCATGGTTTCTATGAAGCGCTAGCGTCGAGTCAACACGACATAAATTCACTGCTGACACCGGAACGTGGTGAGATATTTGTGCGCGATCGTTCCGCTCAGGGACAGCTCTATCCGGTCGGTGCCAACAAAGGTCTATCGATTATTTATGCGATACCGAAGCAGGTCAAGGACGCCCCGGCTACAGCTGAGAAATTGGCCAGTGCTTTGGACATTGATCAGGCGGAAATTCAGCCCCGTTTAGAAAAATCCGAAGACTCTTATGAGCCGATCAAACGCCAGGTTGATGATGAAACCTTAGATAAAATAAAGAAACTGGACTTACCCGGAATTGAATATTCCAAAGAAAGCGTTCGATATTACCCCGAGGGGAGGTACTTCAGCCAGCTCTTAGGTTTCGTGGGCTATCAGGGCGATGTCCGAGCCGGACAATATGGATTAGAAGGTTATTTTGATAAGGAGTTGGCGGGACAGCCGGGTTATTTCAAAGCCCAAACAGACGCCAGTGGGCGCTGGATTACCGTAGGCGATACTAAACTGGAAGAAGCTGTCAATGGTTCGGATCTGGTGCTGACGATTGATCGGACGGTGCAGTATACCGTTTGCACCAAAGTTGCCAATGCCGTAAAAAAGCATGGTGCTGACGCCGGCAGTGCGATTGTCATGGATCCCAAGACGGGCGCTATTATTGCCATGTGCGGCTATCCGGATTTTGATCCCAATAAGTATAATGAGGTCGAGAGTCCAAGCGTCTACTTTAATCGGTCGGTCTATCAGCAGTATGAACCCGGATCAGTGTTCAAGCCGATTACCATGGCGGCCGCGCTTAATGAAGGCGCGGTCGGGCCGGACACAACGTTTGTTGATACCGGCTCGCTCCAAGTAGGCAAGTACACCATACGCAATGCTGATAACAAAACCTACGGCGAACAAAACATGACGCAAGTACTGGAAAACTCGATCAACACCGGGGCGATATTTGCTGAACAGAAAACCGGTAATGAAAAATTCAGTCAGTACGTGGAACAATTTGGTTTTGGCCGTACCACCGGGATTACCCTGAGCTCGGAGAGTGGCGGTGATATTAGTTCCTTGGAAAAGAACAAGGACATCTATTCCTTTACCGGATCATTTGGTCAGGGTATCACGGTCACACCACTCCAATTGGTTACGGCCTATGCGGCGATTGCCAATGGGGGCAAGCTTATGAAGCCATACGTAGTGGATGAAATCATTAAAGACAATGGTTACGAGGAAAAGACCGAGCCGACCGTAGTCCGGCAGGTGATCTCTCCCAAAACCGCTGCTACCTTGGGCGCGATGCTGGTGCGGGTGGTGGAAAACGGGCACGGTAAGCAGGCCGGAGTGTCGGGATACTACATTGCCGGCAAAACCGGTACGGCTCAAATACCTTACACCGACCGACCGGGTTATGATCCGAACCGAACCATTGGTACGTTTGCCGGCTTTGGACCGGTGGAAGATCCAGCCTTCGTCATGGTAGTAAAACTGGATGTACCGCGTGACGTGATCTGGGCGGAAAGCTCGGCCGCGCCATTGTTTGGCGACATTGCCAAGTTTCTGTTAAACTACTACGAAGTTCCGCCTACGAGGACGGATCAAAAGTAAATTCAAATATCTAATATCGAAATTCTAAACAAATACCAATTAGGGATGATCAAATATCTTTAAGCCTTGAGAACAATGTGATTTGATAAATTGAAGTTTGTTTAAGGGTTAGAAATTGGTATTCTGTGCTTACACGACCATGTTTAAGAAAGTAATCCAAAACATTCTGCGTTCGCTGGCCACCAAAGTGATCCGCAGACATCAGCCACGAATCATCGCCATTACCGGCAGCGTCGGCAAGACTTCTACCAAGGAGGCGATCTTTACCGTCGTTTCGGAAAAACTGCACGTCCGACGCAATATCAAGAATTACAACAACGAATTGGGCGTACCGCTGACCGTGTTGGGTGAGGAGTCGGGCGGATCAAATCCACTGCGCTGGCTGGGCATCATCTGGCGAGGATGGCGGCTCTCCATGAAACCATCCAAAAGCTACCCGAGCGTATTAGTATTGGAAATGGGCGCCGATCACCCCGGCGATATCAGCTATCTGGTTAAAATAGCGCCGCCTTCGATCGGCGTGATCACCAGTGTTGGCCCGGTGCACTTGGAATATTTTCATAAGATCGAAAAAGTAGCGCATGAGAAATGCGAAATTATCCGTTCTCTGCCAGCCAGCGGGTACGCGGTTCTCAACGCCGATGATGACTTGATTGTGCCCATGCGCGAATTGACTGGTGCGAAGGCTATTACCTATGGTTTCGGTGAATCGGCTGATGTTCGGGCGCACGATGTAAATATGGATATTGAATCTGGCGATACTGGATCCATGCGAATAAAGGGTTTGAGATTCAAGGTCACCTATCGCGGCAGTGTGTTTCCGGTGCAGCTTCCTGGCGCGGTCGGTCGTCACCAGGTATATCCGGTATTAGCGGCTATGGCGGTTGGATCGGTGCTTGGCTATAATGCCGTTGAAATGACTCAGCGGCTCGAACGCTACCGATCTCCGGCTGGTCGGATGAAAATAATATCCGGCATCAAGCAAACCACTTTGATCGACGATTCCTATAATTCTTCACCCGCCGCGGCTAAGGCGGCACTAAACACCATTCGTGACTTACCCATAGCGGGCAAAAAGTACGCGGTGCTGGGAGATATGGCGGAATTGGGACACTACACCGAACCGGGCCATCGCGAAGTGGGGGATCGGGTCGTTTCTTGTGTTGATTATCTGGTGACCGTAGGCGAACGGGCTCGGATAATTTCCGCCGCGGCTATGACAGCCGGTTTTTCCAATGATCACATATACAACTTCGATGATGCGTCATCCGCCGGGCGATTCTTACAGGATCGCATTCAGCCCGGTGACGCTCTTTTGGTTAAAGGATCTCAAGTAGTTAGGATGGAGCAAATAGTCAAGGAGCTGATGGCTCAACCAGACCGGGCAACAGAATTACTGGTCAGGCAGGGACCGGAATGGCAGAGTTAAGGGTCGGTTCGATTCAGCGAGGAGGGATCGAGCTATGGATAGCCCAGGAAGGTCTGCGATGGACATCGGACAAGCGACTCGACTGGTGTGGACGATCTTCGAGTATACCGGCGATGCTGTGCCGGTGACCTACCTGATTGAGTACGCTCTGTTCGAGGGTGATGGCCTAACGGTGTGTCGAATGGTGCCTGGCAATAAGTTCATACTGGAACTACCAGAGACCCAGGCGCTGGAGGAACATCGGGTGGATGTGGCTGACTTAGTAAGAGCCCATGCCTCGTAAGAACGCATGGGTTTACTTTTTTATGCGACGGCATTTACCAAATTTATACCTTTTAATTAAAAGGTTAATAAACCACCCCCTAACCTTGATATACGCAGATATATATGTTATTCTAGAGCCGTCTAATTGTTAAGAGACGGCGCAGGGTAATATGCCGAACAAACGGCCCAAAATATGTGTTATGTTCTGCGGCGGATCGAAGCTGATCGGTCGGCTCAACAAGACTCTAGAAGTGCGATCCGAGCCGGATATTGCCCGCTGGTTGGACGAAGTTCCAGAGCTGAGAATTATCGCTGATCTGGATCCGGTGTTTATATTTGACGGCAGCGGCCAAGCGATATCGCCGGATATTTGGATCCAGCTGGCTCGGCAGATAAAAAAACACTACGCGCAGTATGACGGCTTTGTGATCATGCACGCGTTTGACTCCATGGTTTATACCGGGGCGGCCTTGAGTTTTATGCTCCAGAATTTAGGGAAGCCAGTTATCTTGACCGGAGCACAGGAAAATACTAATGATGACACAGACGAAGGCGCCAACTTGGGCGGTTTCCGCCGTCTCGGCATTAGAGCCAATTTGATCAATGCGGTTCAAGTGGCCACCATGGATATTGCCGAGGTCTGCATTATGTTCGGCAATCGCCTGATGCGCGCCACCCGCACCCATCGGAATCAAAATGATCCGGTAAATATATTTGATTCGGGGAGCGACACGCTAGGAAAGGTAGATTTTGGCATCAAGCTTAATGAAGTACGACAACGCCGACGCCGAACCGGATTATTGGTTCGAGCGGAAATTTCTTCGGATGTAGTTGTGACCGGCATTCATCCCGGCATGCAGCCGCAAGCACTTTTAAGCTCGATTGGCGCCAACGTAGCGGGCGCCATCTTGCCAGCCAACCTTATGCGCCTGCCCAAATCGGAATGGGCCGAACTCAACCGCCAGGCTCAAGCACGAAAACTGCCGCTTATTTTACCTGGTTTTGCCGAACATATACCAGCATCACTGCAATATCTGGTTCCCGTACCACGCATGATTGAGGAAGTCGCGTTGGTAAAAGTCATGTGGGTGCTGGGGCAGACCCGGTCGATTAATCAGGCGAGAGAATTGATGACGGCCAATTTGGCGGACGAATTCTTGCCGGAGCTGGAGGTTAGACAATGAAAATATACTTCTTTGCTAGTGCCAGTTTGGCCGAACGTACCCGCCAGCGGCAGAATAAAATCCGGGATCTGCTGACACGTTCAGGTATTACTGTAGCTACCAATTTAACTCCCTTGAGCGAGGTCGATGCGACCTGGCAAGATCGGGCCGAAGAACTTGGCCAAAGCCTCCTGGACCAAATGGACGCGCTGGTGATCGAGGGCACACAATCCGATCCGGAAGTCGGTTATCTATTGGCTTATGCCATCTCCGGAAAAAAACCGACCCTGTATCTCATGGAGAAGGGGAGCCAAGCCAAGAATCCGTTGTCGTATCTGGCACCCAAAAATATACCAGCCAATATCTTGGTCAGAACATATACCGATCACACGATTGACCGAGCCGTTTCGGAATTGTTGGAACAAATAGAACACAGCGAGTACGCCGAAACACCCTCGATCAAGTTTACGCTCCGTATTACGCCTCTGATTGAGCAGTATTTACATTGGAAGACGCACAACACCGAGCTGTCAAAAGCTGATTTCCTGCGCCAGCTGATTATTGATGAAGTGATCAAGAAAGATGAGGAGTATAAGAAATATCGGCATAGACATACTGAATAGAGCAAGTCAAAATTCAAAATTAACAATGCAAAATTAAGGTAGCTCCTAATGCGGGGGCTTTTTAGGATTTAACATAGCAGCAATCAACGCATAATACGGCGTTATCTATTGACTTCGATAAGCCAGGTGCTAAAATGTAATTAGGAAATAGAGCCGTCGCACATTATAGCGCCGTCGCACAAAACTGATAAAATTGGCCGCGGGATATATTTACTGGACAAACAAACCGCCGTCGGCCAATAGCGCCGTCGCGAGGCATTGTGGATAAACTGGTTACAACCAGATACAAAAAGCCAGGCCGGGAGAAATCAAGAGGCATCATGAATCTAAACAAGGCCAGCCTGATCGGCAATCTAACCGCCGATCCGATCAAACGGACGATTCCGTCCGGTCAGCAGGTCGCCACATTCTCAGTCGCGACCAACTATGTCTGGAAGGACGCTCGTTCACATGAAAAGAAAGAAGTAGCCGAGTTTCACAATGTGGTTGCCTGGGGTAAGTTGGGTGAAATCTGCGCTATGTATCTGAAGAAAGGTAGCAAGGTATATCTGGAGGGGAGACTTCAGACTCGATTCTGGGCTGATCGCAAGACCAACACGCGCCGATCGCGCACCGAGATTATCGCCGATGATCTGATTATGCTGGGCCACATTGGCACTAAGCGCGAAGAAGCCCGCGAGCAGAAAAAGCAAGAAGTCATGGCCAAGGAAGGCGTCAGTATTGATGAAGTCCCGGTAGAGTAACGAACCATGTTCGGCCGGGGCGCCACCGAACCGCGTTCCCGGCCGAACCTAGTTGCGCATTTACAACAGACAAAAGAACTTAGGCTTGCCCATCGTTGATCGATGCCGCATGGAAGTGATACCCGTCCTCTCATTTTCATCGGGACGGTCGAGATGGGCAGTTCCGAGATCTTTTGACAACATAATCAGCCGAGAACATGAAGACGGGCGTGTACCGTCTTTTTATTGTCCGCCGACGCAATTAGCGCAAACAGTTTTGTGCAACGTTTAGGCGGACAATCCACCGAAACTCGAAGAGCGTAGGTGGGTGCTTTGGCGGATTACGCGCGATATGGAGTATTCGGTGAAATCATCGTTACTCCAAAGCTTTGGTCTTCGTATTCCCGGCCGCGCTCTGCTCATCGGAGAAGATTATTAACTAAGACATCTCCCTGCCGTCTTTTCCTTGTTTGATCTGGGGAGAGAAAACCCCAGGTCGACCGAGGTTTCTTCCGGCCGGTGGGCAGAGTGGGGGAATCGCTCTTTCACATTCACAGAAAGGAGGATCACGTAACCGTTCGGTCCGTGTCTCGGTAAACTTAGGGTACGGTCACGCATATTCCGGGAGGTTTGAAATGAAGAAACTTCTGGTGCTCGGTTTGCTGGCGGCGGTGCTGGTGGTCGGATGCGGGTTGGAGCACAAGGCTCTAACCGATCTCGGGCAAGACTCCGTCGCGACTGACCCGCACAATACTATCCGTACTGTGCAGTTCCAAGAGCCGGTCAGCATCGATCAGTTGATCGACCTTGAGCAGCGCTATGGATTCAAAGTGGAGGAACTTCGTTTCGAGTACGATGGTATGACCTGCGGATACACCGTGAATGGTCGCGAGCTTGCTAGCGTACAGGACGATTTCTATCGGCAGCATATGGATTTCTTGACGCACACCCAAATGAAGATTGCCGGTGGCGGTCAGGAAAAAGGTCGACCTAGCGATGCTATGATGGCAGGTATGATCGAGGAATGCCGTAGCCGTTCCATCGGTGTGCCGATCGTCAGTCTGCGTAACGAGTTGGCTGATACTACGATCCACAATCTGAAGCTGATACTCCGCGATGATATCGTTGTACTACCAACCAACCGCCAGATTGAAACAATACCCGTATTGGTTGATAGCAGTCACAATGCCCATGGACAACCGCAGTCGCTCTGGCATGAACGCTGGGCACCGTACGGTGGCGGGTCAGCAGTGACTCGGCAGTACACCGACCAGTCGTTTATCTTCAATGATGGCCGGGACTTTGTCGACAATCGGACGTATGAGCACGAGACTCAGATCTACGATCGCAACTTCGCGAACTACGCTGGCTATTGGGCGACGAATATGCCAAGCGCGTACAAGGACACGCCGTTCATGGACAGCATCGACAACTTCACGGTCGGGTGCTATCGCGCGAATCAGCTGCAAATGAACCGGTGGTACTGGACCTACATGTCTCTAAGCGCCCAATCTCACTCCACGGCAGTTTGCAGGATCAAGGGACAGATCGGGCATCGTAACCCATCGTGGTGTTACTCCACGTGGTGTGTCTTTCCCGACGGTACGACGGGTACGATGGCCTACTTGGCTCTTCCCAACTATGGCTGCAGCTGGCAGTACTAGTTGGCTGGGGAAACCGCAGGGTTTCCCCTTAACTCTATTATTTGTTACATTATATATATGAAAAAAGCAATCATCATCTCAATCATCGTTGTTGTGACGCTAGGGGTACTATTTCCACTAGTTGGTCAGCTAATTCAATCCAACAACTCAAATGTTCCGCCAATCTGTCGTAGTCAAGCCGCCCTGCTAGTTCCGAAATCATTGCGTTTGATAACCCTATTTCAGGATACAAAAGATTACCAACCTATTGTGGTATCAAAGGCGCGAACAATATTTAGTATCCCAGTACGTAAAATAAGTTTTCCAACGATGGAGGATTGTCGAAACGGAACCAGCGCAATAGCTGAATAAAATAACAATACATATGAGCAAACTATCAAAACTATTTTTCATCATACCGGCAGTAAGTTTCGGTATTATAACAGCGGTAGGTGATTTTCCGCACAAAACATTGATTGAAGTTGTATGCCTTTGGATTTTGCCGCTGATATATGTTTATCTACTATTGCGGAGCAATTTATCGATCCGGAAGAAACTATGGTATCCCGTTATTATGATCGTGAACACGGGTATTGCGGAAGCCATTGGTATTTTTCTCGAACCGCGCTACCCAATGTCAATCACCATGTCCAGCTGGGATTGGTATAATTACCGGGTATTCTATTATTTTATTGGAATTATTCAATTTGTGCTATTTACGGGTCTGATTGTAGTTACAACATCAAAGAAAATTAACGTCGTACTCTCAAACAGTATCACGGGTGTCGTACTGGCGTTCTATGGTTGGCTGAGCACATCTGCTTTCGCGGATTATCGGCCATTGCTGATATCAAAACAACTGCCGATAATATTGGCGCTGTTTGTAGTTGTGGGATATATATTTTATCGAATATTAAAATTGAGAATGAATACGTTATATTCGATCGTACTAACCCTGATTATTTCATTCATCTATCTTTATCCAACTGTTTATTCAAGCGGTGTGTAGATGTTCGTAATTAGTAACGTCAGCTATAATCAAAAACAGCCTTCCGCTTGGTGGCTGTTTTTGCTGTATACGGTTTACAAACTACGCAATCTTCTTATTAATCGTTTCAAGTACGTTTCTTACTTTCGTATCCGACCCAACCCGCTCCACTATTTCCATAAAGACTTTACGCATGGACTGTCCGACGTCCCGGGCGGATCGGAAATCGAGTCCGGCTTTTTCCAACGGAGCGCTTAGGGCGCCGGCTTTAGCGGCGTCGGTTACTTTCATCTCGCCCAGCGAGTGCAGAACTTCGCGCGTCGTCCCAGTCTGGGGAAGTTTTTCTAGAATATCCAGTCCCTTGCTAAGCGCGTTAAGGTTTGATGATGACAGTTCGATGCTCCCCGCGGATGATTCCACGACCGGGGCGGCCGTTTCAACAATTACGCCCGCGACAGCCGGATAGCAGTCGGGATTGACTTCGTGGAATCGAGCATAAAGTTCGGGATTCGTATTGGCCAAGTCTAGGATTGACTTTTGGATCGCGTTTTGAGTCATGTGGTCGGCAAGGGCGGCGGCTAATTGATCATGGCTGGCGCCCAGAAGTTCCGCGGTCGGATTGGCCGTATCGGGAGCGGTAATGTTAGCGCCATGAATCAAGTGATCGATAATAGTGTCGTTAATCGGTTCACCCGGATGATTGGAAATCCACTGGCCGATTACTTCGTTGTTGTGTGTGATCGAATCAACGGCTTGCTGGCTAAGCTCTTTGGCGTGCGACACCACCTCCGGCAGGTTCACGGCATGCGGTCCTTCAAACGCGGCCGTAAAATCAATTTCCTTGCCCACAGCCAGTTGATCCACATTATCTAAACCAAATTCCTGGGGATTGGCGACAACCCGATCTTTAATGCTATCGATAATATAGGCTTTACGCGCCGCATCCAGTTTGTCAAAATTATCACCCAAGCGCCGATGCAGCTGATCGGTGGCCATCTTCCACACGCTGTCGCCTTTATGGGTCACCTCCTTGAAGCTGGCGGCTCGTTCGGCGGCTTGCCGTCCGGCTTCGACAGAAGCGCCAGCACCAGTTTCGGCGGCAGGCGCGGCATGTCCACCGGCCTCGACCGCAGCTCCAGTGCTCGTTTCAACACCAGCCGGGGCGTGTAATCCTGTATCGGCCGACATACCTGAACCAGTAGCGCCAGCGTTGTGGCCCGTTTCCGAGGCTGCCAAACCGGCTTTACCGGTCGCGCCAGCACCGTGGGAAACGTCGGCCGCGTTAGATGATTGGCCGGCGTGTTCCAAGCCGGATTTGGCGGCCGACTTGGCAGCTCTGGCGTTCTCCAGACGATCCATGCCAGCCATGGCTACGGTGGCACCCGTCACTACGCCTATGCCGATTGACGCGACCCATTTGAAGACTGCTCGAAGACGGTTATCGGCTCGATCAAAAGCAAAGGCTTCGTGCAGGCGGCTTTGTTCATCGAGAGAATTATCCAATACTCCGGCAATAATTTGCTCGGGTGTCTCGCCGACATGGTCGCGGAGATAATTTTCAATTTCCTTTTGTTGGTCTAGTTGGTATTCGGCCAATAGCATATTGCCAGTATCGTCCGACCATGTTTTTTTCAGTAGACGGGTGGTGTGGGTGCCAAATTCTCCCTGCCCGGCTTCGCCGTAGCGGGTGATATGGGCAGCTAGTCTGGTGCGAAGCTGGGCACGACTCATACGGGATATTTGTTCGGCCGTAAATTTTTTGGTCCAACCCTTTTTCTCGATCAAACCCTGCAGGCCACCTTCGGCCATCATGGTTGAACCGACGGACGACATGGCTACCCGGGCGCCCAGAATGGCAGCACCCAGAACCGGACTGGCCAGACCGCCGGTGGCGATACCGGCGCCGAGCAGGCCAATACCAATCAAGGCTCTTTTACCGGAATTTTTGCGCCAAAATTCTTTGAGTCTATGTCCGGCCGAACGTTCACCGGATGATTTCATTGCTTCGCGCAGGGCAGTCTCCTCGGCGAATCGATCGGTTAACGCTAACTCTACCAAGCGTGTCTGCAGTTCTCGGGCCACGTCTGGCTGAGACAGGTCGCGCCCGGCAAAATCTTGTTTGATTTGTTCAACCTTGGGTTGCTGTTCAGCGGCCAGCGCTGCTTGGTACTCGACAATTGATTGATTTACTTCCTCGTTGCCTACCCGGCCAAAGATTTGACCGCGTTTCATCAAAGTACGAGCGGCTTTGGCTCGAGCTAGCTCCAGCGGTGTGGGTTCGTGGGGTTCGTCGGACTCGGGTCGATCGAATGTCTCCAGCGGCGGGGGAGCATCGATGGGTTCTGGAGGCGCGTTTGTTTCCGGTCGCTCTGATGCATCAGCCGCCTGTGATGTATCGGGCGCTGATTCTGGTGAAGCTGTTCCTGAGCGGTGATCAGGGTTGGCGCGCCGGTTTACCTCAGCAGCCAGTAGACTCGATTGTCTTTTTAAGTGTGACACCCTTTCTTGTAATTTTCGCATGCGAAACTCAAACGCCAATGTGCCGTCTTTGTCTGATTCGGGCGGTTTGTGGGCCTCTTCGTGAAGAATTTCAATATTCAATGCTCCAGCTCGCGATTCTAAACTTTCCTGTTCATTTAGCAGGGCTTTGGGTGAGGCGCTAGCGAGTCCGCGGGCATATGCCTCTTCCGTATATGCGTCGGTGTTTGTACCTGGTGGAGTTTCGGTTGGAGAGGCGATGTCTGGGGTGGTTTCGGGCGCTGTATCTGGTCGGATCGGGTCGGTGGCTGTTTCGGTAATGTGTTCTGGTGCGGTAACCACGCCGGGTGTTTCTTTAAGCTGCTGATCAATACGTCGGAACTGGTCGGCAAGGGTGCGATCAGCGTAGGTGTTTCGACCGTTGTAAC
Organism: Patescibacteria group bacterium; assembly: GCA_041661625.1. Lineage (NCBI taxonomy): Bacteria > Patescibacteria group bacterium. The sequence goes on along the minus strand of JBAZUB010000001.1, from coordinate 320,437 downwards.
CCTCCATTTTTGCGGCCAAAGTCGCACGGGCCTTTGCCAGGTCTTCCGGTGATAATCCGGCAATATCGTCTGGTTCCAAACCCAGCACTTCGTGGGCGCTGGTCAGGTCAGGCTTGAGCCATTCTTTTGTTATCCGTCTTTCAACAATTGGTGCGTTTGGTGTGGCTGGGGTATCAACGTCACTTCCAAGGTCAGCTTGGTGAGAAGCTGTATCCGGTCCTGCCTCTACTGGCTGGTTAACATTCACTGTGTCCGGGACCGTGTCTACAGCAGGCTTAATCCCCATCACATCGTCATAATCATTGCCCAGAATCTTTCTGAGCTCTTCTTCTGTGATATCTGAACTGCGTGAGAGTTCGGGTAGTGGTTCGGCTGGTTTGTCGTCGGGAATAAGTGGCTCAGCGATGTTGTCTAGGTTATCCGAGGTGAGTTTGGCCGCTTGTTCTACCTCTAGTGCCATTTCGAGTTCTTTGTTGTCTAGTTCGCTCGCTAAGGGTACCGTAGAAACAACGGGCTCCGGCGATGGTTCGACGGGTGGCTTGGTGGTGTCGGCAATGGTTCTGAGCGGCGCAGGCGGCGGTTCAGTCGGATCGGGCGGGGCTAGAAATTCTTGAGCTTCAACGATGCCTAATTGCGCCACTAACTTTTTCCGCCAACTTTCGGATCGGACTTTTCCATCCAACTCGGCCTGCAAAGTGTCAGCGGCTTGTTTGCGATCGACTGAATTAAGCGCGGCCAACTCAGCCGGTGTCATTCCCATAACATCATGCGCACTGGTTAGGTCCGGTAAGTCATGCGCCGCCGTGTCCCGACGGCCACGTTTTTTATATTCACCTCCGGGGCGTTTTGGCTGGCGCGGGGCTTCATCATCTTGGCGTCGCGGATGTCCTTCTCGTGATCGAGCCATATTATTTAGGCTTAACGGATTCTTTGGTTACCATTTGGCGCAGGATGCCTACATCATCGAGCATTTCTTGTTTGAATACGGTGATTTCTTCGGCCATGATCTGGTTGTACTCGGGTATCACTTTTTGGAGAAAACCATCAAACTCTTCGCTGGTAGCGCCTTTGGCAATCAATGCATCAAGATCGGCTTGGGCAGTCACGGGCAGGCGTTCCAACAGCCGGTCAGTAATACGATGCTGAACCACCTCGCTCATTTTGGCAACCAAATCATCCTGCTTTTCCTTGGGCAGGTCTTGCAGGCCAAGCAGTTCGATAATATTCGACTTTAGCAATTGGGTCGGTTCCATAGTTTTAATGTTATGTATTTGAATTTATTATGGCATCATTTATTTGATTGCGCAAATAGAAAAACAGCAGGTGATCAGCCTACTGTTAGCCGTTGGCGGTACAGCTCGTACTTCCTTCGAACCCTCATCTCAATGCGCTTGGGATGCTGGCCGCGGGTAACGGCTTTGAACGCGCCCATGGTTCCTTCCACTATATCGACGGGTACGCTCCCGCGGTAAGTGGCGACATGCAACAGGCCTCGGATATGCCGGAGATAGTGGCGCGGAAGGAACAACCGGCCGCCTTTGTCGAGTCCCACCCCGGTGATGACCACCGGTCGCTTCAGGATATCGACTACCTGGCATTTGCGGTGCTGGATCGGCAGGCCAGCCGCGATGATGATATCGCGGATCTGCCAGCGTATGCGGCAGCCAATTACCACATCGGATGAGAATGTCAGATCGTCCAGGTAGCGGGTATAGGTGATACCGTGTTGCCAGCAGAGCTCGATCAGCTGCTCGTCGATCAAACGTGCCGCGTAGAAGTTGAACAAGTCGGGCGAAGCTGGCGCGCCGGTGACCAAGCCACCGCGTGGATCCAGGCAGTATCGATCTAGGAATTCACCGATCGCTACCGCATTATTCTCTGGTACCAGTCTGGTCAGCAGTTCGATCAGTTGCAGTCGGTTCACCTGGCGATAGGCGCTGTGCAGGTCGATCAGATAAAAAAACTGATGAAAGCGGTGCGGTAAAACGTTGTTTACCGGACTGCAGCCTGGCAGCATGCCTGTGACCACACTGCTGTCTACCGGGAGTTGTCTGATGCGTCGGATAATCCGGGCGTGGACGAGGCGCATCGACCGGTTGGGTGCGCCGATCCATCTGATCTTGTGATAACCGCTCACCGGATTCCGATCCCGATATGGGAAATAGCGGAATGCCGGAGTTTCGACTGAGGTATCATCATCCGGCATTTTTGCCTCCAAGGTAAAAAGGGCGTGGGCTGAACAAGTCAGCGGACGCCCCGGAAGTCAGCGAGATAGTGCCATTGCCGCTGAGGCCGCTGTCTCCCGTACATCGCACTCCGTGCGCATTCAATGCGCGGCGGAAAACGCCCCTCACGCTCAAGCCATCACATAGGATGCGAACGGCACAAGGTGAGAAAGGGAGAAGTCGGCCTGTCATGAGACGCAGCCCGTGGGCTGTGCTCTCTCCACGACGTCCGTCGTGAAGGGTTCCTCAATGGTACCAGCACCATCTCATTGCTGACTTCCGGGTGCTTCCCGGATGGGAAGCGTGGCGTCTGCCAGGGGCTGGCAGCGCCCTGACTTTATCATTCTGTCTAGTGCGGTGTCAATTAAGTAAAAAAACAAAGATACTACTAGCCCATATAGTATTTTGAAATAAAAAAACGGGCAGAGAGTGACGAGGGTAGGGCGTTGTCTCTCGGCCCGTTGCTAGCCGTGGTAGAGGGCACGGCTAACATTGTGTAGCTGGTTGCTGTGGTCGGCTACTGGAGCACGACCACCTTCTTGGTGATGTGTTGGTCGCCGGCGACGAGGCGCAGGTAGTACGCTCCGGACGCGACGGGTTCATTGTACGTTACCGCGTGCGAACCCGCTGTTTGAGGTCCGTTGATGAGGTCGGCCACTCTCGCGCCGGCGACGCTGTAGAGGACCAGCTTCACGTCACCTGCGGTCGGCAAGGAGAACCGCGCTCCGATCCGTCCGGTAGTCGGATTGTCCGCGCTCAGGGAGAAGGCGAGGGGCGCGTTGTCTGTTGGCACGCTGGACGGGTTCGGGGTCACGAACGCGTCGTCGCTCGTGTTCCCGTTGAAGTCCGTGGCTGTAATCCGGTAGTACATGTTGGCCGGGGCGTTGTCCACGTACCCGGTGTTGCTCTGCTGGACGATCAGATTCTCAGGCCCGGGCACGAAGTCGGGTAGCGTGCTCCCGTATAGGCTGAAATAGTCGAAGTCCGCTTCCGGACTTTCCAGCCACGTGAGAACGTTCCCGCCGTTGTAGTTCAGGGCGAATCCGGCAGGCGGAGCCGGTGCCAGGTTGTCGACCGAGTAACCCGAGTCTGGGGCGCAGTCGTAATGCACGGAGGGCGAGCCGGTGTTGGCTCGGATGAAGAATGTCGAATAGCACATACCACCGGAAAGGCTAGAGTCGCAGAGCGTCGGGCACACGGCGTTGTAGGCGTCTTCACCCCAAGCCGGTACGGTCTGCAGGACATCCCAGTCTCCCGGAGGATACAACTTGTCGAACGAATCGACCCGTCGGAGGATGGTGTAGCTCACCACTGTTTCGGGGTCGTAGCTTGATCGACCCCATGAGATCCTGACCTGCTTGCCTTGGTCTCTCGGAATGTCGATGACCGAGGTGATCACGTAGCCGCAGGCAATACCGAGCGCGCCGATGCGACCACATCCGTACCCATCGACGCACGGTGACTCCGTGCTGATGGTGTACTGGCCAGTAGACGGATCGCAGAACAGCGGGTCTTCGGAGAAGTTCCCGCCGATGCCCGCGAAGTCACCGTCGCTGATGTCGCAACAGGTGATCTCGCTCGACAGAACGCCGTTCAGGTCGTCGGCGTTCCACAAGATGGTCTTGTCGATCACCAGGCTTACCACGGCGGAACCCTTATTGATCCCCGTGGCGCAGTCGGCGATGGTGTTGTTGGTGCTCTCGACCCAGATCTGGGGGCTGTACCCGTAGATCGAGATGGCGGCGACTGGGCAGTTGTAGATCAAGTTGCCCGACATGAGCGCGTGGGTGTCCGAGGAAGAGTTGGTTGAGACGTTGATCGCTGGCGTTGACATCATGGAGTTGCCGCACGCTTGGATCACATTGTCTTCGAGGTATCCCCAGACGGTCACGTCGCCGGTACCACCAAGGCTGACCGCGGTCCCGTTCAAGTTCTCGAAGAAACTGCGCCTGACGTAAACTGTATTGGTAGTCCCGCTACCAAGAGACCCCGTTCCTCCAACGTCGATCGCGGTTCCGTAACCGTACTCACCGCCGAACGTACAGTTGCGGAACGCGCAGTCCTCAACGGTCACAGTCGCGACGCGTCCACCTGTGTTCGAGATGTCGATAGGGGGCTGAGTCATACCGCCCCCCGAGTTGAAGTCGCGGAACTCGCTCCGCAAGAACAGCATAGTCACATACCCCGTGATGCTAACCCCGTTGTCCACGAAGACACAGCCGTCGATCGTGGGGCTAGCGCCGGACACGTAGATCGCCAAAGGCGCGTAGTACATGTAATCAAATCCGTTGATGATCTTGACGCCGATCAGCTTGGAGCCTGCCCCCTCACTTGAGTCGAAGTAGAATCCGATGTGGGGCGTTTCCGAGCTTCCCTGGCAGTCGATCACGCACGATTCCGGATTCCCGCTTTGGGAACGGACGGTGATCGCCTTGCCCACGAAGTCGATGTCGCGATTGCCGTCACCGGTAAAGATGCCGTCGGTGAGTTCGATGATGTCACCGCCGATGGCAGCGTTGATCGCGGCCTGGATGTTCGGTGTCGGCCCGCTTCCGTCGGGGTATACTACGTAGGTCGTAGCGTCCGCCCTATGCGGGACGATGAGTCCCACGAGCATGACTATGCACAGGGCGACGAGTAACTTCTTCGGGTTCATTGCTTGTCCTCCATAGGTTGAACCCCTGAACGCTACAGCCGACACCTTGCCAGCTGTAGAAACTACGCGAGTTATCAAAAAGCACCAGTGCTAGTCCAGTTCGCCCCTCCTAATTCGAACGGGTTAGCGTGAAAGTACCCGAATTATTCCCAGTACAGACGCCTATACCCTACAGGAATAGGGTATTTTGTCAATATTTTATTGCCTGAATTTGTGTGTATCAACGCCAAAAGCGGCTGGTGAGCCGGTCTTGGCGTTTGAAATTTTGGATTGTTATAGTTTACTCGAAACTAGTGGCTCCAGCGGTATCGGAGTGCCTTCGGGCGCGTACTCGATCTTGGTTCCAGCCGGCCAGATGAACTGAATATCTTCGGGCATAGATAGATCAAGATAAATATTTGCACCGGCGGTGGATAGGCCGGTTAGGTTCGATGCATCTTTGAAGTTGGCGGTGTGCTCGCCGACAATAGAATTAATGTAATCAACCGAACCCTGATTAGCGGCCGTGGTCAGCATGCTACTGCCGCAAGTCCAAGTGCCGGGCGTGCCGGTAACTTTTTCATGCACGGTGCCGCTGGGAATAGCCGGGCCGTCATTTGGCAGGTCATTTGGTCCGATCTCCATGTCAGCCAGATTGAGGTCGATCCAACCGTCGATATAGGTCACTTGTTCCTTGACTGTGACACAGCCACTGCCCGGCATCATCTGGGGGGCGCGCAGAACTTGGCTAAAGTCGACGCGCCAGGGGACGAAGTAAGCATTTGATTTTATTACGCTGGCTTCCGGGATCGGGTGGCCGAGAATAAACTGATGCGTGGTAATACCGCCGGGTATCGGTGCCGGAGTGGTGGTGTCTTCATAAATCACATAGTCGGTTCGATCGGTGACATTGCCCGACGCGGTACCGCTTCGATTCGTCGTGCCAGACGCGGGAACGGCGTCACCGTCCGTGGCGTCGGGCTTACCACAGCCCGCCACAAACACAAAAGCTACCAGAGCGATCGCGACTAGGAGCGTTTTTTTAAGCATAGTCAATTTATTTTACAAGTGATGTGCCTGTAGACATTATACTACATCGAGAACGGGGGACAAGCATGCGACTTTGGGCAGTAGGAATTTTTGGGAAATAATGAATGAAGGCTGGGCTGGATAATATATTTTGATATTAGTAGCCCTCTGTACCTCTCAAGATTTTATTGTCGTATTTTCTGTAATAGGTAAATGCTGTTCGGGCGGTTTTACATTTTGCAACAATAGATCCCCATTCCTATACGCAACCATCTCCTCTGTGTTAAGTGCATTTTGAAGATAACGAAAATAAATTTCAACTAACTTTTTTTCATTTTCATTAAATCGTTTAAATGGTTCTGCTAAAACAATCTCCCCGTACCCCCAGCGAGGAATTGTTCTCTCGGCAATATTTATAGAGCCCTCTTCCTTTACACAGATGTTAATTTCTCGAACAGCATCATCATATCCCTTTGTAAATAATGCATATATTACTTTAAGGTAATGTAGTAATACTTTTTCAGGTCGATCAATAACCATACTCTCAAGCAGTATGACCTTCTCGTTAAATGCTTTGTAATCAGCAGTAATCAAGTACAGTTCGGTTAGGTTTAGAAGAGTGTTTATATTTGACGGATCAAGGGAAAGAGAATCTTCTAAGTCTGATTTAGCTCTACCAAGTTTTCTCTGTCTTAAATTTTCATACCCAGTCTTCTGTTTTTGTTCAGCTTTTTGTATTGAAACCTGCTCAAAGGCAAAGTAACCAACAACTATTGCAAATAGAAGAGTAATATTTTGACCAACCACGCTAATTGCGTGGTCAAGGCTATCGCCTGTATATCTTTTAAATATTGATAAATATACTATTACAGAGATCAGAATAAATATTGCACAAATTAACCAGTACCTTTTAATTAATCTAGCTTTTAAAATATATAACCTTCCCGCACCCGAGGAAATAAATTTAATAAGTAGGGGTATTATTACCCCAAGCAATAGACCCGATAAAAAGTATATCATTATGCTGATGGATGAGTTTTGCATTCGTTATACTTCAAAAATTACCCTTCCTCCACCTGCGGCACCTATCCTTATTAGCGAGTCTGAAAGTAAGTGTTTGTCAGCATTTCGAATTACAATGGTTGCGCCCGATGCATTTGCAGCCGATGCAATTCGAATTAGCGTATCCGCCAGAAATATGTCCTTATCTAAATCAATTATTAAACCACCACCTACTGCCGCAACTTGAATTAATGTATCAGATAGAAACATTTTATTATAGCTATATTGTTAGGTAGGAATGTACTATTTTCTACATATTATAAACAAAGTGATTATATTCTATAAGTCTAAATATTACAACCTAAACCTCATTACGAAAAGTATATACAGATGTAAGGGCTAGCTCTTGACACCTCTTGGCATGCATAGTACAATAGTTCTGGGTTAACAATATTCCTGATTTCAAGAACTCGTCTCGACCCGGCAGAGAAGTAATATTCTTTGTTGTAGACGTTCTTGATTGAACGTTTTTCGTTTATAAGTAAGCATTTTCAATGCTACCTACGCCCCCGCGACGTGAGCCTCCCAAGGCTAAACCCGGCTTCATTCAGATGGCCGGAGTAGTGGACGAGCTATTGCCCAACGCGACCTTCCGGGTCACGCTGGAAAACGGGCACACGATTCTGGCTCATTTATCCGGTAAAATGCGGATAAATCGAATCAAAATCGTACCAGGTGACCGGGTATTGATGGAAATGACCCCCTACGACCTGACCAAGGGTCGCGTCACATTCCGTCTGTAACAACTTTATTATCGGCTATGAAAGTACGAGCATCGGTTAAGAAAATGTGCGCCCAGTGCAAAGTTATTCGCCGAAAACAACGCGTACGCGTTTTGTGTTCAAATCCGAAGCACAAACAGAGACAAGGCTAATTAACACTATATTATTGATATATGGCTGCAAGAGTCGCCGGAGTCACATTACCTCAAAACAAGCGGATCGAAATCGCCCTGACCTATGTCTATGGCATTGGCCGGACTACGGCGAGTAAGATTTTAGAGGCCAATAAGATCGATCTGAATACTCGCACCCAGAACTTGAGCGTTGACGAACAAAAGCGTCTAAGTGATTATATTGAAAAAAATATCCGGACCGAAGGCGATCTTCGGCGCGAACGCATGGGCAGCATCAAGCGTCTGCGCGAAATTGGCTCGTATCGGGGCACCCGCCACGCGAAGGGATTGCCAGCCCGTGGCCAACGAACCAAGACGAATAGCCGGACCGTCCGTGGCAACGTTCGTAGAACTATGGGTTCGGGGCGACGTCCATCAGCCGAAAAGACTTAGAATAGCCGCGAATGTGACAGTCCTAATTACGCCATAACGATAATTTAATAGCTGAAATGACCGACGAAGCTACAATCGAACCGAAAGACAACACCAAGTCTGCGGTACCTGCTATGAAAAGCGACACCGAGAGCAAACCGACTGCGAAAGGGGCAACCACCGAAACTAAGACATCCAAAACGAAGCCGGCTTTTCGATCCAAGAAAAAAGTCCGGAAGTTTATCAACAAAGCGGTGGTACATGTTTTGGCGACGTATAATAACACCATTATTACTTTCACCGACCCCGAAGGCAATGTGCTAGCCTCCTCTTCGGCCGGTCAGAACGGCTTCAAGGGTCCCAAGAAATCCACGCCCTACGCGGCCGGTATTATTGTCCGTTCGGTTGTTGATCGAGTGCGCGATTTCGGCATCAAGGAAGTCGATGTGCGCATCAAAGGTGTCGGATCCGGCCGGGAAGCGGCGGTTCGTGCCCTGAATGCCCAAGGTTATACCATTTTATCAATCCGGGACGTCAGTCCGATTCCGCACAATGGCCCCCGGCCGCGCAAAGTGCGCCGAGTGTAACATCTGATTTATACCCTATGTCAAAAGTATCCATATCAAAATGCACCCAATGCCGACGTGAAGGCGAAAAACTCTTTCTGAAGGGAGAGAAGTGCTACACGGGCAAGTGTCCGATCGTGAAACGGAACTATCCGCCCGGACAACACGGCGGCAAGGGGCGCGGCCGGATGTCCAACTATGGCCAGCAGCTGCGTGAAAAGCAGAAAGCCAAGCGGCAGTATGGCTTGAACGAAACCCAGTTTTATAACTATTTTCAAAAAGCCGAACAGCGTACGGGAGATACGGCGGAAAATCTTGGCCGATTATTGGAGACGCGCCTGGATAACGTCGTCTACCGTCTGGGCATCGGCACTTCCCGGGTATTATCGCGCCAGCTGGTTAGCCACGGTCAGTTTTTGGTCAACGGCCGCAGTACCGACATACCATCCTATCAAGTACGTGCCAATGATACGATCCAGGTCAAACCAAATCGGATGGCCAAGAAATATTTTCAAGATACGCTCAAGCGAATCGCCAAGCAGGAAGTGCCGGTTTGGCTAACACTCGATAAGGTCAAACTAGAGGGCAAGGTATTGGCATTGCCGGCGGCGGAGGATCTGAAACAGAACTTCCAGACCCAGCTGATTATCGAATTCTATTCACGATAAAATATTAATATTTAACGGCGGAGATAAAACGCGATGGAACTTATATCCCTTCCCAGCAAAATCGATGTAAAAAAGACCGGCGACAACGTGGCTATGTTCACGATTGAGCCCTGCTATCCCGGTTACGGCATGACGCTGGGCAACGCGATGCGCCGAGTATTATTGTCGTCGCTGGAAGGCGCGGCCATTACGGCCGTAAAAATCGAAGGCGTTAACCACGAATTTTCCACCATTCCGAATGTCAAAGAAGATGTGGTGGAGATCATATTGAATCTAAAGACTTTGCGGTTCCGCAGTTTCAGCGATGAGCCGGTCACGGTCAAGCTTTCAGCCAAGGGTGAGAAGAAAGTCACCGGCAAGGACATCAAGGCGACCAGCGATGTCGAAGTAGTACATCCCGAACAGGTGATTGCCACCCTGACGGACAAAGCGGCCGAACTGGAAATGGAATTAAAAATCGAAAAAGGCCGGGGTTATGTGCCGGTAGAGACCCGCGAAAAAGAGAAGCGGGAAATCGGCATGATCGCCGTTGATGCCATATTTACCCCAATTCGAAACGTCAACTTTGACGTGGAGAATGTCCGGGTTGGGCAAATGACGAATTATGACCGGCTGATGCTGGAGGTCATCACTGACGGCACGCTATCTCCCGAAAAAGCATTTCACGAAGCCGCCAAACTACTGGACGCACATTTCAATTTCCTGCTTAACGGTTTAACAGAAACGGGCAAGCCCGCCAAGGTTAAAGCAGAAGAGCCCGAAGTTACTGAAACCGCCGTAGAAGATGTTATCACCGACCTGGCCGAACCAAAGAAAAAGCGCGCACGGGCTAAAAAAAGCGAGACTAAAGAAGAATAGTTTTATTATCACGCACTCATGAGACACCGCAACAAGACGAAAACTCTCGATCGCCCAGTTACGCAGCGTTTATTGATGCGGCGCAATATGGCTGTTAGTCTAATCATGCATGAACGGGTGGTTACTACGGAAGCCAAAGCCAAGTGGCTGCGTCCCTTTGTAGAACGATTGGTCAGCCGGTCGAAATCGCGTACCGTATCTGTGCGACGCAGTTTGATTGAGATTTTGAATAACACGGCTGCCGGGCATAAACTGGTGGACGTATTAGCCGAGCGCTTTGCCCAGCGTAATGGCGGGTATCTCCGTATTACCAAGACTGGCACCCGTTTGGGCGATGGTGCGTCGACTGCCGTGATTGAATTCGTAGAGCGCATGTCAAAGACCGAACTAACCAAAAAACAGCCCGGCGTGAACAAGAAGATTGATTCCAAAGCTAAGGAGAAGAGCCATGATACCAAAAAATAAGTCCAAGATAAGTGAGGTGCACACAGTTGACGCAGCCGGTCGCGTACCGGGTCGTTTGGCTACCGAAATTGCCCATTTATTGCAAGGTAAGCATCGGGTTGATTACGCGCCTAATTTGGATATGGACATTACGGTCAAGGTATCTAACGTGAAGAATATGCGCCTGACCGGAAATAAGCTTAATCAAAAAGTTTATCGGCACAATACCGGTTATCCCGGGGGTTTGAGAACGGTCGGATTAAAAGTTTTAATGAAAGAACGGCCGCACGTGGTGCTGACCAAGGCCGTCAATAAAATGCTGCCTAAGAATCGTTTGCGCAATCCACGTATGCGCCGAATAATATTCATCTAACGTATGCCCAAAACTGCCAAACCGGCCGCGGACAAAGACACGGCCAAACCAATCCGCAAACGCGGGCGACCGAAGAAAACCACGGTTTCTGCCCACACGGCGGCTCCAAGATCTCACCCAGTGGATCAAGCCGAACCCGCCAAACCTAAAGTAGCCAAAAAGCGAACCTATTTGTTTGCGGTTGGTCGGCGCAAGACTGCCATAGCGAGGGTGCGCCTGCACAAGAAGGGTACCGGCATATACCAGGTCAACGGGCAGCCGGTTGAAAAGTATTTCAATACTCTCGAGATGCTGCAGGTGGCTAAAGCGCCAATTGATCTGCTGAGTCTTGAAACGCAGGACGATATTACCGTGCGGGTCAGCGGCGGCGGGAAACGCGGTCAGGCTGACAGTGTCAGACACGGGCTGGCTCGTGTTTTAGTAAAATTAGATCCGGAATATCGGACGCAATTAAAACAGGCAGGTTATTTAACGCGGGATCCTCGAGCCAAAGAACGGAAGAAGTACGGATTGAAACGTGCCCGGCGCGCGCCGCAGTGGCAAAAACGTTAATTCTTCTAATCATAACAATCCAAGAGTGACTGCCGGCTCACATTCAGATCGGATAGCGCGGAACGCTTCATATCTTACGCTTGCTCTGACGCTGCAGAAGGTACTCTCTTTTGTCTACTTCGCTTATATATCAAAGGCTGTCGGCTCGGAAGAAATCGGCCGATATCTTTTTGCTATCTCTCTAACCACGATATTTGGTATTTTGATCGACGTGGGCTTGAGCCCAGTGCTGACTCGTGAGATTGCTAAAGACCGGGATCAGACTAACACGTTTTTAAATTCAGTGGTATCAATCAAGATACTCACCGCCGTCTTAGCTTATCTGGCAGTCATCACCACGGTGGCCATTATTGGTTCGCCTGAATTGACTCGTCATTTGGTATATATCACCGGGATCGTGATGATATTAGACACGTTCACGCTCAGTTTTTACGCAATATTACGTGGCCACCAGGTGTTGAAGTTCGAAGCGATCGGTACGATTGTCAACAAGATCGTGGTCATGGGCTTGGGCATATTCCTACTGCGGATCGAGCACAACGTCATGTTTCTCGTTTTGGCCATTTTACTCGGCAGCTCGTTCAACTTCTGTTATAGCTTGAGCCTATCGATACGAAAAATGAAATGGCGCCCGCGGATTTACTGGGATAGGCCCATATTGAGACGGATATTTATTATTGCTTTTCCATTTGCCCTAGCTAGCGTATTCATGGTCGTGTTCGGTTATATTGATACCGTATTACTGAATGTTATGAGTGGCGAAAAGGGCAATAGTTATGTGGGCTGGTATGGTACCGCCTACAAGCTCACCTACGCTTTTCAGTTCATCCCGATCGCCGTCGGCGCGGCATTGTTTCCGGCCATGAGCGCTTACTTCGTCAGTTCGAAAGAAATGTTGGCGCGAACTTTCGAAAAGGCGGTCTATTATTTGCTGGTGATTGTCATTCCGATAATATTTGGAGTATTTGCTATCGCCGATAAGCTAATCTTAGGTGTCTGGGGGAAAGCGTTCGGCGCTTCGATAATTCCTTTGCAAATTCTCATTTTCAGTTTATTCTTTGTGTTTATAAATTTCCCCATTGGATCATTATTAAATGCGTGCAATCGGCAGATGCGAAACACGATAAATTTGGGCATCGCCATGTCGGTAAATGTAGTTTTGAACCTGATACTGATTCCCGCCCGGCAATACATTGGCACCAGCATTTCATCTTTGGTGTCAACGATTGTGCTTTGCGGTTTGGGCTTGATTGTCGTAGATCAAATCATCAAATACAATAAAAAGTATTTATTTACCATCTTGGCAAAAACAATGATTTCTGGCGGCGCGATGATGGCCGTATTGTATGCGTTAAAACCTGAAATCAAGTTTATCTATCTGATACCGATCGGCGTGCTGGTATATTTCATAGTGCTGTTCGTGATCCGTGGTTTCGGGGTGCAGGAATATCGCCGTGTTTACCAAGCGCTAATCAAGAAGTTCACATGAGCCACGACCTCCTGGTGACCCAGGACTATCCGCCCCGGCTGGGTGGAGTGGCGCGGTTCTATCAACGGCTAGCACAGTTTTACCCAGTCGGAGAAATGACCATTCTAGCACCGTCCGATCCGGTGGCGATTGGTTTTGATTCCAGCCAGCCGTACCCGATTATCAGACGCAGGTTTTTCTGGTCGCAGCGCTGGTTATGGCCGCGCTGGTGGCCGCTGGTGTGGCAGCTCTACCGGATATTATTGAAGAAACAAGTCAGGTCTATTATCGTGGGACAAGTTCTACCGGTGGGTACGGCCGTAGCGCTGGTGACCCGGCTATTTCGGGTGCCTTATGTTGTGATTACCCACGGGATGGATATTCGTCTACCGCAGTCGCGCCAACGTAAAAAAATAGCCATGATGAAAGTGCTGCGTGGCGCGCGATTCATCGTTGCCAATAGCGAATACACCAAATCAGAGCTGATCAAGCTGGGTTTGCTGGCTAACCGGATTCGTGTTATTACTCCAGGATGCGATAAGCCCCGACTAGCTGACGCGGCCGCTGTTCAAAAAATACGCGATAAATATGGTCTGACCAGCCAAGCGCCCGTGCTCGTAACCGTGGCTCGTTTGGAAGAACGCAAGGGGATTGATACCGTCATGAAGGCGTTAGCCCATCTAACCAGTGATTTTCCGAATATTAAGTACCTGATAGTTGGCACCGGTCCGGATGAGCCACGCTTACGCCAGATAGCTAAAAATTATGCGTTAAATGACCGGGTGCTTTTTGCGGGCGCTGTCTCTGACAATGAATTACCAGCTTACTATGCCGTGGCTAGCCTATTTGTCATGCCGGCACGCCAGCTAGATAATGGTGATGTGGAGGGTTTTGGCATCGTCTATCTTGAGGCGAATTCATACGGCCGGCCGGTGATCGGTGGCCGCAGTGGGGGCGTATCCGAAGCGATTGTTGATGGAGTAACTGGAATACTGGTGGATCCAACCACCAGCACTGAAACAATCCAAGCCATACGCCGGTTACTAAATAACTGGCAGGAATGCGACCGTATGGGAGCGGCTGGGTTACAGCGGGCGAGAGATCAATTCTCATGGACCGACCGGAGTCGAGCCGTGGCACAATTAATGCGCGCAATCAAATGAAACCATTTGATCTGGTCATGCTGAATATGTCTAGTTTCCAGGAATGGCAGAGCGGCGTGGTTAATCGCAATTATCACGTACTGAAAATGTTGCTGCGACGTCCGGAAGTACATCGGATATTTGCCATCGACTACCTGCCACTGACGCTGAAAAGATCGATTCGCGCCTATTTGGAAACACTTATGTTTGGGGTAAAGGGAAAATTGCTGTACCAAGATTTTAGCTCGCGGCTGGTTCGGATGGATCGATCGATTATGGGTGATTATCCAGGTAAACTTTTTGTCTATTCCACCGTTGACAGCGCTTTTTCCGAGTCCGTCACGCGCCGCAATATTCAACGGCGTTTGAAATCATTGAAATTTGACCAACCGGCACTTTGGTCGTACCTGCCGCTGTTTGGCCGGTTGTTCACCGAACTGCCAGCATCGTTGCGGGTGTTTGACGCGGTGGATGATTGGACGGCGCACCCCTGGATGGCGCAATGGCGCGGGCGTTTGGAAACAAATTATCGTACCATCAGTAATCGGGCGGATGTAGTTTTTACGGTGGCCAATGAATTACGGGACCGGTTTGACCATCAGCCGAAGGTGCACTGGATCCCCAACGGGGTTGATTTTGAACACTGGCAGAACCACGGACCCTTCCCCGATGATTTGACCGGCATTCCAGCGCCGATTGTCGGCTATGTGGGCGTGATCCAAAACCGGATCGATTCAGAGTTGATCCAACAATTAGCCGAGCGAAATCCAGCGAAATCTTTTGTCTTCATTGGCAATGTCTATTCCGATTTTAACAAGAGTGTGTTTGATCATTGTCCCAACGTGCATTTTCTGGGACAAAAAACTTACGCTGAATTGCCGTCCTACGTTAACCGTTTTCATGTCTGCATGATTCCGCACCGGATTGATCCATTTACCCGTTCGATGAATCCGCTGAAATTGTACGAATATCTGGCTTGCGGTCTACCCGTCATCAGCACGCCCGTATCGGGGATGAGTATGTTCGGTGATTTGGTGCGGCTGGCCAAAGACGCCGGGTCATTCAGCGAACAGATTGATCTGGCCCTGAGCGAGGATAGTGAGCGTTTGCGCTTGCAACGCAAAGCGGCGATGCGAAGCCACACTTGGCATCAGCGGGTGGATCGAATGATGGAAATTGTTGAAGCGACTATGCTGAATAAATTAGCCGGGCAGGCGGTAAATTGCCCAGATGGCGCCGCGGCTGATAATCTGGTAAAATAAACTTCAGAACCGTTGACAAGATAGCCATAAAAGTGTACGGTAGATTCCTGCCCAACGGCAATTACGCAGATGTGGCTTAGCTGGGTCGACCCCGTGTATATGGGGGAGACGGGCAGCAGCGAGCCGAGTCTGAAAGACGAAGGTGAGCGCCGATTGCTTCGAGTAAACGCAGAAGCAATCGCTGCCCGGGAAAAGCAGAGATTTTGTCCCACACATTATTGATTGAGAGTTAATGTATTGCGGGATCCACGAATGTTTTGATAATTTGCCAGCGTAGCTTAGTGGGTCGAAGCGGCCGAAGAGCGACTGAACTGCTTCAATCGTGAGCCGCTGAGATGGGCTGGCCGATGTCAATAAGACCAAGCCAGCACCGGACAGACATGCCCGCCAGTCGCCGAGTGCCGATGTAGCTCAGCTGGTAGAGCAACGGTTTTGTAAACCGTAGGTCGTCGGTTCGAACCCGACCATCGGCTCCAGAACAATCTATTTAAATCAATCTTCAATTAATCTTCTATTCCTATGTCTCAAGACAATCTAATCAAGCTAGAGTGCTCGGTTTGCAAAAAGGTCAATTATTTTTCCAATAAGAATAAGAAGACCATCAAGACCAGGCTGGAATTGAGCAAGTTCTGCAAACATTGCAAAAAGCACACGATTCACAAAGAAACCAAATAGTAAATATGGCCGACGCTAATTTGTTTGCTGGTACGGGCGCTCAACTGGAATCACACGACGGTATCATTGTTTTCACGTTGGGAGGAGAGCGGACGATCGATAATGCCGCTAAGGAACGCCGTTGGTTCGATGATGGTGTGCAGGATTTGGAAAATAAGCTGCCCAGTCAAATCTGGGGTCTGGCGATAGATTTTAGAAATGTAAAAGCAGAACAATCCGATACGGTTGGAATAAAAACATTAGCCACCCGGTTATTGCAAGATAAGCAGATCGGCGCAATTGCGATTGTCAAAGCCAACAAGGGCTACCAGCTAATTATTCGTTCGATCGTGTTCGCGTTGACATCTGAAACCGGAAAACTGAAATTTTTCGAGGCGACCGATATGGCGTTAGAATGGTTAAAAATCAAGGGCTCGGCCAAGTAGAGTAGAATATTATGTTGTAGTGCATGGGGGCGTAGTTCAACAGTAGAATACTGGTCTCCACCCCGTCAGTCGCGACTGGCGGGGTACAAAACCGACAGAGTACAATTTGGAATTTGCTGGTGGGGGTTTCGTCCAGTGGTAGGGCGGAGGTCTCCAACCCCGCACCAAGCGGCACCACCAGCATATAAATATTTTACGAATTGATGATGGGGGCATAGTGAAATGGCTATCACAAAGGTCTCCAAAACCTTTATTCTAGGTTCGAGTCCTAGTGCCCCTGCCATCAGTTCGCAAGCACAAAACTATCTGCTTTGGTGCGGGGCGATCCCCTCAACCCCTGCCAGGAGATCCCAAGTAAAGATAGCGGGGAGTAGCGCGGAGAAAATAATGTACTATGTGTATCTATTGCAGAGTTTAAAAGACAGTAAGTTATACATTGGTAGGACAGATAATTTAATAAACAGACTCGAAGAGCATAATAGAGGTAATGTTCAGTCAACCAAGTATCGAAGACAGTTGGAGTTGATATATTATGAAGCATATAGGAATCGTGAAGACTCAAAGGGTAGAGAAAGGGGACTAAAGAAAAGTGGATCTGTATATATGGCTCTCATTAAGCGAATTGGGTTAAGTCGTGAACAGCGGAATGGTCTCCACCCCGCCAGTCGCGACTGACGGGGTCCACCCCGACGTCATCGAATGACAGGGTCCAAAACCTTTATTCTAGGTTCGAATCCCTGTCTGCCGACAGGCAGGCTAGTGCCCGTTCCATCAGTTGATAACATATAGTTAGACGATATAATAATTTGCTATTTAATTAGAATCACTTAGTAAACTAACCAACAAGTGTATGATAATGCGAAATGAATCAGAAATGCCTTTCCCTGAATCGAAGGGGCAAAAAGAAGCAATAGAATCACCAGAAGAATTTATTGAAAGAGTTTATAGCGATCTCGTAGAACAATTAACTATCAACGGAAGAAATTTAACGAAATATGATGATATCGACAGAATTGTTGAAATATTTTGTCAATTTATTGATAGAGAACAAGTCGCTGGAAAAATAACAGAAAAAACCGAAGAGACGAACCAGGGGGAGGGTACAAAAACCTGTATTTATTTTGACAATGTTCTTATAATGGAAATTGATATTTGGGACAACGAGGTAGATTCGGTGCAAATATCTGATGATCTTCACGAACTTGTTAGGAGGCTTGCAACCAACAAGGAATAATAAAATTATTCCACATTAACGTTGTTAATAAAGATAACTCGTTTAGTATTACATCATCTAACACGGTATATACGACATTAGTTCCTCACTGCGGGGATACGATATGGCCGACAGTTTAGTCCCTCCGTTCAACACTGACGTCGCATGATGCCTAAATAATAAATGAACAAGCAAGCTCTCTACAAGCTCATTGGACTGGGATTGTTCCAATGGTTATTGTTGATGATTACAATCTTCGTTATCTCGCTTATCTATGGTGTAAATGAACAGGCTGAAATGAGCGCCCCGCCGCTGTTGGGTTACATTATCGCCGCGGTTATTTTGGCTGTTTTAGCTTACGCCTGTGGACGCTGGCTTAAGCCGGCCCGTCGCAGCCAGGCGATTCAAGCTGGCTTGTTCTGGTCAATTTTGACGACTGCATTCTGGTTGATTACTGTGTTTGGAAATGGCACTCAAGAAACCATCTTTAGCAATTGGGGCGTCTATTTGCTGTTTATCGCTCAGCTAGTTGGGACGCTGTTTGTCCGCGCCAAGAAGACTAACGACGTCATCTCAAAGCCGGTCGCTTAGGAAGCGAAAAGACATGAACTCAAAACCTCTGGTAATGATCGGTATGATAATC
Source organism: Patescibacteria group bacterium (assembly GCA_041661625.1). NCBI lineage: Bacteria > Patescibacteria group bacterium. Next base: position 301,930 of record JBAZUB010000001.1, on the reverse strand, counting down.
GGCTCCGCCGTTGGTGCATATATCCCGTCCCTATGGGGCGCGGGTATTTTTACCGTAGAATCCATCCTGGGTGGTTTAATCTTTGGAATACTTGGAATCTGGGGAGCGTACAAGATTGCGCAGCGTTTGTAATGAATATTAGTTGCATATAAATGTTTCATCGCCACGCACCCATGCCGACGCCAGCCAAGCATATTGGATATCTGATTGCAGCCATGATTCTAGGCGTCCTGTTAGGTGTGCTAATTCACGCTGGGATTGAGTTAATCTATTTATACTGGGCTGCAACGCACGATAAAAATATTGTCTGGCACGGTGGCTGCAGTTTGTCGTGGATTATCCAAATTATACTACCAATCTTAGGTGTAATCGGTGGTTACACGCTGGGACGCTGGTGGTGGCGCGTGATCTATATCGAGCAACGCTGGCTTAAGCGTAAGTAGGATAGATCGTTAAATTGGTACGGTGAATTTTCGATTAGCGCCCTTGCCAAAGGCGTATTTTTGTGATACACTGGCTGGACTATTAATGACTACCCATGGCCGATAATAACGTCGTCCTGCGATTTTCCGACGTCACATTTGAATACGAGCACGGTAAAAAATTACTTGACGAAGTAACTTTTTCGATTCGGTCCGGGAGCCGGATCACCCTGATGGGGCAGAATGGCGCTGGCAAGAGCAGCATACTGAAAATGATCACGGGCGAACTAACACCCGCCGATGGTTCGGTGGTGCGTGTACCCCCAGACGCTACGGTGGCCATCGCCCGGCAGGTTATGCCTACAGAGTTACGCGATCTAACGATTAGGGAATATTTTGCCACCGCGTTTGATAGGGTGGAATATTCGCTGGACAAAAGGATCCAGGATGTTTTTGAAATTGTAAATCTTTCGTTACCTTTAGATCGGGTTGTCAATAAACTATCCGGTGGTCAACAGGCTCGGTTACTTTTAGCGCATGCCCTGATTCAAAAACCAGATCTGTTGTTGCTGGACGAACCAACTAATAACTTGGATCAACACGGTATTGACCACCTGACCGGATTTCTGGTGATGTACGATAAAACCGTGCTGGTTATCTCGCATGATGCGGATTTCTTGAACGCATTTTCCGACGGTGTGTTGTATCTCGATGTCCATACCAAAAAAGTCGAACAATATTCGGGCGATTATAATGACGTGATCGAAGAAATCAAAGCTCGAATGGAGCGAGAAAATTTAGTAAACGCACGCATGCAGCGGCAAATAGTTCAGAAGCGCGCCCAGGCCGAAGTCTTCGCCCACAAGGGCGGTAAACTGCGCGGCGTAGCCAAGCGGATGCGTGGTGTGGCCGAAGTGGCCGAAGAAAACTTAGTGGAAGTGCGGCGGGAAGATAAAACAATCCGTTCGTTTAATATTTTAGCACAAGAATTCGATATCCACTTTCCCGGCAAGGTAGCCGAGATTCGCTCTGTAACGATCGTGAAAGACCATCGAGCCACCGATCAGGCTATGGAATTGGTGGTTCGAAAAAATATGCACGTTTTGCTAGCCGGCCCAAACGGTATTGGCAAAAGCACCTTGCTCAATTCGATCGTGCAAAACCAATCGCCGCATGTCACGATACCAACGGAGGTGATCGTCGGTTATTACCAGCAGGATTTTGGTAATTTGAATCCCAAAAAAATTGCTTACGACACCTTGAAAGAAGTCATGGTCAAATACGACGAACACATTCTGCGCTCCACAGCGGCCGGGTTTCTGATTGACGGCGCGCTGTTGACCCGACCGATACAATCATTATCCGAAGGCCAAAAAGGGCTATTATCTTTTTGCCGATTAGTTTTGATGCGACCCGGTCTATTGATACTTGATGAACCAACCAATCATATTAATTTTCGTCATTTGTCGGTATTAGCCGCAGCGCTCGATGCTTATGAAGGCGGGATGATTATGGTGTCGCATATTCCAGAGTTTGTGTCTAAAATTAGAATTGACACTACCGTCGATTTAGCCAGTTTGTAAAGCAAGCCATATGAACAGCCACTACGACGTAATCGTGATTGGAGGTGGTGCCTCCGGTATGATGGCCGCGGGGCGCGCCGCCGAACGCGGACGGCGGGTGTTGTTATTGGAAAAAAATGATCATCTTGGGGACAAACTAGCCATTACCGGTGGCGGTCGGTGCAATATTTGCCATGCTGAAACCAACCTGAGGCTATTACTGAAGAATTACGGTGCGGCTGAAAAGTTTCTTTATTCAACGTTTTCACAATTCGGTGTCGACGACACGTTCACCTTTTTTGAATCACATGGTTTGCCGCTGCAGATTGAGGCCGACCAAAGAGCCTTCCCGGTAACAAATCGTGCCAGCGACGTAGTGCGGTTACTTGAAAAGTATCTGACGCAGGGTAATGTGACAATTCGTACCAACGCCGAAGTGCGCGGTTTTATTGAATCAAATGGGAAAATAGTCGGAGTACAATTAGAAAATCAAACGCTGACCGCCGAATCGTACATTCTGGCCACCGGCGGCAAGTCGCACCCCGAAACTGGTTCCACCGGTGATGGCTTTGGATGGCTAAAAAAGTTGGGTAACGATATTGTCGAACCAACGCCAACGGTGGTGCCTTTGGCCGTGCGGGAAAGTTGGATAAAATCACTGGCCGGTGTAGCGCTGGACGATGTTAAGGTAACATTCTTTGTGGATCAGAAAAAACAATTGTCAGTAAAGGGTCGAATACTTTGCACTCACTTCGGAGTTTCGGGGCCAATAATTCTTAATACCTCGGGGCAAGTAGCCGAACTTTTAAAAGAGGGAGCGGTCACTGCGTCCATCGACTTGTTCTCAGGTCTTGATCTAGGCGCGTTGGACAAGTATATAACGCAAATATTCAACGATAATAAAAATCGGGATCTGAAAAATGTCATGGCGCTAATCGTTCCACCGGGAACATCAGCGGTGATATTATCGTTATTACCCGAGTTGGATCTGGATAAAAAAGTCCACAGCATAACCAAGTCAGAGCGCAAAACGCTGGTCGATCAATTAAAGGCGCTGCCGATTACGATTACAGGTTTGATGGGCTATGAGTTAGCCGTGGTTAGCGATGGCGGTTTGGCGATCAGCCAAGTTGATGGAAAAAACATGCGTTCGCGCCGGTACTCAAATTTATTTGTCACCGGCGACCTGCTTCACATCAACCGGCCATCGGGCGGTTTCTCGCTTCAACTCTGCTGGACGACCGGCTGGGTGGCGGGAGAGCATGCCTAATGAGTTGGCTGGTGCGTTCCATTGCCTATAATCTTCCCGGCACGTATACTGTAGATATCCCAACTCAATTGAAACCCGGACAAATTGTTAGAATATGCCTGGCACAAAGATAAAAAAACCTTCGGTGACGCACCATATCAATCCTACGGCCAAAATCGGCAAAGTTTGGCATACGCTCGGCCCGGGTCTGACAACTGGCGCGGCCGATGATGATCCTTCGGGTATTGCCACATATTCGCAATCAGGAGCCAAGTATGGTTTCTCGCTGCTTTGGTTAGCGCCGCTGACTTTCCCGCTGATGTCAGTGGTGCAGGAAATGTGCGCTCGGATCGGTTTGGTGACAGGTCGAGGTCTAGCGGCGAACATCAAACACCACTATCGCCCCTGGGTGCTATTTCTCTGCGCGGGATTATTGTTGATTGCCAATACATTTAATATCGGAGCGGATCTAGGTGCGATGGCTAAAGCGACTCAACTGTTGCTGCCATCGGCCAATTTTGTACTCTTGATAATCAGTTACGCCCTGATTAGCATTTTGCTGCAGGTTTTAGTGTCTTACCGACGGTATTCAAAGTATTTGAAATGGCTGGCGCTGGTTCTGCTGGCCTACGTTTTGACGGCATTTACCATCAAGATGGATTGGCTCGATGTGATTCGTCACACCCTTATCCCAACTCTGACACTGACCAAAGACCAAATTCTGTTGATCACCGGTATCCTGGGAACCACTATCTCGCCCTATCTGTTCTTTTGGCAAACATCGCAGGAGGTTGAAGAAGAAATTATGGTGGGTCGGTCGAGCGTTCAATCACGTACTGGAGCAACCAACAAGGAAATAAAGGACATGCGTTTTGACGTGTGGACGGGAATGTTGTTTTCCAATCTTGTAATGCTGTTTATCATCGCGGTTTGTGCCGCCACGCTCAATGCCAGCGGTATCAGCAACATAGCTACGGCGGCTGACGCGGCCGCAGCCTTAAGACCGTTAGCGGGCAATGGAGCGTCGTGGTTGTTTGCTCTGGGCATCATCGGCACGGGTTTATTGGCTGTGCCGGTACTGGCCGGTTCGGCGGCTTATGCCATTACTGAAAGTTTTGGCTGGCACGAAGGACTATACCGTAAATTCAAAAAAGCTCACGCCTTCTATGGCGTGATTGCCTGCGCTGTGGTGGTGGGCGGTTTGATAAACTTCATTCATCTCGATCCGATTAAAGCCTTGATATATTCGGCAGTGTTAAACGCGCTGGTCGCGCCCGTGGTGTTGATCTTGATAATTCGATTGAGCAGCAACCGCCAGATCATGGGCGTCAGAACAAATTCGCGTCCTGTGAAAATAGTGGGCTGGGCGGCATTCGTATTAATGTTATTGGCTGGTCTGGCGACGATCGTGTCGTCAATAAATTAATAAACTGCTTCAATAATTATTACCAACAATGAAAACCAACTTATTTAGTCCTTGGGTCTTATGGCTGGCACTGTTAGTGGCGGCAGCAATCTGTACAGTTTGGCTGCCAACCGATAATGTATTTCCACCGAACACGTATATTGCCATATTGCTAATTCCAGCCATTACCAACTGGATATATTTGATGATTCGTGCTTCCCGGGCACATCCGGAAGCCGGGCTAAATCCCGAGAAGGTCACTCAGCTGGTTCAAACCGGCATATATGGCCGTATCCGGCACCCGATGTATTTGGCTGACATCGTGTTGGTCTGGTCGGTCTGGTTATTTTGGCCGCAGTTGAGAATCTTAGTGTTTGCGGCCTGGCTTACTATAGTGGTTGGAATATGGATCGCCGTTGAAGAGCGTACCATGCGGCGCCGATTTGGCCAGGAACACGTCGAATATTCCACGCGCGTGCCCATGATCATTCCGCGGTTTGGCCGCAAACCATAGCCAATGTGATAAACAGAACAATACCCGAATTCAATTTACGTCTGCCAACGATTGACAGTCGGATGCATATCGGGTAGCATGGAGATTGTCCGTAATATGTTTTTAACTGCGCCGACGCAATGGAAATTCGCGGACAGTCGGCGGCGTTCGATTATACAATGACTACACCAATCAATCCTGAACAACCCAGTTTTTCAACACTCGGCATTAGTCCCAAGCTGTTACAAACCATAGCCAAAAGGCGTTTCCAAAAACCAACCTTGATTCAAATGCGAGCCATTCCGGTCGGCTTGGCGGATCGAGACCTGGTGGCTTTGTCAGGCGCCGGCACCGGAAGAACCCTGGCTTTTGGCATTCCGATGATCCAGAACATTGCCCGCCGTAAAGGTGTCGGCTGGGTAGTGGTGCCGTTCGCCGGACTGGCCGCGCATGTGGATGCAATTCTGCAAAAAGTTGGTCGTGAAGCCGGATTGCGCACATTGGTGTTAGTCGACGGTCTGTCCGATGATCAGATAAAACGTCGGTTAGCGCGCAAACCACACATAATAATCGGACAGCCGGCCAGCCTCCTTCGTTGTCTCGAATCTAAATTGACGAGCGTAGATAAGTTGAAAGTATTTGTCTGCGATGAGGCGGAGCGTTTATTCGAATCAAGATACGCCGGTCTAATGGAACGTTTGTTGTCTATGCTGCCAGGCGATCGGCAGCTGATGGCCTTTTTTTCCGTGTCATCGCCATCGGGAGAAGAAGCGCTGGCAAAATATACCCGCAATCCCGAAATCATAAAAACTGATCCAATTGAGAATCCGGCTCGGCGACGCTGGCCCAGAGGTCGAATACCCGACCGGAGATCAACCGACAGCCCGATCCGGCCAGCACCGAAGGCTTCAACGCTTGACTTAGAGTTTGCGGAATTTCGTCCGGCCAAACACTACGGTTCGTTGGGATCGAGCGCGTTGACCAATACGCACAAACAAACGCCCGCAACACCCAGCAAAGACCGCCGCTAGAATATTGATTAATAATCCCAGACGCTACCCGTCTGGTTAATGTTTATTGTCCCATGTCAAGTCTCCAGGAAGTATTTGACCGTATTCAACAAGCCAAGAAAGAGCAGCGCATTATCAGAAATACCTATCGGGATGCTTTATCGGCTAGTGGCAGTTATAAGGAAACGACGGAAAAACTGCGCGGTTATAAATTAAAAAAGAAACAGATCGAAGACCGAGTCAAAGAAGATCTGGGACAGGAGTATCGACGTCTGGAGGATTTGGCGTTTGATATAAAATCTGATCAGGAGTTATTAAGCGATTTGTCAATCAATCAATTGACCAAGGGCGAAGAAGTGTCAGTGACCGACGAGGAATCAAATCGCTATGAACCGCTATTTACCGTGAGATTTAAAAAGAAGAGATAGTTAGGCTAATATTAGCCATTATAAATAATCAAATTATAAAAAAAGCCATCCACCAGAATTGGCGCTCTCTTATCTCTGGGTGCTATTTTGTTAATTATGCTATTTGGTTGTATAATGTATCTGCTGATACCTATTTAATAATTCTAAATCGGTAAAAAGTGAATAAAAAAGCCACTATAACAATAGTCGCGCAGCGCACCAGAACTGAAATAATATCACAGCGGCTGGTGGTTTATTATTGTATTATGGCTACTTTTGGAGTGGCTATCGCTATTTTAACGGCTATTATGGCCGGCGTGCAATATGCCATGCCACAGGCGAAGTTGCCCTCGGTATTATCCAGTGATGCATCCAATTCGGTGACGTTAAGTTGGACAGCTCCCGGTGATGATGGCGCGGTGGGACAAGCGGCGCAGTATGATATCCGATATGCTGCGGAGCCAATGACCTCTGAGAACTGGTCGGCTGCAACTTCTGTATCGAACCCGCCGTCACCTCAAACAGCCGGAAATAGCGAATCAACGCAAATCACCGGCCTGGCTCCAAAAACGACCTATTATTTTGGCCTGAAAACAGTTGATGAGTCCGGCAACTGGTCGGCGTTGTCCAATATTGCCAGTAAAACAACCGCCTGTGTCGAAGCGTGGAGTTGGGGCGAGTGGTCGGCTTGCGTGAACGGCCAGCAAACGCGCACGGTTTCCGATCTGAACGATTGCGGTACGACGATTAATAAGCCAGCCGATACCCAAACCTGCGTATCGGAACCGGTGGTGTGCCAGGAGAACTGGACCTGCGCGGATTGGTACGCCTGTGCCGATGGCCACCAGCAACGTACCTGCACCGACCAAAACAATTGCGGAACGGTTGTTAATAAACCCGGCGAAAGCCGTACTTGCGAGGAGCCGGGAGATGGCCAGGGCGGCACTGAAACCCCATTGTATCAGGATACCTATATTGTTACAGCGCCGAATGCCGGAGCCGAACCGGAAATACGGGTAATCGATCAAAATGGTAAAGTGATATCGAAATTTTTAGCTTATGAAAAATCATTCCGAGGCGGGGTTAATGTCGCAGTTGGCAATCTGGGCGCCGACAACATTGATGAAATTATCGTTGGTCCGGGTCCTGGCCGTGAACCGATCGTGAAGATATTCACCTATGGCGGCCGACTAATAAATCAATTTTACGCTTACCCTAAAACCTTTACCGGCGGTGTTAATGTGGCGGTGGGAGATATTGATGGAAAACCAGGTGGCGAGATCGTTACCGGGCCAGCCTTTCGAGGCGATCCGACCATTCGTATTTTTGGCTATCGTAATTCCCGGTTTGAATCGGTGATTGGCGACTTTCTGGCCTATGACTCAAAATTCCGCGGCGGTATCAGCGTCGCCGTGACTGATTTTGAAAATGATGGACGCGCTGAGGTGGTGGTGGTGCCCGACGAACGCAGTGGCGGTCCCCAGGTACGAGTATTTCGCTACGAAAAAGGCAAAATGCAGTCGCGTACGCTGGGATTCATGGCTTATAGCTCCAATTTTCGTGGCGGTGTGAGTTTTGCCACCGGTGACTACAATGGCGACGGTCGGGGCGATCTAATGACCACTCCGGCATCTAACGGCGGTCCGCATGTCAGATTCTTTGGGCTGCGGCGCGACGGTACGCTAGGTCTGCAAAACCCCGGTTACTTCGTCTTCAACGATAAATTCCGCGGCGGCGTCAGCGTAGCGGCAGGCGACTTCGATTATAATAACAAAGATGAAATTGTGGTAGCTGTGCGTTCGGGTGACGTAGCCTTAGTTAGAATATTTCAAGCCGATGGCAAAAAGATAATAAAAGAATTCAAAGCTTATCCTGACACCATGCGGTCCGGCATAAAACTTGCCACGGGGCATTTCACTGAGCCGAAATAACCAATCGTACTTGCACTATTAGGACAAAACAAAAACCCCGGCCATTAGACCGGGGGCTTTTGTTAATACGATGTTGTATTAGAGAATGGCGTCCTTGGCTTGCTTGGAAACGCGGAACTTCAGAACGGTCTTGGCTGGAATTTGAATCGTGGCGCCGGTCGCTGGGTTGCGGCCTTGGCGGGCGGCTCGGTTCTTCTTAACCAACTTGCCCAATCCGGGGAAGGTAAACTCGCCCTTCTTGGCTTCCGCATAGGCGGTCTCAACTATCAGATCCAGTAAGTCTGAAACTTCCTTTTTTGGGCGACCAGACTTCTCAGCTAGATAGGAATAAAGCTGCGACTTGGTCATTGTTTTTCCTGTCATACGTCTCCTTTTTGAATTATTAATAACTCCTTAATGAGCTTTTACTAGGTAATTATAGCTGATATTTATGGAATAGCCAAGAAATGTCAATAAATTAAGTCCATTTTACAGCCTAATCAATCTGGAATATAAACCAGCATCAAGTAATAGCACTAATATTAGCACAAATAATATAAAACATATTATAGTGCCGACTAAAGTACTTTGAACAAAAAACAAATAATGTTTAGATAGTTACGGCAAAAAATTTATCTTCACCAAACAAGCTATACACAGGTGAGCACTGTTGTCTATTTAAGGGCGGGTTAGGCTGGCATCACTATCGAAAGCCGATAAAAGAAAAAGCCCCAGGAGGTGCGAGAGTGGGGGCCTTTATGGTTGGGTCTCTATTGCCAGCACGCTAGGTGTTGGGCATAGAAGACGGCAGGTGAGCCAGGGCGGAGTTTATCAGATTAAAGACTTTCTCAACCAGTTCAACTATTGAGTGGCTCACAGTAGGAAAGAACAGTTTCAAGATCACGAGCGTCACTACTAGCAGGAAGATGTTTCTCATGGCTTTGTCACTTAGTGAGTCAAGCCTGAAAGGTGAGGATTGGCTTACGGGACTAGCGTAGGCCGGGTGTAGTGACACCGGATCCTATGATTCCCTCCAGCGGAATTGGCCCGTTTCATATGTTAAGACAGGCCGTCACCGCTAGAGGGGATGCTTTTTCAAAGAACCAGCTTGGCAGTATAGCTTGGCCGGTCTTGTGTGTCAAGGATGGAGAGATATTACAGATGTAACCGAACCAGATTCATTAATTATTATCATACTATGTAGCATTGACCGGTGGTAAATCGCGTGATAGGTTTGGGGCAACATCGACCAAGAAATACTGGGTCATATTCCCAGGGCTGTCCACAACAAGGAGGGGAATGTGGATACGCTGACACGGGTTGACATCACGCAGGCTGCCAGACCGGCCACAATTGCTTTCGCTTGCCTGAAAAGACACAACCGGGTGATTGGGCCCGGGTGGCTGGCGAGAACGATTTTGCGCCGTCGGCCATTAGTGCTAAACAACGGTTTCGTGGTAGTCATTACCGGGAAACCGGGGGCGATCGATCAGACACAGAGCGCCACGATCGGTGATTTCGCTGATGCCAAAATGATTCCCATCTGGCAAAATGAAGCGATAGCGATGCTTCGGGGGGTTCAAGATCACGGCAAGTCAGGCTATCGCAGCAGCTGGGAATGTCGATCTCCCGAGCATGGCGTCTGGAGCGGCGGTATCGTTACCCGACATGGCCTATACATAGCCTGTCGCGGAATCGGACACGAGCACTACGACGAAGTCATGGCACTGGTGGTAACTGCGTTGATGGGATGGGAAGATCTTCCTTATCTGCGGGACATTGCCCACACGAGCGGAAACGCTCACTTCGAACAGATCCATCTGGCAGCCGCCAAGTTTACCGCTGCCCCCGCCTCCACCCGTTAAAAGGTCGAGGCTTTTCTATTATATTGCCTAATATAAGCGACATTATCGTGATATTGATTCACTAGCCATTGACAACTATTGCGATCGGTGCTAAGATGGTTCGTATCGCTTGAAAAGGCGATATATGAGGCAACGATCAGTGATCCGTCATTTGGACGCTTGACCGGCCGATGTTCCCCAATAGCGGGACGGGGCTGGCGCGAATCACTGGGAGCCAGTAGCGTAACCGGCAATACAGGCAGGATACGCACAAATACTGGGGAGTGTCTCATCGATGGACGCTCTTTTTGCGATATAGAAAGTTAGGTGAGGCGAAGATCAACAGTCCATAATATGGACGCTTAGCTTCCGATTGGTTCTTTCGTTTGAGAAGATGCAACGTCTTTTCAGATGAAGGAATCAGCTGGAGGCGTGGACTGTTGGGAGCCAGTAGCGTAACCGGCACAAGGTTTGCAATACTGCTCGGGATCTAGGATTGATCTCGTCTACGCCTTTACAGCGACAAGGCTTGTTTCTGTTACCGTAAGGAGGTAATTGATCATGGCAAAGATTCTGGTCTTTGATGTGAATCCTGCTCGGCTCATGGGTCTATGCGCGGCACTAGCGCCGCATCAGGTGGTCAGCGCGGGCAACATTCTACAAGCCGTGCAGGAAGCCGTACTCAGTCACCCCGACCTGATCATCAGCGACTGGGACGACTCCGATGGGGTCAAACTGGTTCAGGAGTTGTGGCGCGTGCCCAATTTCACGCCGCCGCCGGTGTGCTTCACGGATACCACCCATGGTCCGCGCTACACCAAGAAACTCCGGCTGGCGGCTCTGAGGCGGGGTGCCTATGGATTCATTCCACGTCCACTCAGCCATGCAGGATTGGCGTGTCTGGTCAATGCGCTGCTTGGCAAGATCCGTCTGCACGGATATCCCTGCGGGCCGGTTGGACCAACGGAACGTCAGGAGTTGGTCGAGGGTGATCCAATTCTGATGACCGTACGGATTCTGTCCGAGCCAGCGCGGTTGCCAGAGCACACCGCTAGGGTTCGTCGACTGGTGGCGTATCCGTCGAAGCTGCGTCTGGTGACCTTCGAAGAGGGTGAGTGGCCCAAGCAGTCTTCCAACTAAACCACTCGAATCGAATCGCTGACTTTGGTCCGGCCGTCTCTACGGGGAACCGCGCTGGTCCACTGGTTAAGCCGCCCGGGAGCTGATCAGGGTGTAGACCTTGGTTAGCTGCCCGGGCTTTTTTATTAATAACTGATTGGAAGTTATTGCGCATGATTCAGCGGGGCTTCCATAATTTATTACAATCTGTTACCATACGTTCGTTATCTTGGGTGCGTTATCTCTGGCGGGGACCGTGAGTCAGATTGGTTTAGTTACGTACTATATTAATAGAAAAATAACGTATTGCTGGTCGGGGTGTGGCGCAGTTGGCTAGCGCGCAGCGTTCGGGTCGCTGAGGTCGTGGGTTCAAGTCCCACCACCCCGACCAGCAGTATGTTTTAAAATACGCTAGTTGTCGAAGCGTTCGGGTCGCTGAGATCGTGGGTTTCTTCAAAAGAAACAGGCCCAGTACCATTCGCGACGCATGGCTAGTCTCACCACCCCGATAGAGCTAAGGTGTATTTTGGTTTTTATAATGGCTTTCATTGGTTTGTAGTTGATCCAATAAAATCGGCTGGCTATTATTGTGCCAGCGAAAAAACTATTGACTTCGCGGATAGATATAAGGTAAAGTATTGGCGGTTTTCAGGTTAGTGTGTTAGTTGTGCCGGAGCACCCGTCAAAACTGACGGAGAAAGAAGGAGCCGATGAAACTGGGGTGGTTGTTACTTTGTATCGTGATGCTGCTTATGCCTGTTGGCGTTTTTGCACAACAGCACGCGGTATCCGATCTACCCGTTCAAGAGTCGTCTCATCAGCACAAGGTTGTCGTCATCGGTGACGCTTTTGAACGGTACATCAGTACAACTAACGTGGGGGATGTCACAGAGCGGGAGTCTAGGTACTTTCTGCAGGCACCTAACCGCGATATTCTGATCGCTTTCGAAGCCCAGAACAATGTAGTCAAGGTGCCGGTAGAAGCAGGCCTGGAACTTCAGTTGACTGGTGTATCGCTGGGTGTTAGCCCGCCTTTGAAAGAGTGGTGGGGAAAACCACTCGCTCTCAAGCTGGCTGGCGAGCGATCTGCGTACCAGCGTAAGCGCGGCGAACCGGTGAACGACTTCTGGGCGTTTGGGGTGTATCCAAAGTACGTACCCAGCGACACGCGCACTTTCAACCTCGATCTCGAACACGATTCCGAACGGACCTGGCAGTTTGATGGGTATGCCGGTTTTGGCAATACGAACCGACTGTATCTCGGTGCCGGAAGATCGGAATATGTTAAGCAAGGTTCCAAACGCCTAATGTCGGCGCGAAGGGTTGGCAGCGCGGCCAGGGTAGCGTTTGGCACGAACAATCTGGCGTTTGGGGGAGTCACGTACACGTTCGACACCGAACGGCCAACCTGGAGCCTGGGGTTAGCTCATTGCGTTAACCATGGTGGGCCGAGTGGTTCGGGGGCAAACCCCGCCTTTATCGCTATTGGCCGGATCAAGCCCGAAGCCAAGTTCGGTCTCGGAATTGTCACTCTGTGGGGTCAGGCTTTGGGCAAGGGTATGGTCGGCGGTCTGATGGAGTCGTTCGTGCCTGGCTCGTTCGTGCAGACCCAAGTGGTCAACAACAAAACCTTCGACACTCCGGGACAGAGCAATGCCTATGACGCCCAGGACTTCGGCCGGATCGCGGCGACGGTTACTATCGTGGACGTCAAGGCTGGTGCCACCACTCGAATGAGGCAGGCCGAGTATACATTGTATGGCACGCTGCCACACTCTGGAGTGATCACCAATCCTTACGCGGGCCTCTCATACGATGAATCTACGGATTTGCTTTTCAGTCCGCGGTTGCGTCGGATGACTGATCCGGGTCACGTCTGGACTACGGTAAAGGCTGGAGCGAAGCTGCAAATCGTATCTCGGCCAGATCCGCGGCGTTTGGCTCGCAGTGGCTACTTACGCATCGAGCTCAATACTCGGATTCATGGCCATATCCAGGGTGCGGGGATTGAGGCCACGTATTGGATCTAAATCGAATGGCGGACAAATACCCGAAACGGTAACGTGACGGGTTTTATATTTTTATATATGTTTTGCCAACTGACACCTTTTTTGTTATAATTAGCCGGCAATTTAATCGCGTCACAGCCAATATTTTCCGAATATAATGGAAATACGTAACGCCGGTATCATCCTTGAGCGAACCAAGCATGAGTTCGAGAGTCAGGCGGTGTTGAACCCGGCATGCATCGAAGTTGATGGCGTGACGCATATGTACTACCGGGCGGTTAAGCCGGGTAATTATTCGTCAATTGGATACTGCCGTCTTAAAGCCGGACGGGTAATCGAGCGCTGGGACCACCCAATTTTAGCACCGGAGTATGACTATGAACGACATGGAATAGAGGACCCCCGGATTGTAAAAATCGATAATATCTATTATTTGACCTATACGGTCTTCGATGGGTTAAACGCACAGTTCGCGTATGCTACCAGCCCCGATCTAATACATTTCGAAAAGCACGGTATTATATCGCCAAACATTACGTACGATGAAGCGATTAGTACTTTTCTGAAACTGGGTTTTAAAGAAGAGTATCTTTTTGGACGTTTATTTGTAAATCCGGGAGCTCGCAGGCCGCTACTATTATGGGGGAAAGACGCCGTATTATTTCCGGAAAAAATGAACGGTAAATTTGCCCTGCTATATCGGATTTATCCCGATATTCAGTTGGCGTATTTTGATAGCTTCGACCAATTAAAAGAATCATACTGGCGTGAGCAGATCAGTTTTTTAAACAAACATGTGGTACTTGAGCCAGTAAATTGGTTTGAAAATATGTATATTGGTGCCGGCTGTCCACCAATACGAACTGAGGTTGGTTGGCTGCTAATATATCATGGCGTAGAGCGATCGGGTAAGGGGTTCGTTTATCGGGCTGCCGCAGCATTGCTGGACATCAACCAGCCCACCAAAGTGATCGGCCGACTGAACGAACCGTTATTCGAACCGACTGAACCATGGGAAATAAATGGTGATGTAAATAATGTTGTTTTTCCTACGGGAGCAATAGTGCGAGGTGACCGCGTAACGGTGTATTATGGTGCCGCCGACCGTTTAATCGCAGCCAAGACGATTAATTATAAAATGTTACTAAGTATACTAATAAATTCCCAGGCCCCGCATAATGATAAACCTATCGAGTCGAACAAAGTTTTATTGAAAACTAGCCCGCATCCGTAAAAATATATCATCGTTATCGCAATATCACACATATGCCAAACGGCCAGCATAAATATAAGACGTACAATTCGCGGCATACAGTAACGGAATCGTGGATTGTATACGTGTCAACATACCCACCACATAATTGTGGCATTGCTACTTTTACTTCGGATGTAATCGCTGCCATGGATGAATTGTTGTCGCCTTCGGTGAAATCAAAAGTAGTCGCAGTCAATCCCAGCGCAGTTACGCATTTTCGTTATCAGAATATTGTGATTGGTGAAATTAGACGTGATTTTGTTAAAGATTATCAGGCAGCTGCTGAAAAATTGAATAAAGATCCACGTGTTAAACTGGTCAGCGTACAACATGAGTTTGGAATATACGGGGGTGAGTGGGGAGAGCAAATACTGGAACTGGTACGGCATGTCAAGAAACCGGTCGTGATAACATTTCATTCGGTGCTTCCCAAACCGATATTAAAAGTAAGGCGCATAGTAAGGATTTTAGGACAGGAATGTGATAGCATTATTGTTATGACACACAGGGCCAAACAGATATTGACCGAAACATACCGGATAGCGCCTGAACGAATTGCAGTGATTCCACACGGTGTCCACCCTCAGCCTTATCGCACATGCGAAAAGGTGAAAACTGAACTAGGTTTACGAAACAAGACGGTATTGCTGACGTTTGGATTATTGAGTGAAAACAAGGGCTTAGAATATGTCATTAGAGCCCTGCCCCAGGTGATCCGGCGGTACCCGAATGTCCGCTACCTTATAGTTGGTGCAACTCATCCTGCCGTATTGAAGAGGGAAGGTGAACGATACCGCAACGCTCTGGTTCGATTGGTGTATAAATTAAATCTGACGCACCATGTAAAGTTTTATAACACATTTTTTAGCCGTCCGGAGTTGTTAAAGTTCATCGAAGCATGTGACATCTATGTATCCACGTCGTTGGATCCGGATCAGGCTGTTTCGGGCACTCTGAGTTATGCTCTTGGTATGGGTCGGCCGATTGTGACAACACCATTTTCTCAAGCCAGAGAAATTGTCAGCCAGCAACTTGGGATGTTGGTTGAATTTCGTCAGCCAAGGAGTTATGCCCAGGCAATTATATCTCTAATTGGTGATAAAATACGGCGCGACGATATGAGTAGAATGGCCTACTTTCGTACGCGCAGCATGATATTTCCTAATGTTGCTGTTTCGCTTTCGCGTTTATTCGCACGATTTATTCCGAATATATTAGATGAATTTAAACATGTCCCGCCGATTCGGTTATCGCATTTTCATCGGCTGACCGACCGTATTGGGATGTTTCAATTCGCAAAAATGTCAGAACCAGATCCCGAATTTGGCTATACGCTTGACGATAACGCGCGAGCATTGCTGGCTGTGGCGCGGTATTATGAACAGAATAACCGTCCTTCAAGTCAGAAGTTACTGAAGACATACTTATCATTTGTGAAAAGAATGGCTCGACCGGACGGAAATTTCATCAATTATATCAAGACTGATCTACAGCCAGATCAGCAGAGGAATACCACAGAAAGCATGCAAGATGCCAACGCTCGAGCATGTTATGCGCTGTCATATGTAGCGTCATCCAAGGCCCTATCAGCAAGTATTCGTCAGTCAGCTAAACGGATGCTCGGCCCCAATCTGAAGCGTGACCCAAAGTTTACATATTTGCGATCAATGGCTTTCTATATTATCGGTCTGGCCTGGTTGATAAGAAGTAATGGTGCTAAGCAATTACGGACAAGATTAGACGAGTACGGTCAACAGCTTTTGCGTAGGTACCGGCATGAGCGCCGCCCAGACTGGGATTGGTTTGAGGGGAAGTTGACATATTCAAACGCGATTCTACCGGAAGCGCTGCTTTGGTGTTACCGAGTAACCAATGATAAAAAATATTTAACGACTGGCTTACGCACGTTAAAATTTCTAATTAGCAAAACGTTTCGTGAAAACATGTATCTATCAATCGGTCAGAGTGGCTGGCATAGGCGCGGTGGCCGCAGGCATTATTTTGATCAGCAACCCGAAGATGTATCAGCGATGGTACAAGTTTTGCGATTGGCCTATGATATTACCGGCGAGGATCGATACCGGCGACTAATGTTTACCGCGTTTTATTGGTTTTTGGGAGACAATCTGCTGGGCCAAGTGGTGTACGATCGCACCACTGGCGGAAGCTATGATGGAGTCGGTCAGAAAAGTGTTAATTTAAATCAAGGCGCCGAATCGACCGTCTCATATTTACTGGCTAGGTTAGCTCTGGCCAACGGTCATCGGTAGCGTCTTTATCAGCCAATTATTGATAAAATATATGAAAATTATTATCGCCACCCGCAATGAGGGCAAGATGGTGGAGGTAAAACAAATATTATCTGATCTGCCGGTAAAATTAGTGGCCTTAAAAGACATTGACATAAAAATAGATATAAACGAAGATGGGCAGACCATTGAGGAAAATGCGTTGACCAAAGCTCGGCAAGTGTGCGATGCCACGAACGAATGGGTTATCTCTGAAGATTCGGGTTTATATATCCAATCACTCGATGGACAGCCAGGCGTTCTGACGGCACGTTGGGCGGGTGATGGCGCAAATGAGGAACAGATAATTGAACATGCCATAAAACAAACACGGGCGCTTAATCAAGACAGGCGTCAGGCTTATTTTGAAAGCGCTGTGGCGCTGATTTCGCCGGACGGGCAGGAATGGGTTTTTACTGGTCGCACCGAAGGATGCTTGACTCATACGGCACGAGGTCAGGCTGGTGTGGGCATGCCATATGATTGTTTGTTTATTCCCGATGGTCAAAATCAGACCTTTGCTGAAATGGATGTGTCATTGCGCAATAGTCTTGAACACCGCACCCAAGCTCTGGCAAAGTTAAAGCGTTTC
Organism: Patescibacteria group bacterium; assembly: GCA_041661625.1. Classification (NCBI taxonomy): domain Bacteria; species Patescibacteria group bacterium. The sequence goes on along the minus strand of JBAZUB010000001.1, from coordinate 284,365 downwards.
ATTATCCAAGCCGAGCTTATTGAGGCCACTTTGGAGCCAACAGAGATCCAGGTTATACACGGCCAGCAACAGGCTATTTAGTAATATGAAACGACTGCTTATTGGCAGACGGCAGATACCATGGACACGCTACTATTAGTCAAGCACCTAACAAAAAAGTTCCACGATTTCACCGCCGTTGAAGATGTTAATTTTGAAGCGCGCGGTGGCGAGATTTTTGGTTTGCTGGGTCCCAACGGAGCGGGCAAGACAACCACGCTTCGTACCATTGCCACCGCTTTGCAACCAACCAGCGGCACCGCAATTGTGGCGGGTTATGACATTAATGAACAGCCGGAAGAGGTAAAGAAACATATTGGTGTTCTAACGACTGACATCGGCGTTTATGATCGATTGTCGGGCCGGGAAAATTTGAGCTATTTTGGTGAACTGTATGGGATGTCGGCAGTTGATATACAAAGACGGATTAAAGAGCTTTCTGATCTGTTGGAAATGAATGATTTTATTGAGCGACGAGCCGGAAAGTATTCCACTGGCATGAAACAAAAACTGGCCATTGCCCGGGCGGTTATCCACAATCCAGATATTCTGATATTTGACGAGCCGACCTCCGGGCTTGATGTGCTGGCGTCGCAGACAGTGCTTAATTTTATGAAACGCTCCAAAGACCAGGGTAAATGCGTCATTTTGTCCACCCACCAGATGATTGACGCTGAACGGCTGTGTGATCGCGTAGCCATTATCCATCAGGGTCGAATGATCGCCGATGATACTGTATCCAACATAGAAAATATTACGCGAACCGAGAATCTTGAGGATGCATTCCTCAAATTGATTAAGGACGTGCCTGCTGAAAAAACATCTGCACCAATAACCAATAATAATTCGTTGAAGTCGCGTTTAATGCTAACGCCAAAGTGGATTTGGTCAGCGGCAATAATTGCGTTAGCTGGAGCACATCTGTTTTTCCAAATTTTGCCGCAACTTGAAACACAGAGAAGCTTCGGGTATCTATTTATTGTTGTGGCGGTATTCATATTGATGTTTAATAAATACTATGTAAGGAGGCGCCGGTGAAAGAAATATTAGCCATCTGGAAAAAAGAGCTGCGTGATAATATCCGCGATCGTCGGACGCTGCTATCATCGATCGTTATGCCGATGTTGCTAATGCCGTTGATAATCATAGGCATGGGTAAGTTGGTGCAGTATCAAGTCAAGCAAGCTAACGAACAGCCGGTAAAAATCGGTATTGTAAACGAGTCAGCCGCGCCAGATTTTGTTAATCAATTGAAAGCTATCAATAAAACCGATGTGATATCATTAAATAGCGATCCGAGTCTGGCCGCTAAAGAACGCCAGGTAGACCTGGCGGTGGCGCTACCCACCACGATGAATGGCGCGTTGGATCAATTACAACCAGTGGTAATAGAAACGTATCAAAACTCGCTCAACTCCAAATCTTCCACCGCCTTCGCGCGTGTGAATGCGGTCGCTACCTTGTACAATCAAAGTTTGTTACACGCCCGACTGGCACAAAACGGCATAAATGCCAATATTCAAAACGGCATTCAACTGAAACTGAACGAATCGGCCACGCCGCAAGAGCTGGGTGGATTCGGATTAGGTTTTCTCTTGCCGCTGTTCATAGTCATGTGGTCAGTAATCGGCGGTCAGTATATGGCGGTGGATGTGTCGGCGGGGGAGAAGGAGCGCAAAACGTTGGAAGCACTGATACTCACGCCAGTGCGGCGAATGAATGTCGTTTTTGGCAAGTTTTTCGCGGTCGCCACGGCAGCGTTAATGTCAGTAATTATCGCCCTGACCAGCCTTTATCTGGTATTTGTGTTTGGCGGCGCCGATTTGTTTACGGGTGTTAGTACCACCTCGGCCGCACCCGGATCGGCAGCCAGCAGTTTTAACTTCAACTTACAGCCCCAAGCCATATTATTGATGTTAGGCGTGAGCGTACTATTGGTGCTGTTATTCTCCGCAATGAATTTATCGGTTGCCATATTCGCCAAAAGCTACAAGGAGGCTCAAAGTTACATCGGCCCCTCATATTTGGTAGTCATCCTGCCGGTCGTATTAGTCAATACACTGCCTGGGTTTATCCCAACGGCTGGTTTTTTCGCCATCCCAGTGGTTAATGCCGTGCTGCTGTTCAAAGAGGTGCTGATTGGACAATTCGTATTATCACACATACTGTTGACACTGGCCTCACTGATAATTGTGGCGCTGGCTGCCGTATATATTTCCAGCCGGATCTATCGGAAAGAGTCGGTGCTATTTCGGGACTAAGGAAGAAGTAATATATAAGGAAGAAGGAATGATGCTCCCTTCGAGAGCGATTTATATAGCCTCATATAAAAGACCATAATCCATGGAGACACAGATATCCGGCCGTTATCGACATTACAAGGGCCACGAGTGCGAGGTAATCGGTATCGCGCACCATAGCGAAACTTTGGAGGAGCTAGTTGTTTACCGCGATCTTCGTGATTCAGAAGAATTCGGACCGAACGCCCTCTGGGTGCGACCCAAAAAGATGTTTTTCGAGAACGTAGTAATTAATGGTAAAGAAGTGTCACGGTTTAAAAAATTACCTAAGTGAAAACTATATGAAAAAGTATTTCTGGTTGGTGGCATTGCTACTCCTGCTGCCTGTAACAGCCAAGGCTGCCAGTGACCGCGTTACCGAGGTGCGAGTGTTTGATGCCGCGAAGCTGACACCCAAACAATCCTGGATCGCATTTCATCCCGATTATAAAGGTGGTGCTTCAGTGGCGGTGGGAGACGTCAACGGTGATGGCGTACAAGAAATAATTGTTGGTGTGGGCATCGAAGCCGAGCCGTCCGTTAGGATTTATAACGGCCAAGGAAAGTTGTTGACTCAATTCTCGGCCTACCCCAAGAGCCTCAAGAGCGGTGTAAAAGTCGCTAGCTGCGATTTTGACAAAGATGGGAAGGCTGAAATAGTCACCGGCACCGGCGTGGGCGCGGCACCCCAGGTGCGCGTATTTAATGCTGATGGCACCGTGAAATACACGCCCGGATTTTTCGCTTACGACAAGACTGGCCGTGGCGGCGTTAACATTTCCTGCGGCGATGTTAATGGCGACAGTTGGCCGGAGATTGTTACCGGTTCCGGCCAGGGATTGTCTCCGGTGGTGAAAGTTTTTGACCGCGGTGGAAAATCATTGAACCTGGATATTGTACCATTTGCCGATCGTGATCGGGGTGGTGTTGACGTAGCGGTGGGCAACATTGATGGCGGAGTCGAGTCGGAAATCGTCACATCAATATATCGTTTCGGACGGTCATTGGTAAAAACTTACAAGGCCGATACTAAAAGGACGATCATCGGATCATTCGAGGGATGGCCGGAAACCGTTCAGAGCGGCTATCAGGTGACTACGGGTGATATGGACAGTGATGGCAAAGATGAGATCTTGGTGGCTGTGGCGGCCGGTTCGGCGCCGCACGTGCGCACTTTCGAAGTCAACGGTTGGACGCTGCCCCAGAACTTCTTTCCGTTTGAAAAAGATTTTCGAGGTGGTGTTTATTTGGCGGTAGGGGATGTGGATGGAGATCAGCGCATGGAAATCGTGGCCACATCTGGAGCTAATACTACGTTAGGACGCAAGTATTATCAAAAATATATTGAAGTAAGCTTGTCCGAGCAGCGTCTTTACGCATACGAAAGCGGTGCCGTAAAAAAAACCTTTCTGGTATCAACCGGTATTAAGAAGTATCCGACACCGACAGGCACTTTCGCCGTTCGATCAAAAATACCCAACAAAGACTATGAATGGTCATATGGCCCAAACCATCCCGACAACTATGACCTGAAAGACGTGAAGAACAACCTAAATTTTACTGGAAACTACTTTTTGCACGAGGCCTACTGGCATAAGAATTTTGGTCATGTGATGAGCCATGGTTGCGTCAACATTAACCGGGCTAACTCTAAATGGCTTTATGACTGGGCTGAAGTGGGTACGCCAGTGATTGTGAAGCAATAGGGACACTATTTAAACAATATAGTTATTGGTCAATGTAAAATACAAAGGTGCTGACATCGTCAACACTTTTTGATTTATGCGTTTTGTGATATGCTTGTTGTAACCCATACCTGGGGTGGGGGTGGGGATAAGTTCAGAACAATTGAGAATTTAGAAGTTAGAATGATGGATGTCCCGATACGGGACTTCAACAAATCTAAATTAATTCTACACTCTCAATTCTAAATTCTTAATTGGCCTCGTCTATGACTCCAGAACACAAGAAAAAAGCCCTATTGAACTTCAAAAAAACCCAAAGCTTACTGGGTAAGATTATTGAAATGCTGGAAAGCGGTGAGTATTGCGTCAATGTAATGCAGCAGAATTTAGCCGCCATCGGATTGCTGAAGTCAGCCCATCAAACATTAATGGCTGGGCATCTTAATTCCTGTTTTAAATCCGCTGTTTGCTCAAATAACAGTAAAAAACAACAGGCAATGATTGATGAGATATTAACTGTGACCAATTTATTAAACAAATAATATTAGTTACAAGTTACAAATGACAAGTTACAAAAACGAAGAAGGATAGAATATCTTGAATCATCATTTTATAATTCTACATTCTAAATTCTTAATTCTAAATTTCATCATATGGCTAGTATGAAACGATATCGGGTCAAGGGAATGCATTGTAATTCGTGTGAGATCCTGATAGAACGAAAAATAATCAAGTTCAAAGGTGTTAAAGACGTAAACGCCTACACCGACAAAGGAGTGGTCGAAATAGAATACGACCAGCAGTGCCCTAACTTAGCCACTCTAAATGAAGCCGTTAAAGAACACGGCTACTCGATCAGCGAAATTAATGGCGACACTCGTCAAATTGATGACGAAAGTGTTGCCAAACTAAGTCCGATAAAGGTCGGCTTGATTTCGTTACTGGTTATTATTGGTTTTGTATTACTTTATCGATCCGGTATCAGTTCGGTCTTGACGGTCAATTCCGCGACGGCACTGCCGGCTTTCTTTGTTTTCGGACTATTGGCGGGCTTATCCAGCTGTGCGGCCTTGGTGGGTGGGATCGTATTGTCAATGTCAAAACAATGGATAGAATTATATGGCGCCAACGCGACCACACAACAAAAACTTCAACCCCATTGGATGTTTAATGCTGGTCGGATTGTTTCGTATGCGGTGCTGGGCGGATTACTGGGTTTAATCGGTAGTGCGTTGAAGCCTTCGGTTGGCTTGACAACTCTACTAACCATCATTGTGGCCTTCTTTATGATCGCGCTGGCATTACAGATGTTGGGGGTGCGATCGTTTCAAAAATTTCAAATTAAATTACCGAAGTTTATTACGCGGCGGATTGCCGATGAAACTAGATTTCAAGGCAAGCACATGCCATTTATCATGGGAGCCTTAACCTTCTTTTTGCCGTGCGGTTTTACGGTTACGGCACAGAGCTTGGCGTTATTGTCAGGCAGTCCGTGGCGTGGCGGGTTGATCATGTTATTTTTTGTGCTTGGTACTCTGCCGGTGCTCATGGGGATAGGATTTTCCAGCGTCAAGTTAACTCGCTATCGCAGTAGTTCCGGCTTGTTTCTACGAGTAGCGGGTGTTATCGTATTATTTTTTGCACTATTTAATATTAATTCACAGTTCAATCTGTTGGGTTGGCCCACATTGGGTGATCTGATACCGAACCAAACCACTGCCAGCAGTGCCGGATCCGAAACGGTAACGGATAATTCAGATCTGCCCCCGATCGTGAACGGTAAGCAAGTCGTTAAAATGAATGCCAGTGCTTATGGTTATAAGCCAAACAATCTTAAGATTCGAGCCGGCATACCGGTGCGCTGGGAAATTACCGATACGGGCACCAATGGGTGCGCTGGCGCCATAATCGCGCGTAGTTTTTTCTCAGATGTCATTCAGCTAACACCCGGAACCACAACCACCAAGGAATTTACCCCAACCAAAGCCGGCACGTATAAATTTAGCTGTACGATGGGCATGTATACGGGCGTCTTCGAGGTAGTTGATGCGGCCACCTAGATTACGATCAATTAATATCACGCACCGATGGAAAAAGTCATACTCCAAATTAAAGGCATGCACTGTGCTTCCTGCGCGGCTAATATTGAGCACGCCCTGAAAGATATGCCGGGTGTAAAATCTGTGAATGTAAATTATGCTAACGAAAAGGCATATATCGAACACGATCCGAAAATGGCACCCATTCACGCATTGCATCAGGCGATTAAATCCGCCGGATATGACATAGTTGAAACTGGACCAATGGCAGGCATGGAACATGCAGATGATGAACACGCGTCGCACGCCAAGATTCAACCGGATGAAAAAAATACCATGAGGCGCCGATTTTGGCTGGTCTTAATATTTGGATTGCCGGTGGTTTATTTGGCTATGTCGGAAATGATTGGCATCGAAAACCCAGCTGTGATTGTGAAGTATATGTTATTGATTCAGTTGCTTTGCGCGACAGTGGTGATTGGGGTGTCTATATTCCTGTGGCGTTCGGGTGCGCGCAGTCTCTGGCGCCGCCGGCCAAATATGGACTCATTGATTTTTATCGGAACTGCCACGGCATATTTTTACAGTCTGATTGTTACGATTCAGGCTTGGTTACGCGGAAGTCTGGAAACGGGCATGGTTTACTATGAGAGTGCCGTATTTATATTGATATTTATTATGTTGGGTAAATATTTGGAAGCGATTACCAAGGGCCGTACCAGCCAGGCCATGCGCCAATTGATTAGTCTGCAAGCTACCGAGGCCACGCTGGTGCGCGATGGGTCCGAATATCGGGTGCCAGTCGCAAAATTAACGGTCGGTGACACAATCAGAGTCAAACCGGGTGAAAAAATCCCGGTTGACGGTAAAATTGAGACGGGCTACTCCGGTGTTGATGAGCAGGCGATTACGGGGGAAAGCTTACCGGTTGAAAAACGAGAAGGCGATAGCGTGATCGGAGGAACCATGAATGGCACTGGTTCATTTACATATCGGGCGACCAAGGTAGGCGAGGGAACGATGTTGGCTCAGATAATCAAAATTGTTGAACAGGCCATGGGTTCGAAGGCACCGATTCAGCGTTTAGCCGATACGGCGGCTTACTATTTCGTACCTGCAGTGATACTTATCGCTTTAGTAACGCTAGTCGTTTGGTTGCTGGCTGGTAACGATTTTACAATGGCCTTAACCGCTTTTGTTTCGGTGTTAATAATTGCTTGTCCGTGCGCTCTGGGGTTAGCAACACCCACTGCGATAATGGTCGGTACGGGTTTAGCCGCTAAGCGGGGAATACTGATAAAGAATGGCCAAGCGCTGGAACAGGCCGGCCGAGTGACCACGGTTGTGTTTGATAAAACCGGCACATTAACCAAGGGTCGCCCCGAGTTAATAAACATTACTTCGCTTGATTCAAATCTTGATGAGATGAAATTATTACAGCTGGCGGCATCAGTTGAGCAGCACTCGGAACACCCGCTGGCAGCAGCAGTGCTAAGTAGGGCGACAAAAGATAAATTGATACTGGCACTGGCGACAGAATTCAATTCCATACCGGGGAAGGGGATTATGGCGATGGTCGACGGCCATCGGATGATTATTGGCACCAGATTGATGATGGAAGATCAGCAGATTGCATTCGCGGAGTCGGCTCTTTCAATGGCGGCCAAATGGGAGACGATGGGCCAGACAGTTATGTTTGTCGGAATCAATGGACAGATGGCTGGGATAATTAGTTTAGCCGACACAGTCAAAGATGAAGCCAGCGAAGCGATTCGTCAGCTTAAAGACCAGGGTAAAAAAACCATAATGATTACAGGTGACAATGAACGGGTGGGTCAAGCCATTGCGCAGCAGCTGGGTATTGACCAAGTTGTAGCCCAAGTATTGCCTCATGAAAAATCACAACGCGTAAAAGAAATGCAGGATAGCGGCGAGATTGTCGCCATGGTGGGTGATGGGATAAATGATGCGCCAGCGTTAGTGCAGGCTAATCTGGGCATTGTCATGCGATCCGGTACCGACATTGCCATGGAAACCGGAGACATAATTCTGATGCATAATGATACGCGCGACGTTATCGCAGCGATGGAGCTTAGCCGATTTACCGTTAGCAAGATAAAGCAGAATTTATTCTGGGCGTTTATATACAATATAATCGGTATACCAATTGCGGCTGGAGTGTTATACGGTTTGACGGGGTGGTTGCTGAGCCCGGCAATCGCCGCCGCCGCCATGGCGGGTTCGTCCGTTAGTGTGGTTACCAACTCACTATTGATGAAGCGCACCTCATTACGGTAATAGATTAACTATCACTCTATCATCTCGCAATTATTCTAATATTAGCACTAATCACTATATTTCATTGTAATACCTGACGCATGTGCTACAATGTTTGCAACCAAGGAATTGACTAGGCAGATAGGGATTTAGGTACGAAGTAAAAAAAGAGACAGACAAAAATCGCTCTGTCAAAATACCCTCTTAATATCGTGTGCCACTGTCGGTGAGCACCGTTTTTCATAGAACACTGTTCGAGCCGTTGAAGGGAGGTGAGTGAATTTGTTGCCAGAAGAGTCTGATCTTGGTATTGCCTTGGCGGCAGTGTACCGGCTATTGCGCCTCAAGCTCACGGTTGAAAAGTACGAAAAGCCACGGCGCACGACATGTCTTGGGTGCGGACGCCCGATTTTGCCAGATCAGAAAACCGTCGTGGTCTATTCCGGCCTTGATTGGTATGGGCGCTTCTGTCGAGCGGCATGTTGTCAGAGTCGTTTTATCCGATTCATCCGAGAGCTCGAGTTAACGACTGTGTTTATGGCTAAACCGACACGATCGATCGCAGAGGAGGGGGTTGTTACATCTGTATTGCCAGAACAATCCGTCATGTTCAGGGATTGACTAGGATGAAAGGCGGATCGCATCATGACTTGGCTGGCTGCAGCGGGTACACGGATCAGTGTGTACTCTTATGTCCGACGCCTATTGGGTCGGACTTTTATTTTCTGAATAGGCTTCACAGATATAAGCATCACCTGTAAAATATAATTATTGAACACGCGACATCCGGTTTACTATTTGCGTTTGAAGATTATCTGTTATGCATATTATCCAGCAAAATGAAAATAAAACGACGGTTTAGAATTTGTAAGGACCACAAATCGCAACCGGACAATTGGCCGGTAGTATTAATCGGCTTGATTATGGCCAGTTTAGCCATATACGGAGTTTTAACGGGCAGGTATGTGAATAATGAATCGGTGGTCGAAAGTGTGGTCGTACCAAATGCGCTACCCGAGATAAGTCAGCCCGAGGATGGATATACTACATATCAAGTGGCTCGTGTAATCGATGGTGACACAATCGAATTAACCAGCGGGGAAACGGTTCGATATATTGGCATGGACACTCCCGAACTCGCCAGCGGAAACCAACCGGACGATTGTTACGCTCGAGAAGCCACGCAGGCCAATAGCCAGCTGGTGCTGGGGCAAGCGGTGACTCTTAGCCGAGATGAGCGCGATGTGGATAGATTCGGCCGATGGTTGCGATATGTCTATGTTGATGATGTCTTGATCAATCGCGAGCTGGTGGTAAGTGGGTACGCACGAGCTTTTGCCGTGCCGCCAGATACTCGATATCAAGATGTGTTTGATGAAGCCGAACTTCAAGCCAAAGCGCGTCAGGTTGGGCTATGGTCAGCCTGCAACAAATCAACATTACAAAATTGGAATACCAACTCTACCACCAATCAGGCTGAATCAAACGAAGCATTGTCTTTATTGCGCCGGAGTAACGGCCAGGAATGTATCTGCGAGGAGAATCTGTTGGACTGCCACGACTTGTCTGGCCAGGCTGAAGCTCAACAGCTTTATGACTGTTGTTGGCGAGTCACCGGTCGGGATATCTACGCGTTGGATGGTAATGGCAATAGCCAAGCGTGTGAAAACATACCTTGATATATTAGAATTGTCGAATCTTAAGGGATGACGTATAGTATAAGTAGCCAATTACCCCAAGACTATGAATATCAAAAAAGCCACCGGAGAATATCAGCCATTCGAGCAAGCCAAGTTGCGTGAATCACTTATGCGCACGGGTACGCCGGATCAATTTGCCAAAGACGTCATCAAGCAAGCCGAAAAGCAGGAGAAAAGCCTGCGTACCACGGATAAGTTGTTTGATTTCACCCAGCAAATGTTGATCAAGCGCGATAAAAAAGCCGCGATGCGTTATCGTCTAAAACGGGGCATGTTCGATCTTGGTCCCACCGGGTTTCCATTTGAAAAGTATGTCGCGCGGTTGCTTCGTGATAAAGGCTACAATACCCAAACGGGCATATATGTCCGGGGGTTTTGCGTCTCGCACGAAGTTGATATTCTAGCCGAAAAAAATAAAGAAATTCGACTATTTGAATGCAAGTATCACCTGAGAAAAGGCTCACGTTCCAATATCAAAGTAGCGCTATATGTCAAAGCTAGGTTTGAGGACATTGCCAAGGGGTACCAAGAGGACAATAATGCGAATCGTATGGCACCCAAGAAAAATATTAAAGGCGCTTATCTGGTTACGAATACCAAATGTACTAGCGAAGCAATAAAATTCGCCCAGTGCGCTGGACTGGGTATTATTAGTTGGCGCTATCCATTCAATCAGGGACTGGAATCGATGATCGAATCCAGCGGTCTGTATCCGATTACCGTCTTACTGTCCATCAATTCGATTATCAAACGGCGGCTGTTGAGTTTAGGCGTGGTTACCGTTCAGGATATATTGTCGTTCGGATATTGGGACCGGATACCGCGGCACGAGCAGCGATTCATCGGTCGGTTACAGGAAGAAGCGCGAATTCTGCTGGCATGATTTCAACGACTAACTTCAAGAACAATCTGCTATTATTTCGCCGCGATATGGAACGGCGGATGCATTTGGTAATTGAGCAGGAAAAGCGTCTAGCCAGACAAGTAGACCCGACGGCAGTTGACCTGGTTCAACGCTTGGAAGAGTTCGCGCTCCGGCTGGGCAGTAAGCGTCTGCGCGGCTATTTGGTAAAAATCGGTTATGAAGCGATTAGTGGTCGTATGGCGCCCGCCAGTGTGGCCAACGTGGCCGCGGCCGCTGAGTTGATGCACTCCTATATGTTGATCCATGACGATATTATTGATCAGGACAATGAACGGCGCGGTGGGCTGACTGTTCATGTCCAGTTGGCCAATTTATACCACAATTGGCACCATGGTGAGAGTTTAGCTATTCTCTGTGGTAACATTACGGGTTCATTGGCCGATGAATGTATTGCCACGGCAGACATCTCGGCGGAAAAAAAGATTGAGATCTGGCGGGCTTTTCAGGCCATCAATCGTCGGACAAATTACGGTGAGGCACTTGACGTTGTCATGAGTCTTAGGAGGTCGGCTGACCTAAAGAAAGTGCTGCGTGTTCATTTGAATAAGACGGCTTATTATTCCGTCGAAGGGCCATTAAGAATTGGAGCGCTTTTGGCCGGTGCCAAACCCAGTCAATTAAAATCGATTCGCGATTTTGCTCTACCGTTGGGAGTAGGTTATCAATTGCAGGATGATTTAGCCGGCGTATTCGGACAACCGAAGCAAACGGGTAAACCAGATGACTCGGACATTAAAGAAGGCAAACTTACATTACTTTATTGCCACGCCTCTAAGTTTTTACCTCAAAACGAAAAACGTTGGTTTATGAAGCATTATGGACAACCTAAACTCAACCGAACCGATGTAATAAGAATTCGTAGCCTATTCATTGAGTACGGTGCACTAGCTGATTCCCTACGTCGGATAAACCTTTATCTGAAAAGGTCGCTCAAAATATTGGATCATGACCGGATGCTTTCATTGCGCGGCCATAGACTGCTGCGGGAGTTCGTGGCCGTGGTTACGGAAAGAAATCACCTGAACCTGGACAAAAAGCGCTAATGGATGTAGACTTCCGGTTGACTATTTCATTTTTGGAAAGTGTTTGTATCTATGAAAATAACCGCGCCTAATAATATACCACAGCATATTGCCATCATTCCTGATGGCAATCGGCGCTGGGCTAAATCAAAACATTTACCCTCGGTTTTTGGGCATAAAAAAAGTGTTGACCAGGCTGAAGATATTTGTTTGAGAGCCTTGGATCGTGGTGTCAAAGTGGTTACGATGTGGGGGTTCTCAACGAAGAACTGGCGCCGCCCCAAAACTGAAGTTAAATATCTGATGGGCTTGTTTGAGGACATATTTACTAATAAAGCCGAACGCTTGCACAAACACGGTGTTCGGATGCGCGTATCGGGTCGAATTGAGGAATTACCTGCTAAGCTTCGTTCGGCGATTCACAAAGCCGAGAAATTAACCGCTAAGAACAAACGCGGGACGCTGCACATCTGCCTAAACTATAGTGGCAAGGCGGAAATATTAGACATTGCTAAAAAGATAGCCGCTCAACACATCAAACCAAACGATATTACCGAACGGACAATCGAAAAACAACTTTACGTACCAGATCTGCCGCCGGTGGATATGATTATTCGGACGTCGGGCGAGTATCGTTTGTCGGGGTTTTTACCTTGGCAGGCCGAAGATGCCGAATATTTGTTTTTAGAAAAACATTGGCCGGCGTTCACGCCCGATGATATAGACAAGGCGATCGCTGAATATCAAAGACGGCAAAGGAGATTTGGGAAATAGGGGGGCAATTAAAAATTAATAATTTAGAATGTAGAATTAATGATGTTCTCGCGACGAGAACTTATTTATTCCACTAATACCTTTCCCTTGAAAAGGGGAGGAGATTTAATGAAAAAGAAAAGCCCTCGTTCGGTGGAACCGATTGAGGGTGTTGTCGTTGCGGAAACGGGGCTACTTGTCCGGCGGGGGTTCAACGACTACCCAGCAGGTGGCCACATCAGTCTCCGAATACGGGGTCACGATGCCGCTAGAGTTCAGCATCGTTAGATGGCCGTGCTCGGTACTGTTTACCCACATATTCATCATGCAGCTTATGCGGGTATCACGCAGAGATCCGACCGCTTTGATCAGACGCCGCAGTTCGTCAGCGTCCTGCGGCAATCTGACGCGGGATACAACCACATGTGTTGACTGGGCAACCTGCGCTAGGATGCCAGGTACGCCCTTAGCCGTGGCGTCGTAGCGCGAGCCGACACTGCCAGTGGCGTAGCCGGTGAAATTCCACCGGCCGGACTCGCGCCGTATCGGGTAGAGCTGGCAGTGCCAGATCCACCAAAGAGCATCCATGACCCACCTCGGCGCTCGATTGACGCGATTGATCCTGGGGGACCAGTACCTGATCCGAAGGTGATGGATAAATCTTTCGAGGCCTCGCTCGCTGTTGCCAACATTCTTCAGCACCAGATCTTCGAATTGATCCGGCGTTAGAAGATTCCCTCGTCCTGATGCACGAGGCATACGGGACCTCCTCTTGTCTGGGGCTGCCATGCGGAGCCGATCTTGGTTATAACAATCGCCCTGATATAAGGCGCCGAAATAGTAGCTTAACTATCGGACATTGTCAAGCGTAAGTTGTAATCAAATGGGCAAGGTATTGACAAAATCAGATTAATTTGATAAGCTGCGCGATTGAGTTGTCAGGTTCGTTCGTTGCAATGCCACGTAAGGTTTCGGAAACGCCGAGCTCTAACGGGGCACGCCATTCCAGAGGAGGGAAGTTCGATGTCCAGGCGCATGGGTACTGCCATGGTTGTCATGTTGGCGATTCTGATCGGGTTTCAGGTCGGCGACTTCTTCGCTGCCCCACAGTCGCTCGGCGGCTGGATCAAGACCGAGATCGGCATGAGACTGATACGGCTTGACGTCACCGAGGCCTACGTACGTGGTGGCTACGCCGACGTGCAGAAGCTGATCGCCAATCCGATCGTGAAGATGGGCGTCTACTACACGGTGACGATGGCCGATGTGAGTTCGTTCTCGGCCAATGAAGACTTTGCCGCGAAGGAGGTCTTTATCGAGGCGCATCACACGCCATTCGAAGCCAGTCTGGTCAGGGGGGTTTACTTCAGTACCCCCGATTCGGAACTGAGGGTGGATGCGAGTGGGCAGAGCCACGCCATCTCGGTCAATCAGAGTCTGCGAGCGTACGCGCCACCCATGGCTTCCGACTCGTTCTACATGAACAAGGTCCCCATCTGAACCGAGCTACCGGTTCTCGAACCTCCGATATTAGTCTGCATTTACGCGGGCGGATGTCGGAGGTGGTTTTATTTAAAGAGTGTTCGCTTTTCGTTTGGGTATGTGATATTATGCCAATATGACTGATTTATTCGACAACAAAATGGCTCAAGAGCTATCACGTGAGGCGCCTTTGGCCGATCGAATGCGTCCGCGTAATTTTGACGATTTTTTAGGACAGGAAGAAATTGCCGGCGATGACAAAGCATTACGTCGAGCGATTGAGAACGACGAGCTGTTTTCGATGATCCTGTGGGGGCCGCCGGGCACAGGCAAGACAACCTTGGCGCGGATAATAGCCAACATGACCAAATCAGAGTTTGTCCAAATCTCGGCGGTAACTTCGGGTGTGGCAGAGTTACGAGTAATAATTCGAAAGTCACAGGATTTACGGAAGTTCCATGGCAAGCGAACGATTCTATTTGTCGACGAAATCCATCGCTGGAACAAAGCCCAGCAGGATTCTTTTTTACCATACGTTGAGAACGGTACGATTGTATTAATCGGCGCCACCACCGAGAATCCATCGTTCGAGGTTATCAGCGCATTGTTGTCCCGCACCAGGGTATATGTTTTAAAACGTCTCGATCCTGAACACATCGGCAAGATATTGAAAAAAGCCCTGCAGGACAAAGAACGCGGTTTGGGCGGCTACAAGGTTAAAATTGGCAAAGTGGCGCTGGACATGATCGTTCGACTATCCAATGGCGACGCGCGCACGGCTCTGAACGCGATTGAGATCGCGGTGAAATCCGCCCGTCCCGATCAAAAAGGTTTCCGTCATATCGATAAAAAAGGCATTGAAGATTCGCTCCAACAAAGTTCGCTGCTGTACGATAAAAGCGGCGAAGAACACTACAATGTTATTTCGGCATTCATCAAATCAATGCGCGGCTCAAATGCCGACGGCGCGCTCTACTGGCTGGCCCGCATGCTAGAAGCGGGGGAAGATCCTAGATTCATCGCCCGTCGAATGGTGATACTAGCTTCGGAGGACATTGGCATGGCGGACCCGCGCGCCTTACTGATCGCTAATGCGGCTGCCCAGGCGGTAGAGTTTATTGGTCTGCCGGAAGCGCAGCTGAACCTCGCCGAAGCGACGGTCTATCTGGCGCTGGCACCGAAGTCCAACGCCGTTTACGCCGCTTTACTGGAGGCGCGCCGAGACGTCAAAGAAACTTTGAATGAACCCGTACCATCGCACTTACGAAATGCCGTAACGGACCTGATGAAGGAAATTGGTTATGGCGCGGGTTATAAGTACTCGCACGAATATACTCTGGAAGAGGGCAAGCAGGAGTATCTACCGGATAAGTTGAAAGATAAGAAGTATTTTACATTCAAGAAACAAGAGTAAGAAAATATCAAACGTAGTTGTCTGATCGCAACAACTGTTTGTTGGATGCCCACTGGGTAATTGTTATCCGAATGTTTTGTTTGTAACATGAGTTTACGTACAATTCTGACGCTATTGCTAACGATAAAAATAAAGCCTACAATAATGGGGCAGAATAAAGTATCTGCGTTTCAGGAGCCCTTTGATAGAAACGAGGTGGAACATGTCTTCGCGGAAAAATCGTGTCTGGGTCGGCGGCATCATCGGGCTGGTGGTGGGATTGATGTTTGCAGTCGTATTGCCTTTTGTGGAGTGGCACGATGACCAAGCAGACGCCCAGTTTCAGACTGCTGTTTTGCAGGCGATCCGGGGTTGCCATCTTCAGGAACAAGACTGTGAGATCGAAGTAGCGGCCGGAGGGGTACTGCGGAGTTGGTTCCAAAATACGCGCCCCCAGTCTGAAGAGGCATTGACGCAAGTCGTTGAAGCCGTGCGGAATCTCCCGTATCCGTCACAACTGCCGGATGTGCAACTGTCGGTAATGAGAGACCGCGATGCGAATGAGAATATCGCCGCACTTCGGAAACTGACCGGCTTGCCGACAGGAGAGATCTTTGCCGGCGTATACCTTCTCAAAACGACGGTGAAGAGTCCTGCCCATTCAGTGATCGATTACGATGGTATTCCAGCGACCCAAATGGCCAGGGCATATCTCGACCCGCTGAGTACCGTGCGTACACCAATGCCTCAGTTGCGATTCGGTTGGCTCAATCTGCTTCTGTTATGGACGATAGTCTCGTCGTGTGTGGTATTCTCGTATATCTCGTGGGATGGCTGTCGGTCTCAAGAAACCAGCCCGGCCTTCATCGACTGGACCTTGAGGCGCAAAATGGTCGGGGTGGCATCGACGCTGCCGGGTTCCGTGATTGTGTTCATCGTCTTTGCTCCGTACATCTTGTCGGACAAGATTCGCTCGTGCTGGAGAAAGCGTAGAGACCACCTACGGATCGTCCCCAAGTGAGTATTCGCCCTTGTCGTATATACACGCAAGGGCTTTCTTTATGTGTTGTGAGAAATGAAAAAATTTGTTATGGTATAGGCATATGACTGACGAAAAATGGCAGGCCACCATAGGCCAAATTAAGGATAGTTTCGAGGTTTTTGAGGAGCAGCGCGAAGATCTGGAAGACGAGCCCGGCTTTATTGAATGGATTGTTTTTCAAAGCCCGCTGGGCCGGATGAAACTGGAGCGAACGACCCACCACTGGGTCACCGGCAACAAAGTTAAAGGTTCGAAGCGGATTGGCTCGGATGTGTCGATCCAGAAAGAGTATTCAGAAGAGGTGGCGCACAAATTGCGAGCGTATAAATGGGACGAGGCGGCGAATGAATGGGCGGAGATTGAGATGGCTAAGACCAGTTTTAGTTCATAATCTCGCAAATATAATGACGATAAAAAAACAATCCAACTTTGTGGGCCATTGGGGCGGGCTGTTTGGAGGCCATCAATATATTTCGATTGCCATTGCCATACTATTCGCGACTAAAGCTGCGGCTGCGTTAATAAACATATCAACTGCCGCATAAAGTAATGGCACGTCCGCTCATCAACGCCAAGAAAATCCAAAACGGTACACGCAAACTGGCTCTGTTGCTGAGCGACTCGACCTTTATCACGGCCTATAAGGTAAAACAGGCGACTAAGGCCGCGTTTGGTTCCAACGACACTAAACAAAGACAAGAGCTCATAACGCAGTTAGCGTCATTGTTGGACAGTGATAGTCCAACCGTACGATTGGCGGTGGTAGAGGCCTTGGACCGGGTAAGTCGAGAAAAAACCCAGACCGTGGGTTACATTAAATCAAAACTTCAATCAGCCGCAAGCGATAATGACCCCGCAGTAAAACAAGCCGCCAAGGCTGCGCTAAATCAAAAGTAGACGACTACGCTCATCTTGCGCGAGCCTCTAGCATTTTAATTTTGAATTATAAAATTCTCTAATATGCCCGAATTACCCGAGGTCGAAACCGTCGTTCGTGATTTACGCCCACTGCTAAAGAAACAAAGGATAGCATCGGTTGATGTTCGATTGCAGAAGATTGTCGCCATGCCAGTCCGGCTATTTGTTAAATCTTTGGTCGGTCGTGCCATAACAAACGTAAGACGCCGAGCCAAGATAATAATGATTGAATTGGACAATCAAACAACATTGCTGGTGCATTTAAAAATGTCTGGCCAGCTGGTGTTTGTTTCATCCCGGGGAACCAAACAGTATGGCGGTCACCCGATTGTCGGTGGAATCGACGCTCTGCCAAATAAATATTCGCACGTGATTTTACGATTTCAAAATGGCGGCCATTTGTATTTTAATGATCAGCGGCAATTCGGTTATATGTTAGTGCTGCCGGAACACGAGCTGGCGTCATTTTTCCAGAAAAAGAAACTCGGTTTGGAACCCTTTGATAAAAAGTTTACATTGCCATATTTTTTAGCGTATGCCAAACGACACATCAGGGCACTGATAAAATCAGTTTTGCTCGATCAATCAAATGTCGTAGGCTTGGGAAATATTTATGTCGACGAAGTATTATTTGCCGCCGGAATAAGGCCCTCCCGTCGTGTCGCATCACTGAGTCTGAATAAAATTGAGTCTATATATTTAGCCATACCAAAAATATTAGGACAGGCTATCAAACAGAGGGGGACGACTTTTCGCAGCTATCGGGGTGGTACGGGCCAACCCGGGGGCATGCAGAAACTTTTAAAAGTTTATGGACGAGAGGGCGAACGCTGCCGGAAATGCCGCCGAGGAGTAATCACGAGAATAAAACAAGGCAGCCGGTCCAGCCATTATTGTCCGGTGTGCCAGAAGTAAGTATTACCGTCATTGCGAAACCAGCATTTCGGGGGAAGCACCCCGGAGGATAGTATGCCAAATAATGGTATTGCCACGCTCGCCGACTCGCTCGCAATGACTGGTGCTATTTATCAACCGTCTAGAGCAAATTAGAAAACAAGCGTATAATAAAGCACAGCCACGATTATGCCGATAATACCACCGACCATAGCTTCTGTTGGGGTATGTCCAATCCGCTCCTGGAGGCGTTGAGGAAATTGCGATCGCAATTGTTCAGGGAGGCTCTGAACCAGCTTGTTCAATATGTGCCCATGATTTCCCAGGTAGCGTCGGAATCCGATCGCATCGCGCACAATGATGCCGGACAGGATAAAGGCGATGGCGAATGAAGGTGAATCGATTCCTTCCTGAATGCCGATAGCTGTGGTCAGCGACGACACAAAAGCAGTATGAGCCGAAGGCATGCCGCCATAAGTATTCAGTCGGCGCCATTCGAAACGTTTATCGCGCCACGACCGGCGGACAAATTTGAAAAATTGAGTTCCCAGCCCAGCCGTTAAGGCGGTAATAATTATTTGAGGCATATAAATAGTATAATGAAAATATGAGCTATATTTTTTCGATCGTGTACGGGTTCGTCCAGGGCGTGACGGAATTTTTACCGGTATCTAGCACGGGACACCTGGTCGTGCTGCATGCCATCTGGCGTTTGCCGATCGCCGACGATTTAGGATTCGACGCAATTTTACATCTCGGAACGTTTGCCGCGCTGCTATTTTATTTCTGGTCGGATATCGTTAAATATGTCAGAGCGATTGCGGTTGGATTAGGAAAACGCGATGCTCGGGGAACCGATTGGCGTTTGGGCTGGTTATTGATTTTGGGAACGATCCCGGCTGTGTTATTGGGTCTGATTTTTGAGTCCTATGTTGACACAACTTTCCGTTCACTGTGGGTGGTGGTAGTCGCGCTGGCAATCGGGGCGGTCTTCTTCTTTTGGCTGGAGAAAGTCAGCCGTCAGACTAAGGATATTGACCGGGTCACTCCGGGATCGGCTATAGCTATCGGTGTTGGTCAGGCCATTGCCCTGATACCCGGGATATCCCGTTCCGGCAGTACCATTATAACAGGTTTGGCATTCGGGTTAAAGCGCGAGGCAGCGGCGCGATTCGCATTTCTACTGGCTATACCTATAACACTCGGTGCCGGAACCAAAAAAACCCTTGATGTCGTACAGACACATGGGTTCGGACAGCACTGGCTAGTGTATGCCCTGGGTGTTGCCGCTAGCGCAGTAAGCGGTTATTTTTGCATTCGATTTTTCCTGCGCTATCTCAATAACCGGTCACTGCGACCGTTCGGCTGGTATCGCCTGGCATTAGCCGTATTGCTGGCAATATTACTTTTGTCTGGGGTATTACAATCCGGGATGGCTCAACACGTCGCCGGCTGATGTATGATGCGGTAGGCAGGTTAGAAGGCGCCGCCGGCTAAAATAGGCAATTAATCCAATTACGATAGCGGCGTAGGAACCATAACAGATGGTGAAAGCCGCCAGGTTTTTATTTTTACGAGCCAATTCCAGTTGCTGGCCCGAGTCAGTAAAAGCGGAAGAAACATAGCCGGCATTGGTGACGTCTGATCGTTGGCCGTCAATTAAGGTAAATGATCTATTTGGAGTATTTTCCTGATCGATCAGGGCGGGTGATACGGAAAGAAAATCGCTGCGACTGCCGAACATTTGTACGGCGACTACTTTTATCGTACCGTTAGTTACCCTGGAATATGTCGCGACTCCGATTTCCTGGTAGTCAGGGAAAAGTATGTTGGCGCGGTGGGTTGGACTGCTCATCCAACCTTGAAACATTGTGGAAGCGTCCAGAAAATCTAAAGCTAAGTTTTCCCCCGCGTAAGTGTATTGGTAATCTTCGGCTTGGATAAAATCCCAGGGCTGGCGACCGTCCGGACTGGTATGATCAAAATAGTCTCGGTTTAACATGTCGGCCGCCTTATCTTGAGCCGCTAGCGTCAGCGCAGGATTGGTGACCAATGCATTCAGGCCATTTTGGAGCCGGGTTCGATTCGTCAGATAGATGATATCACTGGATGGCTCAAGCGTATCAGCACGGGATACGCCGGGAAACAAAAACAGCAACGACATTATTCCAGCCGCTAGCGACAGATAACAGACCGACTTGAATCGGCTCACTTTCATTGATGTTTTTATTTTTGTTTTGTTACTAACATTGTAATTATATCACAATTTGGGATATAATGCAAGGGTGGTATATAATTATATAGATTCAGCCTAGATACAGACACACATGATTATTTTTGTTACAATAAAGACATGAAAGCTATTGTTTTATCGGGCGGGAGCGGTACCCGGCTCTGGCCGGTTTCGCGCCAAAAATTACCCAAACAGATCCAGCCGTTGATTGGCCGGGAAACACTATTGGAGATGACTGTTAAGCGCCTTCTGAAATTTCTCAAGCCGGAAGATATTTATTTGACGACCAGCCAGGAGCAATACCCGCTGATCAAGAGGCTGGCGGATAAAATTGGACTGAAGCAGTACTGTATCGAACCGCAACGGCGCAATACCGCAGCGGCTATTGGATTGGCAGCTGCCTATGTTCATAAACAATTTCCGCAGGAAACAATATTTACAGTCAATACCGATCATTATATACATCCGGTCGCGACCTATATAAAGTTTGTAAAGTTAGCCGATCGGGTACTACAATCAAATCCCAAACGGACAGTGCTAATCGGAATCAACCCGACATATCCGGAGACCGGTTATGGATATATTAAAATGGGCAGCCAAAAAGAGGTCTTTGGCAAGGATGAGGTTTTCAAGGTCGAGCGCTTTATCGAGAAACCCGATCTGGCCGCGGCCGAGAAATTTCTTCAGAAATGGGAATATCTCTGGAATGCCGGCATGTTCTTTTGGCGGGTAGATTATCTTCAGGGTTTATTTAAGAAATTTCTGCCAGCAACACATCGCTGTTTGGTCGCGATTGAAGCCAGCTTGGGTACGCCCAAAGAAACGGTCACTATCAAACGTGAATTTGCCAAGATCAAACCGATTTCAATTGACTATGGCATTATGGAAAAGGAAAAGCAGATGCTGGTAATACCGGCAGACTTTACATGGCGCGATATTGGAGACTGGCGTTCGGTAAAAGATGCCTTGTCAAAAAATGCCATCGACAATGTTATCAAGGGGCACCATGTTGGTATTCAGACCACCAGCAGTCTGATCTACAGTCTGGCTGGAAAAATGATTGCCACCGCCGGAGTCGATAACCTAGTTATTATCGATACGCACGATACGTTGTTGGTCTGCCACCGCAATCATGCCCAGAATGTGAAGAAAATCGTTGAGTTGCTAGAACAAACTAAAAAACATCGTTACCTCTAATGAAAGCAATCTCCGCTATCGTTATAACACTCTTGGCAGTAATCTTGGTAGCGGTAGGCGCATTCTGGTATTTTACCAGATTGCTCCAGCCGCCAGCTGCGGGATCTACGGTCAAGAATCTGACATTTGAAATTAAATCCGGCCAGACGGTCAAGGAAATTTCGGTTAATTTGGAACAGGCTGGGATGATCCGCGACGATCGAATCTTTCGCATCTATATCTGGCTGGAAGGCTTAACATCGAAGTTGCAAGCCGGCAGCTACACACTCAATACCGGTCAAAGTGTTGAGACGTTGGTGGCGGTGCTAACAAAGGGGGACGCGGATTCCAATGAGGTGAAATTTTTAGTTCAAGAAGGCCTGACCGTGCGCCAGATCGCTGATATTTATGGCCGGACTTTTGCGGCGGAATTAAAGCAACCCGCGGAAACTCTGGCCTCTGATTTTCGCAACGTCGCAGCAGTTAGTGACTCGCGCGATATATTACCTGGACGAACCTACGAGTTCTTGATCGACAAACCCGCCACAGCCGGTCTGGAAGGATTCTTGTATCCCGATACTTATCGAGTCTACAAAGATGCCTCGCCCGCACAGGTAATTCAAAAAATGCTGGATAATTTTAATATCAAAGTTGATCAATCAATGCGTGATCGGATTGCTCGAACCGACTTGAATCTTTTTCAAACACTGACCCTAGCCTCGATTGTTGAAAAAGAAGTCCGCAGCGACACTGACCGACGGATGGTTGCGGATTTATTCAAACGACGCCTGGCCATGAATATGCCGATGCAATCCGACGCGACGGTAAACTTCGTGACCAATAAAGAAAGTTTACAACCCACAATCGATGATACAAAAGTCGCTTCGCCATACAATACCTATTTAAACACCGGGTTACCACCGGGGCCAATTTGTAATCCATCGCTGTCAAGCATTGAGGCGGTGATTAACCCAGAGCCGAACGACTTTCTGTATTATCTAAACGCACCCGATGGCCGGACCATATTCAGCCGGACGTTCGATGAGCATAAGATCAACAAGGCTAAATATCTCGATTAATGAACCAGACGATTGTCATTTCACTGGGCGGATCGATCATTGTCCCAAAAGAAATTGACACGAAATATTTAACGAAGTTTCGTCGAATAGTTTTGCAGAGAATACGATATCACGAACGGGCCGTGATTGTGACCGGGGGAGGAGCCACAAGTCGTAATTATTATAATGCCGCCAAAGCTGTCGCTACATTCTCGGCGGACGATCTTGATCGGGTGGGGATTGCCGCAACGCGCCTGAACGCCGAATTGGTTCGTTCACAATTTGGTCGGTTGGCGCATCAGGATATAATTATCAATCCGATTGAACGGCTAAGAATTACTCGTCCGATTGTGGTAGCGGCGGGCTGGAAACCCGGTCGGTCAACCGATTATGTGGCCGTCCTGCTGGCTAAGAATATGGGCGCGCGCGCGATTATCAATGTGACGAATATTGATTACGTTTACACCGCTAATCCCAAGAAGTATCATAACGCCAAACCGTTACCCGATTTGACATGGAGCGAATATTTGAAACTGGTACCAAAAAGGTGGAGCCCGCGATTAAGTTCGCCATTTGATCCGGTGGCGTCGCGGCTGGCTAAAAAGCTAGGTATAACAGTGATGGTAGTTAATGCCAACAACATTGTTAATTTGAATAAAGCAATCTCTGGTAAGTCGTTTCAGGGTACGATAATCCACCCATAGAATGTGAAACCTTTTCGCGAAAAGGTTAAACGGCACTAATATTAGGTAAATATTGCTTAATTTCAGAACACCTTTTGACCAAATGGTGAATTGTTCCCGCCTCAGCTTGACGTTTGTATATATCCTGTTATAATACCCGTATTACCAAAGACAGAGGGTGTCGCGATCGTAAGATCCGGCTTAATTAATTGCCTTCCGAGGTGCAAATACCAGGTCGATCCTGGGAAGGGCTTTGTCTGCGGTAGTTCGCAGATTTTTTTGTTCGAAGAATATGTCTAAAACACGCGCTCGCAAAGAGCAAGAAGTAGAGAAAATCGCCCAGACTCTCCAAGCCAACAAGCTGACGGTCATGGCCACGTTTGAAGGCGTCAAGGTCAAAGACGCCGAGTTATTGCGCCGGGAAATGCGCCAGCAGCAATCAGAGCTGGTCATGTCAAAGAAAACACTATTGCAAAAAGCACTGCAAGGCATGAAAGTAGCCGATGTCGATCTCGACGCAGCCAAGGGCAATCTCGGTCTGGCCTTCAGTCCCGACGAAGTTACGGCGGCCAAGGCTATCAAGCAATTCGCCAAGACCCACCCGCAGGTGGTGATGGTCGGAGCAGTATTGGAAGGCAAGGCACTGACCGCAGCGGAGACTGTGGCGCTAGCCAACCTACCTTCACGATTAGAGTTGATTGCCAAGACTGTTTATGTCATCAAGTCGCCGTTATCCGGCTTGGTAAATGTATGCCAGGGTAACATTCGTGGTTTGGTGCAGGCGATGAGAGCTATCGCCGATGCCAAACAATCAGCTTAATAAGTTATTAATCGAATTATAAACGTATGTCCGAAGAAACGAAGACACCGGTCGAAGTACCGGCCAAGTTCAAAGAGATTATCGAGAAAATCGAGACCATGAGCGTGCTCGACCTCTCGGAACTCGTCAAAGTACTGGAAGAGAAATTCGGCGTATCAGCTGCCGCTCCCATGATGATGGCCGGTGCCGCGCCGGCTGGCGACGGCGCTGATGCCGCCGAGGAAAAAACCTCATTCAACATCGAGCTGACCAGCACGGGCGGCAACAAAATCGCCGTCATTAAGGTGATCAAGGAAGTGACCGAAATGGGCCTTCAGGACGCGAAGAAGATCGCCGACTCCGCCCCCGCCATGGTCAAAGAAGGCGTGGCTAAAGAACAAGCCGAAGAGATCAAGAAGAAACTTGAAGAAGCCGGCGCCGGCGTTACGCTGAAATAATCCGGTAAGCTAGAATAATAACAACGTGGGCGAGGATGATCATCCTCGCCCACGTTGTTGTCAAACAATAATTAGGGGGCACCCCTTGACCGCGCGCGTATATTATGATAAAACTGTTTACGAATATCGACACAATGTCGACAGGTAGTACATTGTCCGAAGGAAAGGGGGACGACTTGAAGGAGGTTTCTGTGGCGAGGCCGGAACAGCTACTGGATCTGGTTTGCGAGAGCTGCCCCGACCCATCCTTGAGGGGGCCGGTGGTAGCGAAGGCTACACTCTGGAACGGGCGGGTGGTGACCGCCACGTATTGCCCGAGTGGTCCGAAACGTCAGAATCCGGACGCCCAAACTCGGGAGAGCGAATTCAGTGACCCGGAGCCGCTCCGGAGACTGATCGATCGTCTTCTTTTGACCGACCAGCCATTCGTCACCATCACTGGCACGGACGACATGGTCTGCGCGCTCGAGTGGACGATCGGAAGTTAGGTACCGCCAAAATACCGAGGTTAGCAAATCGTACCCCACACGATGCGACCACCTCGGTTTTTCTTATTCAGAGGCAGGTAACGGCGTTATGTTGATGTATGCCGGTTATCAGATAATACATACTCATGTAAGCGGGCCCCGTACCAGAATAGGTACGGGGTTATGCCCGCCTATGGTTAGTTTATTGAATGATGTTATTTAATTTCCACCAAGTAAGCGTTCGATGCCGTCCCACTCTTCCCCAATAGCAATATAAAGATCATCTCGCCGATAGTTTGCAGCTAGAAGTTTGGCGGCTTCAAAGCTTTCGCGCGCCGCATCGGCGTAACCAGCCTGAAAAAATAGATTTGCACGTCTAAGCTCAAGCCGTACTTGCGCGATGGCGTAATCACCCGAACTACCCACTTCCGTTTCTTGCGCGCTTATCCAACCAGTTAATAAATCTCTAACCTCGGGATCCTCGACACCCCTATCTTTAATAAGCCGAACTAGAGTTTGCTCGGAGCTTTCGGGGTTGTCTATTCGAGATCCTGTTTCCATACCCAGACTCAGCTACAACTCAATCTGATACACCATCGTACCATTGAGCAGGTAGGCTTTCTTGGCGCCGGGGTCGATAGTGAAGTCTATTAACGCGTCGAATTTGTCCGAGGTGTATTGCTGCTTGAATTTGCCGGTAGCCTTGGTGTAGGCCACCAGGCGCTTGTTGGTCGGATCGAGCACGTATAGCATGTCGGAACTGGTGGTAGCATAGAGCTTGGTCGGGTTAGACAGAGCCGGATCGGTTGCGGTTAGAGTAAAAGAAGAATCAACTTCTCCACCGGTATATTTTGTCACGCTGCCGTCATCACGTAGAATGTAGACAGATCCATCAACAGCCAGAGCCTTGGTCGTATCAAGTTTGATGGCAGCATCTCTAAGCCAGCTGGTACCTTTTGAATAAGCCTTTCCGGCGCGAGTGTGGCGCAGAATCGTGTTATTCTTCGTATCTACGAAATACAGCCGATCCACATAGACGGCACCACTGACCAGTGTTTTGTCCTGATTGGGAAACTCAATCGTTAGCGGCGTAATTGAGTTGTTTGAGGCGTCGTATTGCAACAATGTATTATCCTGGAACAACACCAGGCCCTGCTTGGCGTTGAGCGGGGCGGTGACAACTGGTTCGCTGGCGAGCGTATCTGGGAGCGCAACGGTCGTAGTAGTCTTTGATTCAATGTCAGTCACGTAAAGCGATTTCTGATTCGTGGCCGCAGTCACGATTTTACCGTTTAATAAGCCCATTAAACCAGCCGGACTGATTCCGGTGGTGGTATCGGCCAGATTGGACAAAACAGTCGGCTCGGCAATAGTGATGACGTGTTTAATCTTTTCGTTTATCACCCCGAGCTTATTTTCGATATCGATGACGTCAGACAAGTATTTCTTCTGGCGCTGTTTCTCGGGAATGCTGGCGATCTGCGCGCGAGCCTCGGAGATCAAGTTGCGGGCACTATCTTCGTTGGCGTAGAGCAGGGCGGCGTCGGCTTCGTCGATCTTTTGGCGGGCGACCGTAATGGCGTTTTGATAAGCTTTGGTTTGGGTCGCCTTGTCTCTTTGTTTGCCAATTATGACCATGCCTTCGGCAAAGATGAAAATTAGCACGATGGCTACGATCAACGTAACTTTCCGCTGACGATTCAGTTTCTGCCAGACGCTTACTTTAGCGTCCACAGAATTAGCCGCTCGGGTGGGCAGGTGGTGTAATGACTGGCGAACCTTTTGTCCACCACTGACTAGGCCTACCAGAAAGCGGGCAGCTTGCTGTCCTAATCGCCCGATGGAACGAATACCGACATATATCCGACCCAGCCAAATAATCCAATTAGACGGATGCTGGGTGTGTCGTATTGGTTTTTGTAAATCACGTGATGGAACGTAAAGCTGAGCGGGAGGCATCGGACGCGGCACGACTCCACGACGTTTATTGGTCAACTTGCCAAATACTCGGTTGGCCTGGTCACGGACAGAATTAGCGGCATGTTTGAAATTTAACCAGGCGGACGGAGACAGCAGCTGGTTGGTCGATTCTTCCCGGCCCATCAGCTGTTCCATGGACTCCTGGGAGGCCGAACCACGCGGGTCGGGCTGGGACAACGGCCGCGGTTGTGACTGGGCCGGCACGGTTTCCGGCATGAGCTTGAATATCAGGGCGCCGAATCCGCGCCGGCCGGAATTCGGTGATAGTAAATTTTCGAGCGCAACGCACGATTGATGCGCTGAATTTGATTGTACAATAGTACGCAGACGTTCTTGGGAAAGGTAATCCAACAAGCTGGTGGTACCAAAGACAATCGTATCACCAGACGCGATCTGGCCGGCAATGGTCTGGGAAAATATTTTTAACGGGTTGATACGCGATTCAACTCCCCGAGTTTTTTCGAGGATATTCAGGAAGTGCATCTTATGCGCCAGAAATGCCTGGATATCGCCGGTTTGGGTGAAGAAGAGGTCGTTATCCTTCAATACGCCCAATAGCATATTGCAATCGTCCAACCACCCCGCCGAGCCCTGAGTCATCTCATTGCTCAGAACTTCGTTAAGTTGTTTCAAAGTATTTTCAAAGGCCAGCTCGACGTTTGATTCAAGCTGCTGATAATGAAAATTCTTGGCTGATGTAATGATTAAATCGATAATCCGCCGGGCCTGATCATTACCGGGAACGATTTGAAAAACACCGAATAATCTCCCCAGGCTCTGGAACTCTGCTTCACTCGGTCGAGCCACAAACAAAGCCATCGACTCAGTGGTGGACTGGGGGTCGTGGATTAAAAACGAGGCAAAATCGGTGTTTAATCTGGTCATGATTTAGGTGACTGATGACACAAATACCATCCTCATTTATATATACACCATTTTTGGGTATAAAACAATAGTCCGCCCCGACTTTACATCCACAAAGAAACTATCTATAATAAAGCCATAAACAAGAAAAAAGTCAACCGCAAACAATGCTTGAACAACTCTTTGGTTCAGCCACCAGGGTTAAACTACTCCGGCTATTCTATAGCAATCCCGACCGGTCCTATTTTGTGCGTGAGCTGACCCGCAAGCTGGATCAACGCATCAACAGCGTACGGCAGGAGCTGCACAATCTGGAAGAAATCGGTATTGTGGAAGAAAATGACAAAGATCGCAAAAAGTACTTTACTTTGAAGCGTGATTTTCCGTTATTCTTCGAGCTGAAGGCGCTGATGGTGAAATCACAGATTTTGTTGGAGCGTGATTTTGCCCGAGCGGTATCACAACTAGGAACAATAAAGTATATGGTATTATCGGGCCTATTCGTCGGTCGGACTGATTTGCCCACCGATTTATTGATCGTAGGGACGGTTGACCGGAATAAGATTAAGCAATTATTGCATAAGTTTCAGAAATACTTTGATCAAGATATCAGATATACCATCTTTACGCTTAAAGAGTATGACTATCGCCAGCAGGTGACTGACCGATTTTTGTTTAACGTGATCGAAAATAAGCACATTGTCATCATCGACCGGCTGGCTAAGCCCAAGCCCAGGCTGGTTGCCGAACGATTGACGCGCCCGCCGGCTGATCTGGCCTCAAATGAACCAAATAGCATTGATGGCGTCGCGTAAAAAATCACCTTCCATGGCCGATAAACCAAGCCTGTTTATTGACACAACGGCGATGAATGAAATAATGGTCGCGATCGTGAAAGGTGCGGCGGTCAAACAAATACACCAGCCGATCGGTTTTGAAGAACGTGATGATCTGCTGCGTTACATTGACCGGCTGGTAAAATTATCCAGGACACCGCTGGATCAGATCGGTTCAATTATCGTTATACGTGGGCCGGGCCCATTCACCGCCATACGAGTGGGAGTGACCGTAGCAAATGCATTAGGGCTGGCGTTTTCTGTGCCAGTGTATGGGGCAAATAAAGTTGATTCAACTGATATCGCTCGGATAGTAAGCAAAGTGAAACTAACCGCACCAGACAAAGTGCCGGTTCGTCCATTATACGATCGAGCGCCGAACATTACCAAACCAAAAATAAGGAAGCAATAAATAGTTTTTATAGCGGAATTCTTTTGGATTCCATCGCCCGATATTTGTTAATTAGATATATAGAAAAATATGAGAATCATTATTACCGGAAAAGATTTCAAGCTAACACCATCACTAAAGGATTATGTCCAAGAAAAAGCCTTGAAACTGATAAAGTACAACAATCATATTCAACAGGTAAAGTACGAGCTGGACTATGATCACAATCAGAAATCCGGGGACATCAACCGGGTAGAGATATGGGCCACCATTCCGGGCCGGGTACTCCAGGTTGGCCTCAAGGCATCGGACATGCATGCGGCGATCGACGTGGCTACCGACAAAATAAACCGCCAGTTGGTCAAAGCCAAAGAAAAGCTAGCCGATCAAAAGAAGCGAGGTTAAAGGCTATATTGGTACGAACAAAATAACTAGGTTGACAGATCGACCCAAAAAAGTCTAATCTACGGGGGTCGGTCTGGTTGTGGTAGGCACACACCCGGAAGGAGGTGGCTGAGATGGTCGCGCAGGTGGCTCTGGCGGAGTTACTGCTGGGCCTGGCAGTAATGGTAGCCCTGGTTGGATTGGCCGGTTTGGTAGTCGTCAGAACGCTCGCGACATCGCCATCACTGGTGGTGAGTCGACGCGTGGTGTTGCTACACCCGGAAGCGGAGGATGATGGGTTTCTCGAGGTGCTGGCCACATATCTACGGAGACATGGTTGCCAGATTCATGAGCCGGAGGTGCGCTGGCTAGGATTCGATGCCGTCAACTTGTTCGCCGAGTTGCCGCTGGGCATTGACTGCGTGGTTAGTCTGACGGTTGAGGCTGTATCGGGACAACGCATCGATGTACGTCGGATAGTTGACACGTATAGTGTTCTGTCCATCGACATGTTGCCGATACCGGTCGAGATGCCAGTCGTCGATTACACGGTGTTCATTAGGATGCGAAATCTCAGAGGCGAATTCTATCGCCAGACGCTGTATCCGTTCCGGTGGGCAATTTCAGCGGGCAACACGGCAGCAGAGGACGTGGGCGAGGAAATCATAAACGTACTGGCTGGTGTGGCCCAGCCCAACACTGAAGCAGAGCCGTGCGGAGAAGCCATGGTTCGATAGGTTGGCGCCAGCCAGCCTTTTATCTTGGGCTTGGATTAATACCTACGTCTTGCTATAATTCAACCGCCTGATTGATGTCCCACGACTTACGTACGAGTAGTGCGATACTGAACCAAGGCGTTGCGAATGAGGAGGGCAAGTAACTTGGCTACCAAGGAGGAAATCAGGTTTATCCAAATGATCACTCGGGCGCAGGTGTGTTTGGAGCGGGGAAAGCGCGGTAGGCACGAACCAGTATGCCCCACCGACCTTACTAGAACGTGCCACTGTGGCCTTGAGGAGATCCAAACGCTATCCAGTAAACTAGGGCAAACTTCTGATCAGGTGCCATCTCGAACTGAACACCTAAGAAGTTGTCCGCTACACCCCGATTGGCGTGGGAAGTGTACCTGCGGAACCTTTGAACTCGACAACTTGGTTCGGGATGTAATGGCGGAGTTGAGGCTAACCCCAGAATGAACCGGTCTGGTGGCATAGCTCAACCGATCGGCAAGTGGTCGTCTCCACGAACGGTAGACGACTTTTTCTATTAGGCTTGGAAATTATCCCAATATTTGGTATAATTCACATCTGGGTACCACTCAAAACAGCCCAATCGACGGAAAATGAGCCATACCAAAGAGGAACTGGAGCGGTTTCGAGACGGCCCCTGGTCCACTATCATCATAAAAAACAAGCGATTGCTGTTCCGTTCCAATATGAGCGGTTTGTCGCCATTGGCCGAAGCCATCAATCAGCATGGCCGCGAACTTGACGGGGCGCTCATATTTGATAAGGTCATCGGACGAGCCGCCGCCTTCCTGATTATACATGCCGGAATTCGCAAGGTATACACGCCGCTAATTAGCGGTCCCGCGATGGACATATTACGCTCTAGTCGATGCGTGGTGGGATATCTTGAGAAAGTTAATCGGATTTTGGACAAGCAAATGACTGACCTGGATCCCATGGAGCGCCTGGCACTCAACGCAACCACGCCGGGCCAGTTTATCAAACTACTTCGTTAATATACCTATGTCGATATTTGGAAAAATACTTGGTGATTCAAATCAGCGGGTGGTCGACCGTCTCAAGGGACAAATTGAGGCCATAAATGCGTTTGAGCCGGCTCTGCAATCGTTGTCTGATGATGAGCTGCGAGCCAAAACGGCAGAGTTCCGACAAAAACTGGTCAATGGTGCCAAGCTCGACGATATCACCGCCGAGGCTTTTGCCGTTGTCCGCGAAACCGGCCGTCGTCGGCTCAAAATGAGGCACTTTGATTCCCAACTGGTGGGCGGTCTGGTATTGCACCAGGGCAAGATTTCCGAAATGAAAACCGGTGAAGGAAAAACGCTGGTCGCCACACTGCCGCTCTACCTCAACGCGCTCAGTGGCCAGGGCGCCCATTTGGTCACAGTGAATGATTATCTGGCCGGTCGGGACGCGGTCTGGATGGGTGCGGTTTACCACGCCCTGGGAATGAGCACGGCCAGTATTCAGCACGAGTCCGCTTATATTTACGATCCCGAATATAAACCAGACGAAGAGAATGGGCGATTCTTACGCCCGGTATCCCGAGCCGAAGCTTATCGAGCCGACATTACATACGGGACGAACAATGAATTCGGCTTCGACTATCTCAGAGACAATATGGTCTATCGCCAGGGTGACAAGGTCCAGCGGCCGCTACATTATGCCATTGTCGATGAAGTAGACAGCATTCTGATCGATGAAGCCCGAACACCGTTGATCATATCCGCACCGGCCGAAGAATCAAATGAGCTCTATAAGAAATTTGCTCAATTGGTGCCGCGCTTGCTGATTGATGAGGATTACAATGTCGATGAAAAAATGCGCGCGGCCACGCTGACCGAAGCCGGTATTTCAAAAATGGAGAAATGGCTGGGCATTGAGAATCTTTACGTTGAGGGCGGCATCGATACGGTGCACCACCTGGAAGAGGCGCTAAAGGCGCACGCGCTATTCCGCCGGGACAAAGATTATGTGGTCAAAGACGGGGAAGTAATCATCGTGGATGAATTCACCGGCCGGCTGATGCACGGTCGGCGCTATTCGGAAGGCTTGCACCAGGCCATCGAAGCAAAAGAAGGGGTAGACATCAAACAGGAAAGCCGCACCATGGCGACAATTACATTCCAGAATTATTTTCGATTGTACGAAAAGCTGGCCGGCATGACAGGGACGGCTGCGACCGAAGCGGAAGAATTTTCCAAAATATACAATCTCGACGTGGTCATTATTCCGACCAACAAACCGATGGTGCGGAAAGACCATAACGATGTGATTTATAAAAATGAAGAGGCCAAGTTCCAGGCGGTGGTAAAAGAAATCAAAGAGTGCCACGAAGCCGGCCAGCCGGTACTGGTGGGTACGATATCGATCGAAAAGAACGAACTGCTGGGCGAGCTGCTGGAGCGCGAAGGCGTGCCGCACCAGATGCTCAATGCCAAGAACCACGAGAAAGAAGCCAAAATTATCGCCCAGGCCGGCCAGCCGGGAGCGGTGACAATTGCCACTAATATGGCCGGCCGCGGTGTTGATATCGTCCTGGGCGGCAATCCGTTCAATCAAGACACGGCCAACCAGGTGAAGGAGCTGGGTGGGCTGTACGTAATCGGTACGGAACGTCACGAATCGCGCCGGATTGACAATCAGTTACGCGGACGATCCGGCCGGCAAGGCGATCCAGGCATGTCGCGTTTCTTTGTGTCATTGGACGATGATCTGATGCGGGTATTCGGCTCAGACCGGGTTAAAGGGATTATGGAGCGGTTTGGATTGCCGGATGATATGCCGATCGAGAACCGGATGATTTCAAAGTCGATTGAATCGGCTCAAAAGAAAGTTGAGGGCCATAATTTTGATATTCGCAAACAGCTGGTCGAATACGATGACGTGATGAATAAGCATCGCGAGGTAGTTTATAAAAAACGCAATGAAACGCTGGCGGCCGCTGATCACGAAGGCGCTTTGAAGGAAAAAGTGCTGGCAATGGTCAATGATGAAATTGAACAAATTGTCCTATTTCATACACCGGAACAAGCTCAGCCTGATTGGAACATCAAAGAAATATGCGAAACGCTCAATACTATTTTCCCATTGCCGTCGGGCGCTAAAGCCAATCTTGATCAGATTATCGGCACAGCGAAAAACAAATTGAATGAAGCCGTTTTGCGCACGGACATTATAAATTATTGCAATGATCTGGCTTTCGAAGCGTACCGCAATCTGGAACGGGAGGTGGGCGAACCATTGTTGATGCGCGAATTGACCAAGAGCGTGATCTTGCGTAGCATCGACACGCTTTGGGTGGAGCATCTGGAGCAAATGGATTATCTGCGTCGCGGCATTGGCTTGCGCGGCTATGGCCAACGCGATCCACTGGTGGAATACAAGAAAGAAGGTTACGGCATGTTTACTCAACTGATGAGCAGTATCGAAAGCCAGGTGGTTTATAATATCTACAAAATCGGTCAAGCCAAGCAAATGGCCTATCAGCAGGTGCAACGCCAGATGATCGAGTCGGGTCCGTCCAAAGTCGCACAGACAGGCGCGGGACAATTTCAACAGATTCAAGCCGAAGGTGAACCGGAAAACAATGCGGCCACCAACGATGCCACCATTGCGCAACCTGGACCGATCGAAGGTACGATCATTCAGGGCGGAGTGTTGAAATCAGCCAACGGCGAGAAAATTGGCCGGAACGATCCGTGTCCATGCGGAGCGACTCACGCAGACGGGCGCCCGAAAAAATTCAAACATTGTCATGGTAAATAAACTAAGTTGATATAACGATAAGCGGAGTCCGCCAAAGTTCCGTATCGGAACATCGGCGGATGGGAGTGGGAAGAAATACAAAAAATGTCATGGAAAATAATAGATTCAGAGCAGCAAATTATTACATATCTACCAAAGAACATCCCTACCATTTATCTGTGGGCGCAATTGTACTAAATAAGCGTGGCGAAGTACTTTGCCATCGCTATGAATCAAAACAAGTCAATGGCGACACTGTAAAGAATCTGCATTTGCTCGTGCGTGAAACTTTAGAACCGGGGGAAGTACTTGAAGACGCACTTCATCGCGGACTATGGGAAGAAGCGGGAGCGCGTGTAAAAATTGTAACATTTATCGGCTCAATTGTCAGTAAATTTCCCCGTCAAGACGTATTTGTGCAGAAAACCACTTTATATTACCTTTGTCGTTTAGAAAGTATTGAGATTAACAAACGTGATACCGATGACGCGGAGGCAGATAGTGAAATCATTTTCCTGCCGATCGATGAACTGATTAATAGAATGAAGCAGCAAAGTATTGGTCTCGAGCGAACCGATCTCGATGAGTCCCGTGTTCTAGAGAAAGCCAGAATATATACTCTGTCGCGTTAAACGTGGGGCAGCGATTTAAACAAGCGTAGAACTATACAAAATCATTTTGTAATGGTAATTCGGCAATGACCAGCGTAAGATGCGTTGGCATCGATCACATTCAAATCGGAGTTGGTGATATTAAAATTTCCGGCCTATTTTACGATCGACTGCTTAAATATTTCGGTTTCAAAGTATTATCAATAGGAAAACATTACCGGAACTGGCATAATAGCGGGCGCAATACGTTCAGCATTGAACAAGTCGAGAAGAAACACGTCCTAACCGGATTTCATAGAAAACGAGTCGGCTTGAATCATATAGCATTTAGGGCGGCAAGAAAAAGTGAGGTTGATAATTTTTACAAAAAGTATTTGTTGGCCAATAAAATACCGGTATTATACGGTGGACCTAAAAAATACCCTGAGTACTATAAGGATTATTACGCCGTGTATTTCGAAGACCCAGATCGTATAAAGTTAGAGTTCATGTGTTTTGGGAAACAATGAAACGTATTCGTATGAATAAGGTGCGTGCCCAGATCAAGGCTGTTATCACCATCCGTGACAATGGTGAGCGTTTGGTTGATGTGCGTAAATACTGTCCAAATGTGGTGATCCGGCTTGGTCGACGGCGTATGAAGCAGGAGAGGACAGCTTATTTGCGCGCGTCAGTGGCTAAAATGTTAAGAGAAGCCACGAAGTATTTACCCAAAGGTTTGCGATTTGTCATCAACGACGCCTGGCGGTCGTCGTATGTGCAATGCGGGATCTATTTTGATTTTATTAAAAAAGGCCAGCGGCGTTACCAGGGTTTAAAAGGACCAGCCTTGATAAAAGAAATCGAAAAATACGTGGCACCCTGGAGCGGTGTCAATGCCTCGGGGCACATGAGCGGCGGGGCGATCGATCTGCGGATTGTTGATTCCCGCGGGCACAAAATCCCCATGCGGTCAAAATCGCTCGATTATCGGCAAAATGCCTTATCAAATCAACCGCTGTTGCCGGCCGCCCAAAGGAAAAACCGGGCGATATTGGCTGATGCGATGCTCCGAGCCGGTTTTTCCAACTATCCGCTGGAATATTGGCATTGGTCATACGGAGATATTCAATGGGCGAGGCGAAATAAGTTAAAGACAGCTAGGTATGGCGCGGTGGCCGATGTCAAGGGAATATACGCGCAGGAGCTTTGTCCATGCGGAGCGACTCATGCAGACGGGCGCTCGAAAAAATTCAACCATTGTCATGGTAAATAAACTAAAGTTGGCATAGCGGTAAGCGGAGTCCGCCAAAGTTCCGTATCGGAACGTCGGCGGACGGAAGCGGGAAGAAGTTTAATAAATGTCACGGGAAGTAATTAATAATGAAACAAGTTGTCGCTGGTTTAATGTCACGAATGGATGAGAGTGGTCACCGGCAATTTCTCTTAGTGAACGCCAAGAAAGATTTTGGTAAATATACTGGTTGTTGGTATCCACCGGGCGGACATGTAGAGGAGGGAGAAGATGAAAAAGAGGCGTTAATTCGGGAGATAAAGGAAGAGCTGAATTTGCAAATAGAGCCGGTGAAAAAACTTGCTGAATCACCCGGTGACGTACCGAATCAGATCACACATTGGTGGGCGTGTAATCTAATTTCACAAGAAATGATAATCGACGATGATGAGATTGGCGGAGCCGGGTGGTTTACAGAGGCGGAGCTAAAAGGCATGCCACTCTGGCCAGCTACGAAGGCGTTTTTTGAGAAACATATTTTTTCATCCAAGGACAATAGTAAATAATAAGTGAGCCGTTTCTTGTTGTAAACAATAATATGCATTAAACTTAGGGTCGGGGTTGACTCTGTCGGTCGCGACCGACAGAGTTGACAACGCTCGTTTTTTGATATATCCTGTTCCAGCGTGTCACGGTAACGTCCGGGTAATAACAACCCGGAGATCGGTGGGGGGATTCGACCTGGCAATGTCCAGGAGGAGGATCGGATGAAGTTCCGCAGTTGGTTGATCGCAGGGATGCTGGTCGTGGCAGTAACGATGGGTTGTGCCGGACAGAAAGCCGGCATGGCGAACGATCCGGACCCGGGCGAGATGACGCTCAACGCGGACTGTATTGTGGACGCATTCGACGTGCTTTCTATCGTCGATCGTCCGATTGTGTTCCTGGAAGTGTCGAGTCAGTGCTGGTCACAAAAGGACCTGGTGGCGGAACTGCGCCGGGATTTCGCAGTGTGTCTAAGCCGGATAGACTCGACGGCCACTGCACCGGAATACCGCGATGATTCAGAGGTGTTCATCGCACCCTGTTTGGGACCGGAGGTGGCCACCGTCTATCAGGGAGAACGCTCCGATTCGGTCTTCGCGGAAACCATGATGGCGCGATATGTCAAGCCGACCGGGGACACTCCAGGGTGGTGGTTCGATCCGTGTCGAACCGACTGGTCGTTGGAGAATTGCCAACTGGCATGCCCAGCCGGCCAAGTGAGTTACTACCGGTTGGACATGAGCCAGAGGTTGTTCTTTCGCTTCTGGCAGCGTACGGGTGGCTATCCCAGTCTCATCGAGGTGAATGGAATCACCAAGCATGACAGGGGTTGTTCTGGAAACTACCACGTAACACAGTGGGAACTCCGTTCCGTGAAGACATACATCATAGCATTCGATGACGGTTCGGATGACGCCGAGGAGGACTCGGTCAAGCCATCGATACAGATCTGATCAAGCGTAGGCTTCAAAGCGGGTAATTACGTGGAGAGGCCTTTTCTTTTTTTAAGTAGACGTAAGCGAGGATGGCTATCCTTGCCTACGGATGAATATGGGGTTGACCCAGTACCAGAATCGGTACTGGGTTGACAAATCCCGCAAATACTGTATAATGCCAAATTCACTATAGTACATAAACAGGCAATAAAAAGGCAGATTTAACCTGATTGTCAGCCGTTCTCTTGAGTCGCTCAATGGCGGGCTGCCAAGCAGGGTCGAAAAGAAAACGAACCTGTGCCGCGGTACTCGGCGCGTTTGTGCCGAGTGGTTCATTCCCAATGGATGCTCCAGGGCGAAGATCGTTCCGGCGTCCAACAGATGGGAGGCTTCCGGTGTTTCGACTAATCAGACACAGTCGGAACGAACCCTTGTGGGTTCTCTTTACCAGTGTAGCACTGGTGCTCATCACATTACCGAGCTACGTCGTTTGGGCGAAAGTGACGAAGAGCTGGCCGTCGTGGAAAGAGGCCCTGATACAAGTCGATCCGCATCTAATAGTGGGTCTGCTTACGGCTTTCGCGGTGTTCGTTGTTGTTGATCGGATCGTCGAGTACTGGTTGCGCCGAGCGTTCAAGGCTCAGTTCAGTTGGATATGGAGACTGGTGACCGGCAGCAACCGGCTGAAGCGTACCATCACGCAAGATGATGTGGATATTGTTCTCGGGGCGCTGGCTAAACGTTTCAAGTGGGTCTCCGACGAACAACACCGTATCGACGCCATAGCCAAGGCGTCACCCCACGACAGCTGGTGTCAGGCAGACAAACGAAGTATCGACTATGAGGTGGGGGTGCTACTGAAGAAATTCAGGCGAGCTTACTGGCTGGCGCGGCTGTATGGCTTCACAGTCAAGAAGAGCTGGAAGAACTATCTCCCGCCAGCACAACCGGCGTAAGCTACGCCACGCAACCGCCCGGGTCGAGTCGGACATCGACGACTTGACCCGGGCCTACTTCTATCAATTATTCATTCAGATATAATTCAGCATTACACGCATGAAAAAGTTGTATAGTATCATACAATATGTCCACTGCCGGTTCTTGACGCGTCCGGGTAACAGCGGTATGCTGTCGGTTGCCGGTCGAATTGGCTGGTATATTCTGAAGAGAAATCTGAGGGCTTGGGTTTAACAAATCGCTCTTTTTATCAAACCAAAGTCTTCAGGTTTTTTTCCAGAATCCTCCCACCTTTTTTACGTCGAACACAAATTTAACTAATGCGTCAGCCGTTAGGCGGATTCGCTCGACGGCGTTTTGGTATTCGTAGAACACAAATGAAAAGGTGGGAGGACAACCGCTTGCTGCGTAAAAATTAGTTTTGGCCTATAATAAATGAACCGATAAAATTATCCACCCGCTGGTCCGTATGTTTCTGCCGAATTGGGGGAAGGATGGGATCTAGCCGTCGCCGTGGCCGCCTCGCCTAAGTCAGATTGACTGGGCAAAGCTCTCTTCTCAGGTTGTCACGAGGCGGTTCGTATTATACCCGATCTTCTCTCTCAATCCGGCGGTAACCCGCGGATCAGTTTTTTTGTTAAATCAGGCGAAAAGTGGTATAATAGACCACATCATATGCTGAAAAATCTGTTAAACAAGCTACAGGCATCTATTCTCGGCGGAGCGATTATTATCGGAGCGGCTTCGATTGCCAGCCGTTTGATCGGTCTAGTTCGCGACCGGCTGCTGGCATCGACGTTTGGGGCTGGCGATGTACTGGATACCTACTACGCGGCTTTCCGGCTGCCGGACTTTATTTTCAACATATTAGTATTGGGAGCGTTATCATCGTCGTTTATCCCGATATTTTTACAATACTGGCACGGCCCGGATAGCGACCGCCGTGCCGAAGCCTGGCGGATCACTAACACGGTGTTGAATTTGCTACTGGTCACGCTGGTAGGTTTTTCCATCGTGGCATTTCTGCTGGCTCCGTGGCTGATGCATTGGCTAGTGCCCGGATTCAGTGCGGAAAAAAGAGAAGCCACCACGCTGTTGACTCGGATTATGTTAGGCAGCATAATCTTTTTTGGCGTCAGCAATGTTTTGAGCGGATTGTTAAATTCATTCCGGCGCTTTTTGGCTTTTTCACTGGCGCCGATTATGTACAATGTCGGAATAATATTCGGCATCTATGTGCTGGTACCGCGCTGGGGAACGGCTGGTTTGGCCATTGGTGTCGTGCTGGGCGCGGCCACGCACATGCTGGTTCAATTGCCCACGGCCTGGCGGCTGGGCTGGCGGTATTGTTGGCACATTGATTTTAATCATCCGGGAGTCAAGAAAATTTGGCGTCTGATGATACCGCGCACGCTGGGCTTGGCGGTGGTGCAGATCAATCAGATGATCACAAACGTGATCGCGTCCACCCTGGCTGTCGGCAGCGTGGCCGTGTTCAATCTGGCCAATAACTTGCAGAGTTTTCCAATCAATGTTTTTGGGGTGTCGCTGGCGGTTTCGGCCTTTCCGGTATTTAGCCGGGCGTTTGCCGAACAGGACACGGTGGGTTTTGTCGGGCATTTCTCCGAGTCATTTCGCCGCATACTGTATTTAATTATCCCGGCTTCAATTGCCATACTGCTGTTACGCGCTCAGATTGTGCGACTGATCTTAGGTACGGGAAAT
This sequence comes from Patescibacteria group bacterium, assembly GCA_041661625.1. NCBI lineage: Bacteria > Patescibacteria group bacterium. The sequence goes on along the minus strand of JBAZUB010000001.1, from coordinate 244,105 downwards.
TTTAATTGGACTGATACCGTATTAACGGCTCAAACGCTTGGCATATTTGCCGTGTCATTATTCTCCGAAAGCCTGATACCGCTGATGGCGCGGTCTTTTTACGCCTTTCAAGACACCAAAACGCCGGTCATAATCAGCGGTATCGCGGTTGCTTTGAATGTTAGCTTAGGTTTTTGGCTCAGTCGTTCCTTCGGCATTGTCGGCCTGGTGTCGGGATTCGCGATCGCTAGTATATTAAATATGATGCTGCTATTGGCAACGTTGCGGGTTAGATTTGGTGATTTGGACGATTTCAAGATTATCCGTTCTACCATAAAAATTATCATCGGTTCGATCGTATTGGGCGTAGTGGTTCAAGTCATGAAATACGCCATAGCTCCGATGGTGGACATGCACACATTCTTTGGTGTATTGATTCAAACGGTTGTCGCTCTAGCGGCGGGGGGTTTAGCGTATCTTTTGATAACCATGGCGATGAAGTCAGATGAAATTGGTTTGATGGCTGGTTGGATCGATCGGGCAAAAAGATTGTTTCGTAATCCCATCCAATCGTGACTAATACCCAGGACATAAGAAACTTTTGCGTGATCGCCCATATTGATCATGGCAAGTCAACATTAGCTGACCGGCTGTTAGAATTTACCCACACGGTTCCCAAGCGTCAGATGAAAGATCAGCTGCTCGATCAAATGGATCTCGAACGGGAACGTGGCATAACAATCAAGCTCCAGCCGGTCCAGATGAAATATACCAATCACGCTGGCCGGATTTTTACCTACAATCTGATAGATACACCGGGTCACGCTGATTTCTCCTATGAAGTTTCACGGACGCTGGCTGCCGTCGAGGGTGCCGTGTTGCTGGTTGACGCGACCCAGGGCATCGAGGCGCAAACATTATCCCATCTTTACCTGGCCATGCAGGAAGAATTGGCCATCATACCGGTGATCAATAAAATAGATTTACCCAACTCCGACGTACCAAAAGTCACGGCCGAAATAACGAAACTACTGGGTGTCAAACCTGAAGAAATCCTAACGGTATCTGGCAAAACTGGTCAAAACGTGGACGCGCTCCTTGACGCGATCTGGCGTCGGGTGCCGCCACCGGAGTTCCGTGAGGGACGGCCATTTCGGGGCTTGATATTCGACTCGAAGTTTGACGACTATCGCGGCGTCGTGGCCTACGTCCGTTGCGTTGATGGCCGCCTCACCACCGGCCAGCCGCTGCGGTTAATCGGCTCGAAGAGCGAAGCCGATACGCTTGAGGTAGGATGTTTCACCCCCAAACTGGAAGCTCGTCCGAGCATTGAGACTGGTCAAATCGGATATATCGTCACTGGTTTAAAAGAAGTGGCCGAATGCCGGGTGGGCGATACCATCGTATTATCCAAGATGCCATACCCGGAACGCCTGCCGGGCTATCAGGACGTAAAACCGATGGTATTTGCCGGCCTGTACGCCCGAGAGGGCAATGATTATCCCAAACTACGGGACGCAGTCGACAAGCTTAAATTAAATGACGCGGCTTTTACTTTTGAACCGGAAAACTTTCCCGCCTTAGGTTTTGGCTTTCGGGCGGGATTCTTGGGTTTGTTACATCTGGAGATAGTCCAGGAACGACTGCGGCGCGAATATAACCTTGATCTCGTCGTGACCGCACCGGGCGTGGCTTACCGGGTAACGCGGCGTGGACAAAAGCAATCCCGTATCATACACAGCCCCCAAGAGCTGCCGAAACCGGAGGAGATCGAAATGATTGAAGAACCGTGGCTGACTCTCGATATTGTCAGCCCATCGTCCTATATCGGCGCAATTATGCAATTGGTACAGGAAGGGCACGGTGTGTATAAGGACATGGAGTACCTGGATGCTGAGCGGGTAATAATACATAATGATATCCCGTTGTCTAGCGTCATCGTGGATTTTTATGATAGACTAAAAAGCGTCACCAGAGGGTATGCCTCAATGAATTACGAGTATCGGGACTATCATAAAGCTGATTTGGTTAAGCTTGATATCCTGCTGGCGGAATCAAATGTCGAGCCCCTGGCAACCATAGTTCGGCGCGACGAAGCCTATCATATCGGACGTCGCGTGGTTGAAAATCTGAAAACACTATTAACCAGGCAGATGTTCGAGGTAAAGATACAGGCCGCTATTTCTGGCAAAATAATCGCCTCGGCCAGATTGTCAGCGATGCGCAAAGATGTCACGGCCAAACTTTATGGCGGTGATGTCACCCGAAAACGCAAATTGCTCGAGAAGCAAAAGAAGGGCAAAAAACGCATGATGGCTATGGGGCAGGTTGAGCTGCCGACGGAAGCCTATCTCAGTCTCTTGCGGCGAAAGTGATCATTATCTGAAGATCGGAGCGATCGTGAAAAACACCATCGCGGCGACACCGAGTATCGTGATGACCAGCCAAAGCCTCTGAACTTTACGACGATTCTTTTTGATTAACATTATAGTAGGATTATGTTCGAGAGTAATTTTACAAGAAATCTTAAAGAAGGGGAAGAGCTGATCGAAATTGTCCGGCGATTTTACATTAGCTACCTATGGCAAGCCCTGGTAGCTCTAATTTTTATTCTGTTGCCTTTTTTCTTGATATTTCCACTTTTTCGTTGGGGTTGGCCTGGAATAATAATGTTCTTTACCCTGTTAATATTTGGAATAATATTTGGCATTCGTCAGACCTTGATTTATTTCCTCAATGCTCTGGTTATCACCGATCAGCGGATTATTGACTTTGATCAACGGGGCTTGTTTAATCGGGTGGTATCAGAGGCTACCTATGAAAAAATACAGGATGTTAGCTTTAGTATAAAAGGTGTATGGCAAACCCTGTATCATTATGGCGATCTCCAGATTCAAACCGCCGGCAATCATATTACTTTAGAAATATGCGATATCGCCAACCCGCAAAGAGTCCAGGACCGAATCGTCGATTTACAAAGCCAGGTTCCCGAACCAGCCGCTGAGAACCTATCGGCGGCAGAGCTTCTAGATATGGTAACCAAAATAAAGAAGGGGATCGGCGAGGACACCTTTAACCGACTGGCTCACACTGGACGATCCACACCCAAACGCAGCTAGATACCGGTCTGATTGTCAAAACACAGGCCAAGTGGTATAATAATTTCGATGAAAAAAAGCCCATCAGCCGGTATATTACGGCGATTACTAAATTCAAAGGTGCTGATAATCGTGGAATTAAGCGTGGTGGTGTTTTTTTCCGTCGCTGTAGTCAAGGAAATCATCCGACGCTGGGAGATAAACCATGAGATTAAGGACTTACAGACACAGATCAACGCCGCTAAAGGCAAAAGCACCGAACTATCGGGTTTGATAGATTATTTTCAGTCGGATTACTATCGCGAAAAAGAGGCGCGACTGAAGCTGGGCCTGCAAAAAGAGGGTGAGCAGGCGGTAACAATTCCGGGGATGCAGAATACGGCCACCGCAATGGTAGCGACATATTCAGACACTACTACACACCAAGAGACCGTATCGATACCGACCAAATGGTGGAACTACTTTTTCAAAAAAACAAACTAATATCATCAATGCGATCATTTTATGCCCCGAATTAAAGCATCCAAGACACTTAGCAAAAAGGGAGTAGTTCCGTCAATATCCAGAATTAACCCAGTTAAAAATAAATTAATGACAAAAACGCCAACGTCCAAGGAGCAGGAAATACCGTCGGCTGGAATTTCTGGGTTGAATCCAGAGGAGAAAGTGGCGGCTCGAAAAGAGATTCTTGATATTATAAAAGAAGCCAACGTGCCAAATAACCGGCCAACAAAAAAACTCGAGCCAAAGATTCTAAAAAAGCCAATAATAACACCTAAAACAACGGCCATGAAAATGGATCCAATTCGCAAAATGACTAGCGAGCAGCCACACATCATCGAACAGCCAAATGTGGCGTCGGCGCCAAAACCACCCAAGCAGCCAAATACAAGTCCGAGGCGTAGCCTGGGCTACGTTGGTCTGGCGCTTTTGGTTATTATCGTCTTAGGGCTGGGTGTGGCCGCCTATGGTTTTTATAGACTAGATTGGAGCAATCAGATATCGGTGCGAGTGGCTAAGGCGGTTTCATTGCCAGCCGTTATCGTCAACAATAAGCTGGTATCATACAAGAATTACGATCACGATGTCAGCGCACTGAAACAATACTACGAGAAGCAAAAGGCGGCTCAACCGGCGGCGGTATCCATGCCATCCGATCAAGAATTGAAGACAATTATTCTAGATAAGTTAGTACAGGACGAAGTGCTGAGCCAAAAAGCCAAAGAAATGAGCATTAGCATCACGGATCAGGAGGTTGATAATGAGATGCAAAATGTTATTACTGATGCCGGCGGTGAAGAGTTATTAAAGCAGTCATTAAGCGATCTCTATGGCTGGGGAGTGCAGGATTTCAAAACCACCGTTCTTAAGCCGTATTTATTACGGCAAAAAATCCAGACAAAACTAAACAGCGATGACGGCTTACCGGCCAATATAGATGCGAAAAAACGGATTGAAGATGTATTGGCATTAGCCAGAGATCCCAATAATAAATTTGAAGATCTGGCCAATAAGTACAACGAAGATATCGCATCGCCCAATGGCGGTGATCTGGGATACTTGGCAAAGCAGGACGTAGTAGCAGAATTCGCTGATGCTGCTTTTGCCCTAGAGCCAGGACAGATCAGCAATGTGGTCAGATCACAATACGGCTTCCATATTATCAAACTGGAAGAAAAACTGACCAGCACCGGCAAAGAAAGCACAACTATACCGGCGGGTGTGGAGACGGTCCACGTGCGTCATATATTGATCAAGACGCAAGATATCGATAGCTGGCTAAAGGAAAAAGTCGACGATTCAAAAGTCTATCGTCTATTAAAGTAGCAACAAAACTTCCAATTGTGCGGATTGGTGTAGAGGTATTCTGTTAAGTCTGGGATCGGTCATACGCTAACGAAAACCGCCATCCATGGAGCCACCTGCCCCGCTCTTGTCCTGATATTGGCTAACTTATACCATATACGTCAGCCGTAAGGCGCCTGCCATCCATGGAGCCACCTGTCGGGTTCGAACCGACGACCTACGGTTTACGATACCGTCGCTCTACCAACTGAGCTAAGGTGGCCGGCATGGTGGGCAGGTCTTGCCGGTGCTGGCCTAGTCTTACGACATCGGCCAGCCCGTCTCAGCCGTCGCGAGTGAAGCAGTTCACTCGCTTCCGCCTTCGGCGGAACGGCTTCGACCCAACTGAGCCCCGATGCCCCGCTCAGCGGGGATCGGGATCCCGATTTCCGCATTGGCGGAACATCGGGACTACTTCGGCATATAATGCCTATATAGATTATCTGTTTACGGTGAGCTTGTAAAGTCCAGGATGCTCAAGGAAGTGCCTATGCAAAGTGAAGATTATCGCCACTCGTTTGAATACGGCCCAACCGATGCTCCAGAGTCTGCCCTGTTGGTACATGGTCTGACCGGCAGCACTTATGACGTCTCTGGTTTGGGGGAGCACTTGGCTAGCCTCGGGTATCGGGTTCGGGGCGTGCTTTTGCCCGGACACGGGACTAAACCATCTGATTTAAACAAGGTTGGCCGAAGCGATTGGCTTAACGCGGTCGAAGATCAGTGGAGCGGAATGGCCGGCGTAAAACACTTCGTTGGGTTATCGCTGGGCGGCATTATCGGTGCGTATTTGACTGCCACTAAAAAAATAGCACCCAACACGCTGACAATAATTAGCGCCCCGGTTTATTATCCTAAATCGTGGATGCATCGCTGGGTGATACCGTGGTTATACGCCGTTAAAAAATATTCGAAAAAATATTGGATTAAACCGGAGCAATTTGAGTGGTATAGTCAGAGGGGGAAATATGTAGTGATACCATTACGCGGCTCATTGGAGGCATATCATTTAGCTGAGGAGACCCGGCCGGTACTTGGTCGGATATCAGCACCCACTTTGATCGTTCATTCGCGTCACGACCCGGTAGTTGCGGCCAGAAGTGTTGATGCGATGTCGAAAAAAATAGTTCACAGCCAAATTTGTTGGTCGGATGAGCCAGAACACAGACTGCTGGGCAGCGAACGCAGTCAGGCACTATATCAGCGTATTGCGGAGTTTGTTAAATCAAACGGTGACCGTACGGGGGTGCACAGCGTCTTGGAGCGACGCTAAGCGTAGCCAGCTCCACGCTCAGCATGGAGCGGGTAACCCCGCGACCAATACTCGAAGACTCGTTTGGTGCGGGGAAGGCGGGAATCTCATCTGGAGCGGGATACGAGAATCGGACTCGCGTCTCTGGCTTGCCTGCCCGCCATTGCCACAGCGGGTGAGGAGAATCGAACTCCCGTATCTAGCTTGGGAAGCTAGCATACTACCACTGTATTACACCCGCTCGGGCGATGGCAGGCGGGGGAAGCCAGCGTACTACCATTGTACTAATCCCGCTAATTAGAAATTAACTTCGAGAATTTGAACTTACCTATGCAAACTGCGACCATTATAACGTCAACCAAACTAATTCGTCAATTTATTGTTGGCGCATTTATGGTTATTGGAATTTCCGTTATCATCAGGCCGGTCCAAGCCGCCGAAATTGTTCAGCAAGTATATTTGGATCAACCAACAATAACCAAAGGTTATACGGTGGTTACTCCAGACACAAATCTACGGGTGGGAATAGTGTCAGGTGTGGTGATGGAGCCGGTTACGGTTACTGTAAAGAGTATTACTCAAGAAGAAATTGTACCGCCAGAAGGTTTTACCCTAGTTAGCCACGTTTATGAATACGATTTGATTGGCCAAACTAACCCGCTGATTCTTTCAAAGCCATACCGATTAGCGATGAAATACACCTCGGACAATCGTCGAGAGAAAAGCCTATACTATTGGAATAAATTAACAGCCGCTTGGGTAAAATTGCCCAGTCAAACGAATTGGGAAGCCAACGAGGTGCGCGCTGCCAGCCCGCTGCCTTACTCGTTGATAGCGGTATTTGAAGCCCAGGCCAGCGTCCGCCAGCCTTTAATACTATCCGTGTCTTCGACGTCTGATGTAACGGCAGCCTTCGATGATGGCAGCGCCAAAGCCGTGCTGCCCAAAGGCGCCGTTGTAAACACAGCCGTACTAACATTGAAAGATTCTGACGTGTCACCAATCCAAAATGGCTTGCGTTTGGTGTCGCCTTCCTATATATTTGATATAACTGGTACGACACAAACCAAACTAAACCAACTGCTGACGCTGACGATAAAGTACGACACGGACACTATCTATCGGCGCAATATTTATTACTGGGATCGCAATGCCAACAGCTGGCGATTGCTGCCCAGCACAGTTGATTACGATGCTCACACCGTGACTGCACGCACAACACTGAAATACGCCCTGGTAGGCGTGCTGGAAACCGACGAGCCAGTCGTACAGGAGGGCAAAGCTACGTGGTATCCAAGTAAAAAGTACCCCCACGGTGCTGCAAGTAATGTTTTCCCGTATAACACAAGATTAAAGGTAACTAATTTGGATAATAACAAATCTACCGTTGTCACAGTAAAGTCAACAGGCGCTTTCAAACTACCGTGTGTAATCGATTTAGTTAAAACAGCATTTAGTGAGGTTGCTAACACGGGGCAGGGTATAATTCATAGGGTCCGGGTTGAAAAAATCTAAAACTACGAATGATTCAGTTCAAAAACGTCAGTAAAATATACAAACCCAACACGGTAGCGCTGAAAAACCTCAACCTGCATATTCGGCCGGGCGAGTTTGTGTCCATTGTCGGGCAGTCCGGTACCGGCAAGACCACCATGATGAAGATGATCATTGCCGAAGAGAAGCCGACCAAGGGTAAAATCATCGTGGGCGGCTGGGATATTACGAATATCAGCGCGTCAGAAGTGCCGATATTGCGCCGGCAGATTGGGGTCGTGTTTCAGGATTTCAAATTGTTACTGAAGAAAACCGTCTATGAAAACATCGCCTTTGCGCTCGAAGTAGCTGGCGCATCACACGATAAAATCGCCAGTATCGTGCCTCAGGCTCTGAAAATCGTTAATCTGGAAGACAAAGCCGATCGTTTTCCCAAGCAGCTGTCCGGTGGCGAGCAACAGCGGGTGGTAATCGCCCGGGCGTTGGTGCATCGGCCCAAGATAATTATAGCCGACGAGCCGACCGGTAATCTTGACACAATTAATGTCCAAGAAATTATCGACCTGCTGGTCAAGATTAATAAGTTCGGCACGACGGTTGTCTTAGTCACGCATAACCGGGACATTGTCAATTCACTGCGTCAGCGCGTGATCACGCTCGACCAGGGGCAAGTAATATCCGACCAAGATAAAGGCAAGTATCTACTTTAACATACCATGATATCATTTATCCGCGCGTTAAAATTTGCCCTGCAAAGCTTCTATCGCAACATATGGCTGTCGGTCGCGACGGTATTGATTTTAGTGCTGACGCTTTTTTCGGTAAGCTTGGTCGGGATGATTAACGTGATTGGCAATCGAGCCGTCGCCTCAATCAAGGATAAGGTCGACGTGAGCGTCTATTTCCAGCCCGAGGTGCCTGAAAGCACGGTGCAGTCGGTTCAGGCCAAGCTCCAGGCGGTTAATGGCGTTCGGGATGTGGAATATATCAACCGGGACGAAGCTCAGCGGCGCTTCCTGGAAAAGTATCAGAATGATCCGGTCATCCAAGAGACCCTGAAAATATTAGAAGACAATCCATTTGGAGCAACGCTGGTCATCCGGGCGAATGATTTTAACGACTATCCGGTTATCATCTCGGCGTTATCAGATCCAGAGTATAAGGATTTGATCGAGAATCGTGATTTTCAGGACTACACCAGCATTATCAACCGGCTGGACCATATGACTGACCGGCTCTATCAGGTAGCCATGATCGTCACCATTATCTTCGTGATTATCGCCATTCTGGTGATATTCAATACGATTAGAATCACTATCTACACGCATCGCGAGGAGATTGGCATTATGCGCCTGGTGGGCGCCACCAATTGGTTCATTCGCGGACCATTTATTTTGGAAAGCGTTCTCTACGCGATCATTTCTACGGTGGTGTCGCTGCTAATATTTTACCCTTTCCTGCGTTATATCACGCCACAGGTATCGTCATTCTTCGAAGGATATAATATGAATCTGACTGCATACTTCTCCCAGTATATGTTGGACATTGTCGGGCTGCAGTTGATTGTGGCTTTGATTTTGTCAGTCGGCTCATCGATGATCGCCATCAGCCGGCATCTGAAGGTGTGATAACGCTTGACACAATACGGACTACTATGAGATTGCTTCTCTCGAAGACTCGCTCGCAATGACGAAAGAATACAGGAAACGCCAAACCCAGCCGTCATTTGTAGAGACGTTGGTAGCAATAACACCCCCAAACAAAGGAAACCTTCCCACCAGTTAAGGAAGAGCATCCCTCGTCATTGCGAGAAATGAGTTATCGAATGACGAAGCAATCCCATTGTTGTAGCGACCCTTGCGCAATCCATTGCCGAGGGGTTGAAAATAATAATAAATACTGTTAGGATAGGGGAGCTTTATGGGCTCTTCTTTTGTATCTATTCCGGGGTCGTCACGCCGAAAAGGCAGGGATAAATGTGTTCGTCATTCGTGCTCGGGGATCGTCTAATGGTAGGACATAGGCCTTTGAAGCCTAGTATCCAGGTTCGAGTCCTGGTCCCCGAGCACGGTTGAGGAAAAGGATATTTATGCCGGGGTTCTCCCGCCTCGATGGCGGGATCCCGCCCGCCTATCGATTATTTAATATTAAGTGACGGGAGAATCCTTGCCCCGGAGCCAAAATAAGCATTTTCAAAAAAAAGACGTAGTGATATATTAAAAATATGCCCAACCCAACATCACGAAAATTAAATTGGCCCACCATTATCCTAGTAATCATTGCGATTGCAGCCGGACTGGCGATCGGGTATTTTCAATGGCACCAGCCTGACAACGCCGATATTGCGGCGTTGGACCCCAATGCTAACGGCAACCATAATACCAATGGAAACGCCAACAATACCAACAGCTTGTCAAACGTCAATGTAAACGGTAATGATAACGCAAATCAAAACACCAACACGGCTGGAAATACTAACACCGGTAATGCCACCGAACTGTCTGATTTAATACAGCTCGATTCACCCAGAGCGAATCGTGTAATCAACAGTCCAATAAGTGGCAATGGGCAAGCGCGAGGTAGCTGGTTTTTCGAAGCCAGTTTTCCCGTGCGGCTGGAAGATGCCAATGGCCGTGTTATCGCTCAAACTCAGGCGCAAGCTGACGGTGACTGGATGACCAGTGAATTCGTTCCGTTTACGTTCTCTCTCACTGCCCAATTGACTTATAATCAGACATATTGGCTAGTGTTGGAACGGGACAACCCGTCGGGACAGGCCAACACTACCCAGGCATTACGCGTGCCAGTCCGCAGTGGCGCTGGAATTCGCTAAGGTTGGTTGAAATACTACTACAAATACTATTAAGGATGTTTTTGCGTAACATTTTGTTGAATTTGCCGTTATAGCATTGTTTGATGTGCCAGTGTATTTGATTCAGTATCGTAAGCAAATGTGAATAATTCGGCTAGTTATAGTTCTTTGCATTGAGCATTTCCCTCGCTGGTGCTTGTGAGCGCTGGTATAGTGGAAACACGAAGCGGCCGGGTAATTGTCCCGACCTCTTTGTCGTAACTTGAAAGTTCTTCGACTAGATCGGCGTGGAAGACGGCGGCGTGTTTTGAACCGCGGGTAAATTTGTCTTGGCAGTCAGGCCAAAAATAGACGCAATCAGCGCCACGGCGTAGAAGAAGAAGCCATAAACGCAGGCTGGCAAACCATTGACAGTTGTATCGATAATCCAGAGCTCATAGATTGACAGACTAAGCGAAAATAACGTGCCAATTAATGCTACAACGAAGACACTCTTTAACCAGCCTAGTTTACTTGATTTCGCCAGTCCAATCAGGGATAATATAGCGGTGATCAGAAACATGAAGAAGCCATAGACGCAGGTCGGCTGGCCAAAAATCTTGACGGCCTTGGCTCCCCCGCAGCTGATAAAGGCATGTTCGCAGCCGGACCCCCAGATATTGTAATAACTCAGGTAACCGGAAAATATCACCCCACCGAGGCCAAAAACTAACGTAACTTTGAGCGCGGTCGATAGCTTCATACGGATATTTTAATGTTTATTAAGCTGTGGATATTATATCACTTTAGCCGACAATAGTGAATGATACAGAGCTGCGTGAAGTTATTGAGATGTCTAATACCCATACTATGCTCACCGAAGGGCAGCAGAAATATCTGGCTTCATTACCAGATAATATGCAAATGACAGTAAAACCTTGGAATCCCGAAGCTCTTGATATTGCGAACTCTATTATTTCCAGAATCCATACGGCTGTTCCAGAGCTGGAAATTAAATTGCTCGGCTCTGTTCCATTGAAAATTGCTGGCCAAGAAGACATTGACATCAGCGTCTTTTGCGTAAAGTCAGATCAAGAAAAGCACGTACCCGCTTTTACAAGTTTATTTGGCGAACCGTCACACCGAACCAACGTCGCATTGGGTTGGGATTTCCAACAAGACGGATATTCGGTTAGCGTGTGGTTAACGGATCCGTCAGCTGAGACCACCAGACAACAAGTTAAAATATTCGATTTATTAAAAGATAATCCAATTTTACTCAACGAATACGAGCATATCAAACTCGACGCAAAAGACTTACCATATAAAGAATATCAACAAAGAAAATATGAATTTTATAATCGAGTATTAGACTAAACTATCCAGTAGCAACGATAACTTAACGCAACGGCGTCTATGTGTCACTCGTTAGACAATTATACAAGTTAACTATTACACCACCATGCCAATAGCAAGTGATTATAGATGTAACAAATGCAGCTTTAATATTCCCGAGACTTGGGGCGGATACATGTATGTTATTGATGAAAGCAATAAAAGAGTGCCGTGCAGTCACCCCGGAGAAAGCTATACTGTTGCAGAAGTGCTAAAGATCGACGAAGAACTACTGGGCATTTGCACTCAGTGGGAGGGTGGTTATACTGCTAGCGTATCAAACACGGTTTCTGAGGAACAAGCTAGAAGCATTATAGGCAAGATAGGATACAACTCGGATTATATATGCTTAAACTGTTCACATCGGTTTTATATTGATACTAAAAAAGATAAGAAATTGTGTCCTCAGTGTAAATCTGATGGCATTGAAGCTATACTAGATATGGCTGGAAAAACATGTCCAAAGTGTAAAGACGGTACAATAGATAAATTTGAGGAAGACGCCATAAGCTGATAAAGAACGTTTCGACGCAAAACAAGCCTTGAGCTTAGCGTGACAGCGTATAGATGTAAACGTTATAATCAGATAAGCATATGCCCTACCAGTCAAAAATCATATTCGGGATGATGGGAGCGATTATCGTGACGACGCTATTCGTTATTTCTACGCACTATGTGGTGCCTGCCTGGCGGGTGGCCAGTCACGCAATTGGTGCCACCATGAGCCTGGTGGAATCGAATAACGAAGACCCCACGACCAACGGCATCACCAGTGTGGGGTTGGGTGAATCGGTTAAGGTGCGGGGTACCGATATAACGCTGACCAATGAGTCGGTGGCCGCGCAGGAGCTCAGCCAGCCGTTTGACGCGCTGAATATTGTCACATTGCATGCCACGCGCGGAGATCAATCGGAGACGCTAAGATTATCCCGCTCCCAGCCGTCTGGGTATGCCGACCAGCCAACTGTGGTTTGGAACGGTTTCAAGTTTACCTTGATAAACGCCAGTCCGCTCGGAGCGCAATCGGCCGTGGTCCAGGTGCAAGCTCAAAGCTAATACCAAAAGCGCTCCCGGAGTTGGGAGCAGCTTTGTGGTAAAAAGAAGGTTTATTGCACTGACTTGACCAGCGCGTTGAATACCGCCGGATAGTCGTTGGCTATATTGGCCAGAACTTTGCGATCCAGGATAATCTTCTTCTTACTCAACGCGCCCATCAAGCGGGAATAAGAGACGCCCTGGGTGCGAGCCGCGGCGCCGATCCGGACTTGCTGCAGGCCGCGCCGATCGCGTTTCTTTTTGCGCCGATCGCGATGCGCGTGGACACCGGATTTAGTGACGGCGATCTTGGCTTGTTTGATCTTGTTCTTTCGGCCCCACTTGAAACCCTTAGCCTGCTTCAGCAAGTTACGGCGCCGTTTGACATGTGTAGTTCCACGTTTGACTCTCATGGGTGATGAAGATTAACGATACGGGATAAGTTTCTTATTCGTGCTGCGGCTGGTCTTGTCCAGGCCGGCATCGCGACGTTTGTTGCGGGTCGCGTTACCCGATTCACGAGTGTTAAAATGATCTTGGCCGGCGGTGCGATGCATGACTTTATTCCGGCCAGTGAGCCGGAACCGCTTCTTGGTGCCTTTATGAGTTTTCAGTTTTGGCATTATTGTTGGTGATTAATACGATAAATCTGTTTCCCATCCGGCTCAGCGGTGCCTCGATGGCGGCATTACCAACCGCGGCGATGAAATCGGTTATTTTCTGTCGAGCCAGGTCTTGATGTTGCAATTCACGTCCCCGGAGAATCATTTCCAGGCGAACCTTGTCGCCCTGCTCCAGGAACTTACGCGAGAGGTTAACCCGATGATCCAAATCGTGCTGGCCGATTTTGAGCGAAATGCGGACACCTTTGACCTCGACTTTCTTCTGCTTCAAGCGCTGTTTACGCTCGGTTTTTTCCTGGCGGTATTTGAAGGCGCCGAAATCCATCAGCTTGCAGACGGGCGGATTCGCCGTCGGCGCTATTTCTACCAGATCAACACTGCGTTCCTGTGCGATGCGCAATGCTTCATAAGTCGGCATTACCCCAACTAGACCCTGATTTTCATCAACCACCCGGACCTGGGGCGACTTAATCTGATGGTTGACTCGAGTGTGTTGCTTGCTTATCTGTTTTCGAGGTTAATGATAGATGAAATACTTGATAAACAGTTTGCGCATTAGTGGCCGCGCCAGCCGAAGCGCATTAATTAATGGCCTCAGAGTGTGGTTGTCCACCTACGCCAAGGCTTCGGTGGACAGCCTCCGCTAGAAGCGTAGACTGGTGGACCAGGTCATTCACGAATGACTTGGTAGACCACGTCGTTCGCGAACGACGTGGTGGAGATGAGGGGACTTTCACCCCTGTCTGAAGAGTTATCTGACAAGCGTCTACCGATATAGTCTGTTTAAATGTTTAAATCAAATAGCGAGAAACAGACAACCTACCATTTGATCGAGTCCCTGTTAGCCCATTACGTTCAGCCGGAACACGCCGGACATAATGTCCTGATAAATGACACCCGGATCCCCACTATCAGGAGTGATGGGGTCGGATGGCAGCGCGATTAGGCGACTGCGGGAGCAAAACTGAAGCTGGCAAAAGCCGTCTTCAATTTCGACACCATAGACTTGGCGTTTGTCGTTGTTCCCGTTTGTTACAGAGTACAGGAAACTCTGATCGGCGGATTATCAAAGGTGCTCATCGTCGATCATGTACATCCCCATGTGGCGCGGCTTTCACGAGCGCTTCCTTTCGGACGGGCGGAGCCCGCTCCTCAAGGAATCTTTGGTCAGCTTCTTCATTGCCGCCTCCGGCTTGACCTCAACGTACAACTAGTACGTTTCGGTCACGTCCTCGGCGGCGCCTCAAATCTGACCAATCGTGCAAGCCTCGAACTACTTGGGCGGTAAATCAACGGGCTGTAATGCGGCGGAGGCGGCGGTCGACTTCGCGTTTTTTGATCGTTTCCCGCTTGTCAATCTTGCGTTTTCCGCGTCCGATGCCAATTTTTACCTTAACCAAACTGCCCTTAGTATACAGAGAAATCGGTATCACTGTCAAGCCTGGCAGGGCGCTTTTACCAACGAAACGGCGCAGCTCATCACGTCGCATCAGCAATCGGCGTTCATGAGTCGGGACGTAAGCTATTTGATGCTGGTGGGCGGGTTTGTAGGGTGAAATCTGGCAATTTACCAACCAGGCACCATCGGGGCGAATTGAAACGTAGCTACCCTTGAGATTGACTTGCCCCAACTTGGCTGATTTTACTTCGGGGCCAGTCAAAACAATACCGGCCTCGTATTCATCGAGGATCTCGTAGTTGTAGTGAGCGGTTTTGTTGGCAGCCAGAGTTGACATGGCGGAAAATTAGTGATTGGCAATCGAGCAAGCCTATTTCGACATAGCTATGCAATATTACCCATTTTCTATTGTTTCGTAAAGGTATTTCGGGTATAATCAGCCTATGATAAAGCAAGAAATTGCCACCCAACTCAAGCGAGTGATCAAATCACGCTGGCCGGATCAAGCTAAAACTTTTACTGATGGCCAAATTCTCCGGACGGTTGATTTTACCAAAGACGATCGATACGGTGATTTGGCTTCAAGTCTGCCGCTCCAGCTGGCTCGGCAACTAGCGCGGCCGCCGTTAGAGATTGCCGAAGAAATCATTCGGGGTTTTTCTAAGTCATTTCAACAAAAGTTTAACGCTATCGAAATAGCGCTGCCCGGATTTATAAACTTTACGATCAGCAAGGTTTGGCTGGGTCAGAGGGTAAAAGAGATAAACAGTGCGCCAACTACATTTGGACGCGGGAAAACGGCGCGACCAGAAAAAATCCAGGTCGAGTTTATCTCTGCCAATCCTACCGGACCCATCCATCTGGGCAATGGACGCGGCGGTTTCACGGGCGATGTGCTAGCCAATGTCTTAAGCAGCCAGGGCCATGCCGTGCGCCGGGAATATTACATAAACGATGTGGGCAACCAAGTTGATATTCTAGCCGAATCGGTGATTCGACGATATTTTCAAATGCAGGGATTGCAGATCGATTACCCGGAACGTTGCTATCAGGGCGAGTATGTCAAAGACGCCGCGGCAAAAATCGATCTCGGTAGTGCCAAGCTGGGCGATATAAATCGTCTCAAAACCAAAGTCAAACAGAAAATACTTAAATTAATGGTGGCTGATATTCAGCGAGTCACCGAGCAGAAATTTAAGATAAAGTTTCATGTTTGGTTCAACGAGAGCCAGCTTTACCAAAAGAAGACGGTAAAGAAACTCTTGGACCAGCTGAAAGAAAAAGATCTGGTATATCGGCAGGAAGGCGCACTATGGTTGCGAACGACCCAATACGGCGACGACAAGGATCGAGTGCTGATAAAGTCCAATCGTGATTATACTTATTTTATGTCGGATATTGCCTATCACTGGAATAAGTTTGTCGAACGTAAGTTTGATCGCGTTATCGACTTTTGGGGAGCCGATCACCAGGGTCACGTCAAACGAATGTATGCCGTTAAAGAAGCCTTGGCAATTTCTGGACAGCTGGACTTTGTGATTGTCCAGATGGTGCGTCTAATTTCCGGAGGGCAGGAAGTAAAAATGTCCAAACGCAGCGGCACCTTTGTTACCCTAGAAGAGCTGGTCGATGACGTGGGTCTGGACGTGGCGCGCTTTTTCTTTCTCATGCGGGCCAGTGATACTCATATGGATTTTGACCTGGACTTAGCCAAGGAAAAATCGGAGAAAAATCCGGTGTATTATGTTCAATATGCGCATGCCCGAATCTGTAGTATAATGAAAAAGGATGAAATCCGCCGCGCCCTGCGGAAACCGAATAATGACGCCCTATCCTACGATCACAAGGCCGAGATGGATCTGATCCGAGAGCTGATAAAGTTGCCCGATCTGTTAAGCGATATTGCCGTTACTTACGAAGTACAGCGACTGCCTTTCTACGCGATAAAGTTGGCCGAATTATTTCACAATTTCTACACGCAATGTCGCGTGATTGAAGATGGTCGGGTGAATTATTCCAGGCTGGCGTTGATCAAGGCGACTCGAATCGTGCTGCAGCAGAGCCTGAAGCTAATGGGCGTAACCGCGCCTATTGCCATGTGATATAACGGCGAGGCCACTAACATAAAAAAACATGCGCATTGGCATCGATTGCCGGACAATCTTAAACCCCAAAGGCGGGGAGCGCGCCGGTGTCGGATACTACACCTACTTTTTAGTAAAATCATTACTTGCCACAAGCAAGCAGAATGATTTTGTATTATTTTTTGATAGTCGGTTTCATAAGACTAAAGAGTTTGAACAGCCGAATGTTAAAATAAGGCATTTTCCGTTTTCGCAGTATAAACGTTTCCTGCCGTTCAGCTACTCGCATATGTTAATCTCGGCCATCTTGGATCGGGAAAAACTTGATATATATCATTCCCCGGCCAATGTGCTGCCATATCTTTATCGACGCCCATCAGTTGTGACAGTGCACGATTTGGCGATATACCAGCATCCGGAATGGTTCCCCAAGCGACAGAAATTCAGCACGTCAGTGCTGGTGCCGCGCAGTCTGCAGCGGGCGCGTCGGATTATCGCGGTTTCCGAAGCCACTAAAAATGACATAATTAGGACGTTTAAAGTCGAGCCTAAGAAAATCTCCGTAATATACGAGGGCGTCAACAAAGAAAAGAGCCAATTAACTGCCGAGGGGGTGGCTTACAAATATGATATTAAACTGCCATATGTTTTGTATGTCGGCACCATAGAACCGCGCAAAAATATTGATCGTTTAGTCAAGGCATACCGTTCGGTAGTAACCAAGCATCCCAGTTTAGCCAAGTACCAATTGGTATTGGCGGGTCATCGCGGTTGGAAAAGTACGGAAGTATTTCAGCTGCTTTCGGATCCGGCCTGGCATGAGCGAATTAAATATCTCAATTATATACCGCACGATGACAAAATATCTCTGATTGCCGGTGCGGCGGTATTTGTTTTTCCCAGCCTATATGAAGGGTTTGGCCTGCCGGTTTTGGAGGCAATGGCTTTAGGCGTGCCCGTAATTACCTCGAATACGTCATCATTACCGGAAGTGGCTGGTACAGCTGCGCTGCCGGTAAATCCCAGAAGCGATCGGGCTATCGCCGACGGGTTAGTCAAGCTGTTAAAGTCCAACTTGTTGAGAGAACAATTATCCAGGGCTGGCTTGGAGCAAACTAAAAAATTTGGTTGGCTAAAGTGTGCCCGGGAAACCCTGCGAGTTTATCAAGACGCTGTCAAGGCTAAATAACCACAAGCTACAGATTCGATCACATGCTGCAAGCGATACTTTACGGAGGAATAAGCGGTAGCGCTCTGGTACTGGGCGCGCTGGTGGCGCTGCATTATAAATTTAAGCAAAAAACAGTTGCGGCCATTATGGCCTTTGGCGCCGGAGTGTTAATATGCGCTTTGACTTTTGGCTTGGTTGACTCAGCCTATTCCCATGGCGGCTTTGACGCGTCAATTGGCGGCTTCCTGGCTGGCGGCGTTGTGTTTATACTCGGAGACTACTGGCTCCACATATACGGCGGTCGCAAACATAAGCGCCGACAACTTTTCCAATCTAAAAAGTCGAGCAGCGGCAGCGTCATTACGTTGGGGGCGGTTTTGGATGGCATACCGGAATCAATCGCTTTGGGGGTGGCTCTATATAACGGTTCTGGAGCCGGCACCCTGATGCTGGTGGCACTGTTTCTGTCCAATTTTCCCGAAAGCGTTTCGTCTGTGCCTGGCTTGTTTAAAGAAAAATTTAGTCGCGGACGGGTGCTGGGTCTGTGGCTGATTGTGGGCGCGGTCACCGTTTTGGTGACGGTGGCCAGTTTTCTGGTGTTAAAAGACGTGGATCCAAATATAATTGGTTGGTTGGAAGCATTTGCCGGCGGCGCCATATTGGCAATGTTAGCTGACAGCATGATACCGGAAGCGTTCGAAGAGGGGGGAGCATCGATTGGTATTCTGACCGTTTTTGGGTTTTTAGTGGCGTTTGTAATTTCGAGGTTTTAAATATATGTGTAAATCAAAATCCACATGATCCAACTAAGCGGAGTCACCAAAACGTACAAAATGGGTGATGAAACTATTTACGCACTGAATAAAGTTAACTTGGTTGTGGAAAAAGGTGAGTTTATCGCGATAGTCGGGCCATCTGGGTCGGGTAAATCAACCCTGGCTAATGTTATTGGCGGCTTGGACTCACCCAACTCTGGCAAGGTAGTTGTTGAGGGCGAAGATCTGGCGTCACGTAACGATCACGATTTATCAAAATATCGCAATAAGAAAGTCGGATTTATCTTTCAGACTTTTAATTTGCAGCCGGGATATACCGCGCTGGAAAATGTCACGATACCGCTCATCTTTGGACGAATTTCACCATCAAAACGGAAAAAACGCGCTGAAGAATGCTTGAAAATGGTAGGCCTGGGCAACCGCATGAAACATCGACCTAATCAACTATCGGGTGGTCAACGTCAGCGGGTCTGTATTGCTCGGGCATTGGCCAACGATCCGGAGATTATTATTGCCGATGAACCGACCGGAAATTTAGATACGCAAAAAGGCGCAGAGATTGTGGCGCTATTGAAAGAGTTAAATAAGAAAAAGAACATCACATTGATTGTGATAACACACGATACATCGGTGGCCAAGCAGGCGGATCGCGTTCTGACAATCCAAGATGGTCAGATCAAACAAAGCCGCTAACACACAACCATGAAACTTATCGATTATTTCATCATCGCTTTCCGGAATCTGAGTCGGCGTAAGTTGCGATCATTTCTAACGATTATAGCGGTCGTAATCGGTTCAGTTTCAGTCATTGTGATGATTTCGCTAGTGATAGGGGCTCGAAATGTTTTTATGCAGCAGCTGGAATCAATGGGAGCCCTAACCATGGTGACCGTGTCACGCAGTGATGAGATTTCTTCCGGCGGTCCCAACCTTCAATTAGGGGGCGGCGACAGCAATAGCCTAAATGGAACAAAATTGGACGACGCCATCGTTGATAAAGTAAAGGCAATTCCACACGTTACCGGCGTTAGTCCAAGCGTCAGTCTTTGGGACTTTGAAACCATCAGCTTGTTAGGGGACACAAAAA
This sequence comes from Patescibacteria group bacterium, assembly GCA_041661625.1. Taxonomy (NCBI): domain Bacteria; species Patescibacteria group bacterium. Next base: position 224,076 of record JBAZUB010000001.1, on the reverse strand, counting down.
AATACCGCCCCGACATTATCGCGATTGAACCCAATGGCACATTGCGACTGGACGCCATGGCCGGACGGACCTTACAGTCCAACGATCTGCGCAAAATACTATTAAGCGCCGGATTGGCCAAGAAATTTGGTTATAAAGACAATCCCGAACAGCTGGTTGGCAAAAAAGTCATACTTACAGCAAAGGGTTACTATACAGGTGATGGAGTCGACGTAAAAAAGCCGCCAGTTAATGCTGATGAAAATTGGTGGAAAGAGCAAGAGAATCAAATACGTGAAGTCGAGGCAGAAATAATTGGAGTGGCCAGTTCGGGTATGAATGACTCACAGAGTTACGTGAGCTTAGATTGGGCGCGCCTGGTTCAGACTCGGCGCAATTGGAAATATGACGACGCCAAACGCAAAGAATTGGAACAACAGCGTCAGGCTGAAGATGAAGTGCTAAAACAACAAGAAAAAAGGGGTGGCGCAAGAATCGACTGGGAGGCTCGGAATCTCGAGTGGCAACAACAAATGCCCGACTTAATGGTGCTCGAAACCACTAACCAAATTACAGAAAACGGTTATGGCTCAATTCTGGCCAATGTGGACGATATGAATAATGTTGAAGACGTAGCTAAGCAGGTCGAGGCGTTGGGAGTCGGCGCGTCGACCGCCAAAGATTTTCTCGATAGTTTAAGCCAGCTACTGAAAGTGGCCGGGTTGATTCTGGGAGCGATCGGCGGAGTCTCGCTGGGGGTGGCCGCGATTGGAATTATCAACACGATGGTAATGGCCACTTATGAACGTACCAAAGAGATCGGCGTTATGCGAGCCTGCGGTGCCACCAAAGCCACCGTGCGTCAGCTGTTCACGTTCGAAGCAGCCTTGCTGGGATTCTGGGGTGGGGTTATCGGGCTGGCGATTAGTTTTGGCCTAGCGATGCTGGGAAACTATTTTGGCAATCAGTATCTCACGAGCCAAAACATATCGCTATCGAATATCATCACGTTTCCATGGTGGTTAATATTAGGCGTGGTTGGATTTACTACTTTCATCGGAACATTGGCCGGTTTGTACCCCGCATCCAGGGCTTCACGATTGAATCCGGTGGAAGCGTTGAGATACGAATAAAATGTAGCGGAGGTCTTTAGACCTCTATACCTATTGTAATGATGGAAACCTAAAGGTTTCCGCTACAAACTCGTGGAAATAAATAGAGGCCGTTCCGTGTGATGGAACAGCCTCGTTGTTGTGTTCTGACTGCTGCTTGGTGTTGATGCTAGGCGGGCAACTTGTCCGGTGCGGGATCGCCGGACGGGATCACGTTACGCTCGGCGCAGTAGACGGTGAAATCCATCACGGTACTGTCCTGGATCTCGATCTGGATCTGCTCCATATCCTGCCAGGTCAGCAGACCGAGCCAAAGGCCCAAGCAGCAGGAGACTGCCAGGTCGCCTTGCCACGGAAGGTTGGAAGCACAGATGCCGATGTCCCGGCTCTTGCAGCGCAAGCCACCGCGGTAATACCGATGAGCCAGAGGCACACTGTCGGGATCCGGGGTGGCGCTGGGCACCGTCGTCCAGTCGTCCGGGTGCTCGATGAGGGCGAGTTCCTTACGGAAGCTGATAAAACCGGTCTCGAAAACCTCCTTCCGGGTCATGCGGCCGATTCGGTACTGGGGATGGAGCAGTTCACTCGTGCTCAGATTGACCAGCGAAAGGGTAAACCCACCCCTCTGCGGCTTCGGATTCCCAGGGAACCCGAGCCAATATCGAAGTAACTCCTCAGACTTGGCGGCGATGGCTTTCTGTCCCTTACCGCCAACCGTTTCCTTCCACTTGGTTGTCATTCAGATACCTCCTCCGACTTTGTCGGGGTTGCGGGACACATCGACTCTGACAGAACGATTGAGTATATTATCTGATCTGGCCTGATTTGTCAAGCCCGTCGCTTTGCTTTCTTTGGTCGGGTGATTTATAATACATACAGAGACAAATATATGAAAAAAGTCCTGATAGTTGAAGACGAAACACCTATACGCAATGAATACGTCCAGGCAGCGCGCCGGGCCGGTTTTGACGTGATTGAGGCCAGCGACGGTGAGGCGGCCATAAATCTAGCCATGAATGAAGCACCTGACGCGATGGTGTTGGATATAATTTTGCCCAAGAAACACGGCTTCGACGTATTGAAAGAGATTCGAGCCGATGACCGAACGCGCGCCATACCAGTCATTGTCATGTCCAATCTAGCCGGTGGCGATAACGAAACCAAGGCGATGAGTCTGGGCGCTCAAGCATATATTGTCAAAACACCCGGCCAGACTCAGCCAGTCATTGATTGGTTGCTCAATAAGCTAAAGTAGTAGGAGGCAAGTAAAATGGCTAACAGGAAAAAGTTAGTATTAATTGCCGAAGCTGAACAAACATTCAGTCGTGCTTTAAATAGCCGATTGGTAAAGGCTGGCTACGAGGTGACAACAGAAATTGACGGGGTGCGTGCTCATACCTCGCTCAAAGCCAGAATGCCCGACGCAATCGTGCTTGACTGCATATTGCCGGGTATTCGCGGAATGGATGTGCTCAAGATGTTGAAATCTAGTAAACGGACCAAAAATATCCCGGTGATATTCATCTGTGAAACAGACGACACAACATTGGTGAAAGAGAGCCAAAAACACGGCGCATCGGCGTCATTACGAAAAGGACACGATGCCATCGGGCAAATTATCGAAGAAGTTACGCGTCTGATTCAATCCAAGTAATGCCGAGGCGGGCTTGCTTAATGGGCTGAATTTTGTTATAGTGCGAGTGGAAGCCGTCTGTTTTCTGTAATAATTTAGGCAGTACACTGTGGCCATTTCAAACTATTCTGAACGTGAACTCGATATCCTGAAACGTTGGCAGGAGCAGGATATATTCAATAAGACTCTGGCTCAAACCGCTCAGGGCAAACGTTTTATTTTTTTTGAAGGTCCGCCGACCGCCAACGGCATGCCGCACATCGGTCACGCCCAGGGTCGCGCTTTCAAAGACGTCATCTGCCGGTACAAAACGATGCGGGGTTTTTTTGTGGAACGCAAAGCCGGCTGGGACACCCAGGGTTTGCCGGTGGAGTTGGAAGTGGAAAAACAGCTCAAAGTATCGGGCAAGCGCGATATCGAGAAATATGGCATCGCCAAATTCAACCAGGCGTGCCGGGATAGCGTGTGGAAATATACCGCCGAATGGAAAAAGCTGACCGAGCGGATCGGCTATTGGCTCGATATGGAGCATCCATACATTACTTATGAGAAGCCATACATTGAGACGCTCTGGTGGATATTCAAGCAGATTTGGGATAAAGGATTGCTGATCAAGGATTACAAAGTGGTACCGCAATGCCCGCGTTGCGGCACGGCTTTGTCGTCGCACGAAGTAGCGCAAGGTTACGAAAGAGTGACGGACAACGCGATAACAGTGAAATTTGAATTAGTCGATGAACCAGGAACATTTATTCTAGCTTGGACGACGACGCCGTGGACGTTGCCAGGGAATGTGGCATTGGCTGTTGGAAAAGATATACTATATGTAAAAACAAACCCTAACGAAAAGGGCGAACGTTATGTAATTGCCTCAGAAAGATACATTAATTCGAATAATAAACCCGAGATACTAGTTGGTGATGATTATAGCACTGATGTTGGCGTTGGAGGAGTTATTAAGAAAGGTTTAGAAAATTTAACTGGCGCAGAACTTATAGGAAAAAAATACAAGCCACTTTTTAACAATGCGGTTCCCAAGCAAACGAAAGGATACGATAACGCCTACAAAGTTTATGCGGCGGATTTTGTTACTACGGATGAAGGAACCGGCATTGTTCACACCGCAGTTATGTATGGTGAAGACGACTATCAGCTTGGTGAAAAGATCGGATTACCAAAAATTCATACGGTCACACCCGATGGAAAATTCAATGAACTTGTTCCAAAGTGGGCGGGCTGGCCGGTCAAGCATAAGGACAAAACGACCGAGGAAAAAACTACCCAAGCCATCATTGATGATTTGAAGTCCCGAGGGCTGTTGTACAAAGCAGAAGCCTATACGCACGACTATCCATTCTGCTGGCGCTGTCACACGCCGTTGTTGTATTACGCCAAGGACTCCTGGTTCATCAAGATGTCGGCTTTACGCGAGAAGTTGCTTGCAAATAACGAACAGATCAACTGGATACCGGAGTACATCAAACACGGCCGGTTCGGCGAATGGCTGGCCGAAGTGAAAGACTGGGCGGTGTCACGCGAACGTTATTGGGGTACGCCTCTGCCGATCTGGGAGTGCACTAACAAACCCGCGTGCCAAGAAAAAGTTTGCATTGGTTCATACGAGGAATTGAACAAACTTGCTAGCAGACCATTAGACAAGGATTTTGACCCACATAGACCGTTTATCGACGACGTGATATTAACCTGTCAAAAATGCGGCGGTTCTATGAAGCGCGTACCCGAAGTGGCCGACGCCTGGTTTGATTCGGGATGCATGCCGTTCGCGCAGTGGCACTATCCATTTGAAAACCAAGAGCGCATTGATAAAGGTTTGAGTTATCCAGCCGATTATATCTCCGAAGCGATCGATCAAACCCGAGGCTGGTTCTATACATTACTGGCAATCGCTACGGTGCTGGGCAAAGAGACTCCATATCGCAATGTTATCTGCCAGGCCCATGTCATGGACGCCAAAGGCAAGAAGATGAGCAAGCATATTGGCAATGTGACTGACCCAAATAAGGCGATCGAAGAATTTGGCGCCGACACGGTACGCTGGTTTTTTCTGACTACCAGCCAGCCGGGTGAATCGAAGAATTACGATCCCAAGAGCCTGACCGAGATCGTGCGCAAGAATTTTATGTTGCTGTCCAATGTATTGAGCTTTTTCAAGCTATACGCCGGAGAAAATAAGGTCACGAAAAAAACGCCGCACTTGCTGGACCAATGGATTATGGATTTAACCTATCAGCTGGTCGATGAAACGACCACGCATTTGGATAATTATCGTATCACCGAAGCTGGCCGCGGCATAACCAAGTTCATCGATGACTTATCCACTTGGTATTTGCGCCGCAGCCGGGATCGATTCAAGGATGCCGATCAGCGCGACCAGGCGGTGGATACGCTGCGCCACGTGCTGCAAATATTGGCAAAATTGCTCGCCCCATTTGCGCCATTCTACGCCGATGATCTGTATCAACAAACCGGCGGTCAGAAAGCCAGCGTCCATCTAGAGGCTTGGCCGAAACTAACCCACCAGCCCGAATCGGATGTCCTGCAGCAAATGGCCACAGTTCGTTCGGTGGCTGAAACCACCCATTCGTTGCGGTCAGAAGCGGGCATCAAGGTCCGGCAGCCATTGGGTAATTTGGTGGTCACGGGCGCGAAGCTATCAAAAGCGTTTGTTGGTATTCTAAGCGACGAAGTAAATATCCTGAAAGTGCGGGCGGAAGACGAACTGCCCAGCGGTCCGGAATGGAAGATTAAGATGATTGGTGGTATTGGAATTGCCATAAATATTACCATAACCACCGAACTAGCTGCGCAGGGTATGGTAAGAGAATTAGTCCGCCAAACAAACAGTGTGCGCAAACAGGCCGGTCTAACGATCAATGACCAGGTGGAGCTGTATTTACAGTCTGATCCATCCGGTCTTTTGGACTCGCTGCGGCCGTATCTGCAGAAAATAAAATCGGACACACTAAGTCGGGAAGCACACCTCGACAAACTTCCCGCTGATAGTCAGATTCAAGGCGAATTCAAAGTTGAAGGCGGCTTAATCAGGATTGCCATCGTAAAATAAACTGGAAGCAGTATGGCCAACATGTACACAACCAACGCGCTGGTGTTGCGACGTATTTCCATACGCGAAGTTGATCGGTTGGTTGTGCTATACACGTCGGATTACGGAAAAATCGAAGCCACGGTTCAGGGTGGCTCAAAAATTGTCAGCAAACTAGCCGGACACCTCGAGCCATATTCGGTTGTGCGCGTAACGATCGTAAATACCCGGCGGGGTGAGCGTGTTATCGGCGCCAGCTTGATCAAAAACTATCCGCGTATCATATCGTCATTGCGCACCAAGGCCTATGCCGATTTGGTTACCGAACTGGCCGATCGGCTAACCAGGACGCGATTGCCGGATCAGGCCATCTGGCGCCTGATTGGACAAACATGGGCGGCGCTAAACCGGCAACGAAATGGCACGGTAGCAGATGAACAAAAGATGTTGCTGATTGTTACCGCCTATCTTTTGAAATTGTTATCCTTGTTGGGTTATGGCTTGGAAATGGAGCATTGCCAGCGCTGTGAGCGAATTTTACCGGCTATGGGAAACCGATTGTCGTTAGAGCGGGGCGGCGCAATTTGCCAAGCCTGCCAGCGTCTTATGCCGGAATGGGGCGGCCAAACCGTGCCAGTAACGCTTTTCAAATTATTACGGTATCTGATTCGTCAATCATATGCCCAAATAGCCGCCGTGAAAATTACTCACACCCAGGCTCGTCATTTGGCTGATTGGCGCGATAGCGTGATCAGCCACCACCTCGACAAACCGCCCCGCTCGTTGACTTTCCTGCAAGCTATGGCCGCAGCCAAAAAGTCCGGTAAGTGATATAATGACTGGCTATGAAACCCACCAATACAGCCGCAAAAGACACTAAAGATATCCAGCCCGCACCCGATATGTCGGCCAATGGGACTTTAATGGACCAAATATTCAAGAAAGAGGATGGAAGATCTTCTGATTTAAGCATTATGGAGCGCAAACCCAAGACCAAATCAAAGAGTATTTTAATTAGTATCATAGTCCTGCTGTTATTAGCCGGAATATCAGCCATCCTGGGCTTTTTTGTATTTAATCGGAGCGACAAAAAATTCAATGAGTCTGATGTACAGATATCATTCCAAGGGGAGCGCACGGCCGCGTCGGGCGAGAATGTTATAATGAAAATCACCTATAAAAACTCGGAAAAAGCCACTTTAACTGATTCTACGCTTAACGTTTCATATCCATCGAGTTTTACATATGTTTCAGCCACGTCATCGCCGGTTGGCGAATATCACAACCAATGGTCGATCGGGAACCTGCAGCCCGGGGAAGAACGGACGCTAGAAATCACCGGGCAGCTGATCGGTGAGGTAGGCTCCAGCCATCCGTTTACCTCCACACTTACTTACCGACCATCAAATTTTAATTCCGAGTTTAGTAAGAAAGTTGACTGGGAGATGGTGATAAATTCTTCGACATTGAATATCGAGGTCAAAGACGCCCGGGAAGTAATTTCCGGACAGCCGACCACTTTCAGCATTGAATACACCAATTCTTCCGATCGCGCTATGGGTCAAATCAAACTCCAGCCCACCTGGCCGGGTTCTTTTGTCCTAAACACGGCACAGCCAAATGTCGGCAATGACGGCAATTGGTTAATCAATGATCTTAAAGCCGGCGCCAAGGGGACGATCAGCGTAACGGGCGTGTTCACCGGCAATCCATCGGACCAACAGGAAGTAAAAATACAGGTCAGTCTGGTCGGCGATAATGGCCAATTTCAACTTCAGCTGGAAAAAAGTTTCCTAGTGTTGATTGTCAGCCAGGACATCCAAATGAAAATGACCGTAAATAACCAAACCGAAACTGCCAATATTGATTGGGGTCAGACGCTCACATCGCAAATGGCGCTAACCAATGCTAGCGACTTCCAATTAGACAAAAGTACTATCACCTGGCAGTATGAATTGCTTTCGAACAACGAGGTAATCAAGACTGACGCTATCGATTGGTCTACTTTGGTAAATCCACAAAAGGCTACGCGCCAAGATGGCATTCTCAGTTGGTCTGCGAACGAGGTCGATCAACTCAGCAACATCTCACCCGGTGATTCTATAACATTATCCGCCGAAGTAAATCTCAAATCAACTATACCTGCCGAGTTGGTTGGTCGTCCGAATTTGGCGATAAAAATTACTCCAAGTATCACTGGGCAAAGAAAAAGCGGCATATCGGCCAGCCAGTTCAACAAAACGGGTGAGGGATTTCTGGCTAAGATAAGTTCAAAAGTTACGTTGGGCATGGAGTCGCGATATTATGACCAGTCCGGCAAAGCTATCGGGAGCGGGCCATTTCCACCGGTGGTGGGACGCACAACAACTTATAAGATTTATTTATCTTTAAATAATGGTGCTAACGATATTAACGATGTTAGCATCAGCTTATCATTGCCGGAAAGCATTACCTGGGTGGGGCAGGGACATGTCGATGCCGGCCAGCCACTGACATTTGATCCCAATACGCGATTGGTCAGCTGGCGGCTAAATAAACTGCCGGCTTGGACCGGGCAATCAACGGATCCATTGCTAGCCAATTTTAGCATATCGATTTCACCGGTCGAAGAACAGATTGACTCATATATACAATTAATTCCGGAAGCGAGCCTGAAAGGAACGGATGCTTTTACTCATGTCAGCGTTACACAAGCAATATCGGCAGTTGATACCAGCTTGCCAAACGATTCCACGGGAGCCCAACGAGGCAAGGTAATCTCTCAGGGTGATTAGGGTGGTTTATCGGATAAAAAAACTATCTCAACGAAGCCGGGCTCGGATCGGACGATTGACCACGGCGCACGGAGTTGTGCCGACGCCGGCCTTCATGCCGATTGCCACTCGCGGCTCGGTTAAGACGCTGTCCGGCACGGACTTGCGAATAATTGGTGCGGACATTATCTTGGCCAATACGTATCACTTGCTCTTGCAGCCCGGATTGCCTGTGTTGCGTAAGTTTGGCGGTTTGCACAAGTTTATGGATTGGTCCGGCCCGATATTAACTGACTCGGGCGGCTTTCAGGTGTTCAGTTTATCCCGTCACCGCCAGATCACCGGTACGGGGGTAGATTTCAAGGACCCCGTCAATGGCAATAAATATTGTTTAACGCCGGCTAGCGTTCTAAAAATACAAGACACAATCGGATCGGACATCCGCATGGTGTTGGACGAGTGCGTTGGTTATCCCTCGAGCGAAGCTACCGCTCAAGACGCCGTTGCCAGAACCACAAAATGGGCGAAGCGTTCTATCGGGCCGGCTAGCTCATCAAAAAATCTAACCTTTGGTATTGTCCAGGGCTCCGTCTATCCTGAGCTGCGGCGACGCAGCCTGGTTGAAATCACGGCACTAGAGTTTGATGGTTTTGCGCTGGGTGGTTTGGCGGTAGGTGAGCCGGAAACAGATATGTTACGCATAATCGAAGAGTTCGCATCTCTGCTGCCGTCAAATCGACCCAGATACATCATGGGCTATGGACGACCGGAACAGATCGTTGCGGCTGTTCGAGCCGGAGCGGATATGTTTGATTGTGTTTTGCCATCACGAAATGCGCGCCACGGCTATCTGTATGTCTGGAGCCAGCCCAAACCACGATTGACTAATAAGTTCTATTCGATAGTAAGAATTCAACAATCGAGCTACCGAGCCGACGCGAAGCCGATCGATCCATATTGTACCTGTCCCACCTGCCAAACATATAGCCGGGCTTACGTCAGACATATGTTCAATATTGGCGACCCATTGGGTTTGCGCTTAGCGACGATACACAACGTTAATTTTTATCTGGAGCTAATGCGCCGGATACGCCAGGCTATCGAGATGGAACAGATTTAATAGTCGAGCCACGATCAAATCCGGTAATGTCAGACATTGCACTGCATTTTTGAGTTGATGCAGAAAAAATGGTATAATATCAGCACCAAACAAATATCGAATATGAATTATTTAGGCCAATTTCTAAAAATTACGATTGTTGAGCTGGTGTTAGGCGTGCTATATTTTCCGATCTGGTGGTATACCGGCGGTTTGGTGATCGTGGCTGGCAAAACCTGGAATAACGTGCGTGATGCCAATAACCAGCTGGCCTGGACACTGTTGGGTCGATATTTGTTTACGCCTATGTATGGTGATTACACCCGCAGTGGACGGGCGATCAGCTTTTTTATTCGTCTGATCTGGTACGCTCTGATTACCGTTTTGATGCTTATAGTTTTGTTGGTTAATGTAGTTATGGTTCTGGGATGGCTAGCACTATTGCCGGCTACGCTGGTCTTTATTATCCGCAACGCGATCTAATGGCTTCCCAATTGGCAAAAAAGAAAACTCCCGACCCGCTTGGATTAATCGCTTGTCCGGTTTGCGATGGATTGGGCCAGACAGCCCAGGGTCGGCGTAGAACTGTTTGTCGGAATTGTCGGGGTGAGGCAATGCTAGGTTGGCACGATCAGCGGGCGCTGTATTGGGGGCGGGCGATAGACAGCATGAGTTTGTGGCTGGAATCCTCCGGCCGGATGTTGCGCCGTTTGGTGGATACCGTACTGATTCTATGCGCTTTGGTCGGGATCACGCTTGGGATAATAAAATTTGCTGAAACACAAATTAACTTTGAGCACATCCGATCCTTATTGAAAGAATCCGACCCGGAATATTTTCTATTCTGGCTGGGAATATTAGCTTTGGAAATTTGGCTGTATCGCCATTTCAGACAGCGCCACTATCAACCCGAGGCGCAGCCCTATAGTACGGCCATTACGTCGATCCAGGATATAAATTATGACTTTATTAAAAAGCTGCCCAAAAAACATTGGGTGCGCGTATCTGGGCGATACTCCGGTGAGGCGATTGAGCTGGTTGATACGGCTTTCAAGCGCGCTTGGCATCGCCGGCATAAACAGTTGACCGCGCTGCACCTGCTGTCAGTCATGATCGAACAAAAATCAATGAAAGCGTTGTTTGCCCGGTTAGGTCTTAACCCCGCTCAAGTTGAGGAAAAAGTCGAAAGACAGCTGGCCAAATATCCCAAGCAAGAGACCGGCGCAGATCCGGAAATATCCAACGAATACCGGAGTGTATTGTTCATAGCCTTCGAGGAGGCGATTGAACGAGGCAGCCAAGTAGTTGAAGTGCCCGATATTATGACCGCTCTGTTGCGCACCACTAAGGAATCGCAAGCGATTATGGTGGATATGGGAATAGACTTGGATGATATGCGCAATGTGGTTATGTGGGTGCACATTCAACGCGAACTGACCGCCTACATGCGTCATTACGCCACACACGCCCGATTGAAACCCAAAGGCGCCATGAATCGGTCCATGACCGCTGTGGCAACGCCGTTTCTTAACCGGTTTAGCGTTGACATGACCATGTTGGCGAAGTCGGGTCGGCTGGATTATTGCGTTGGGCGTAACGACGATTTGGAGATCCTGTTTCGGACTGTAGAAACTAACGGATGCGGAGCCATTTTGGTAGGGAATCCCGGCGTGGGTCGAAAGACTATAATTGCTGGGTTGGCTCAACGAATGGTCGCGGAAAGCGTCCCGCCGATGTTCCAGGATAAACGACTGGTCAGTCTCAGTATCGGCGAGCTGGTGGCCGGAGCCTCGGCGCCGGGTGAGATCGAGGAACGACTTCTTCATGTTTTTGCCGAAGTCAGCCGGTCGGGGAACATTATCATATTTATTGATGATATTCACAATCTAGTCGGCGTGACGTCGCAGGGCGGTAAAGGATTTGATTTAGCCAGCGTATTGGCTGAACATCTTAATCGTCTGTCTCTGATCGTGATTGGCGTATCCGACCCGATAAACTATCGGCGCTATTTAGAGCAGCGTCCGTTGAGCGCGTTATTGCAGAAACTGCCCATCGATGAAATGGACGCGATGCGCACCACATATGTTTTGGAATCAAAAGTCGGTGAATTGGAGTACCGCAATAAGGTTTATTTCACTTACGCGGCGCTGGCCAACGTTATCGCCATGTCACGCCGATACATTGCCGACCGGTATATGCCCGAGAAAGCCGTCCGGTTACTAGAAGAAACTGCGGCTTACGTACGCAGAACATACGGAAAAGACGTAATGGTCACCGCCGAACACGTGGCTGAAATTGTCTCCCAGAAGATGAAGGTGCCGGTTACGGCTATTACCCAGAAAGAGAGCGACAAATTGCTCCACCTCGAAGACCGCATCCACGAACGCATGGTGGATCAGTCCGAGGCGGTAAGCATGGTAGCGGCTGCTTTGCGCCGGGCGCGTGCTGAACTGCGCGATATCAAGCGCCCGATTGCCAATTTCATGTTCTTAGGGCCGACCGGCGTGGGCAAAACCGAGCTGTCCAAGACTGTGGCTGAGGTGTATTTCGGGTCCGAGAAGAACATGGTCCGGCTCGATATGTCCGAATATCAGGACATTTCCAGCATCAGCCGCCTGATCGGTGACACAGCTGGCGGAGGCGTCGAAGGCGGGTATCTCACCGAAGCAGTCCGCCGTACGCCTTATACGATGTTATTGCTGGATGAAATCGAAAAAGCCCATCCTGATATTCTCAACCTTTTCCTGCAGATAATGGACGAAGGCCGATTGACAGACTCGTTGGGACGGACGATCGATTTTAGCAATGTGATCCTGATCGCTACCTCAAATGCCGGGACTCCGCTGATACAACAGCGCACAAAGGAAGGCGTACCCGTGAACGCGATCCGGGACGAACTGATCAACGACGAACTGACTAAACACTTTCCACCGGAATTTATCAATCGGTTTGACGGCGTGATGGTGTTTAAGCCGCTGAGCCACGAAGATTTACTCAAGATCGCCAAATTGTTGATTGCCCAAGTGGTATCACGGTTGGAAGAAAAGGGGATCACGCTCAAAGCCACTGATGAGGCGCTGCGGGAGCTGGTGGAGCAAGGCTATGACCCGCTTTACGGCGCGCGGCCATTACGGCGGGTGATCCAGAACACAGTCGACAACGCGCTGGCCAATTATTTACTGCAGGGCAAATTAACCCGGCGCGATGTAGCGGTGCTGGAGGCGGGCGGGTATATTAGGATTGAGAAGGCGGAAGAGTTGTAGAGTATTGTATTTTTGATATATTTTTGGTAATTTATAGCCAATCAAACCGCAGGGAGACAATCCCTGTTTTTATGCATTTGAATTCACAAAAGCGAGTTTATGTCGAAAACGCGATATATTTCGTAACTACCAAAACCAAGGGAAATTACCCGTATTTTCGAGATAATGTATTAGCAAAGCTTTGTATGTCCAAGATATTCCTGGCGCAAGAGTGGATGGGGTTCGTCTTGTATGGATTTGTTGTAATGCCGGACCATCTTCATATAATGATCATGCCAGCAGGTAAATATAATGTTTCACAAATAATGCACAATATCAAACGTAACACATCAAGAAGCGCCAATATTTGGTTACCTCACCGATACCAAGTGGGTGAGGATGATCACTCATACACAAAAATGTCCCACAACTACGTAGGCGAGGATGATCATCCTCGCCTACGGAAGAATGTAACTATCATCAATATGGTTGAAACGAAATTTGCTTGGCAAACCTCATTCCACGACCACATTATCCGCGATGAACGTGATTTGTTTTACCACTTGGAATATATCAACAATAATCCCATAAAACACGGCGTGGTTAAAGTTGGAGAAGAATACCCATTTATGTATACGGATGTTTCGTATGAACGATAACAATAATGCAATATTTGCCCATTATTCCAAAAATAGGTATAATTTGTGAGTTAAATACTTGTTAAATCCGTAATTATTGGAAAATCGGGCATGAAGACACCAAACGACACCATGGAAAAGATTGTTTCGCTCGCCAAACGGCGGGGTTTTATTTTTCCTTCAGCCGAAAAATACGGCGGATTGAGCGGTTTCTGGGACTGGGGTCCGCTGGGCGTCGAGTTGAAAAATAACATCAAAAAGGCCTGGTGGAAGAAGTTTGTCCAAGAACGGGGTGATGTGGTGGGTTTAGATAGCGCCATTATTACCAACCCAAAAGTATGGGAGGCGTCGGGTCATGTCAAAGGTTTCGCCGATAAACTGTTAGAATGCAAAAAATGCCACAGCCGCTATCGGGAGGATGATCTACTGGAAAACAAGAAATGTCGGAATTGCAACGGACAAGATTTCATCGAAGGTCGGGAGTTTAATCTGATGTTTCGAACCTCGGTCGGACCGGTGGAGGACGGCGGTTCAGCGGCCTATTTGCGTCCCGAGACCGCGCAGAATATATTTATTAACTTCGAACAAGTAGTTCAAACCAGCCGGAAGCGCCTGCCGTTTGGTATTGCGCAGATTGGCAAAGCATTTCGTAACGAAATCACGCCGGGAAATTTTATTTTCCGATCGCGTGAATTCGAACAAATGGAACTGGAGTATTTCGTCAAACCCGGCGAGGATGATAAATGGTTTGATTATTGGGTGAAAGAAGCCATACGATGGTTCCACGATTTAGGTATGAAATCCGAACACTTGCGTCAACAGCCGCAGGCCAAAGCGGAACTGGCTCACTACTCAAAAGCCACGATTGACCTGGAATATCACTGGCCCTTTGACAAGGGTTGGGGCGAGTTGATTGGCATTGCCAACCGAACCGACTTTGATCTCAAGGCGCACGGTTTAAAGTACAAAGATGATGCGGCTGAAATCGTACCATATGTAATTGAGCCGTCATTCGGTGTTGAGCGATCCGCGCTGGCTTTCTTGATTGATGCCTACGAAGAAATTGAGGGCGGGCGTACCACCACCACTGAAAGCAACAAGGAAAATGAAGTCGTGTTGCGGTTGCACAAGAGTTTGGCGCCATACAAAGTGGCCGTACTGCCATTGTCAAAAAAAGAACCGCTAGCGGGTCAGGCCCAGAAGCTTTGCGATGAGCTGAGAAAAAAGTATATGTGCGCCTATGACGATGTGGCATCGATTGGCCGACGGTATCGCCGCCAGGATGAAATCGGTACGCCATATTGTGTTACGGTTGATTTTGAAACCGAGCAGGATAAGGCTGTCACGGTGCGCGATCGCGACACGATGGAGCAGGTGAGAGTGCCAATCGCCGAGATTAATGATTATCTAGCCAAACAATACGATGGGATATAAGAAAGAGGTTCTAAAGAACGGTTTACGTTTGATCACGGTGCCGCTAAAAGACGCTACCACGGTAACGCTGTTGGTATTAACAAAAGTCGGTTCGCGCCACGAACCGCCATCAGTTAATGGCGTGTCGCATTTTATCGAACATTTAATGTTCAAAGGTACCACGCGGCGGCCGACCACACGGGATATCTCAAAAGAATTGGACGCGGTCGGTGCCGAATACAATGCATTCACGGGCAAGGATCACACGGGTTACTATATCAAAATTGAAGCCAATAAACTGCCGATGGCGCTGGATGTGCTGTCGGATATGTTGCAGCACTCGAAGTTTGACAAAGCTGAAATCGATCGGGAACGGGGCGTGATTGTCGAAGAAATTAATATGTACGAAGATAACCCGATTATGTTTATCGAGGATATTTTCGAATCAACTGTGTTTGGCAAACAACATCCACTGGGCCAAATGATTGCCGGTCCACGCCAGGTGATCCGTACCGTGACCCGGCGGGAAATATTGTCGTATCGTGACCGGCACTACCACACCCGAAATATGGTGGTAGTTATGGCTGGCAAAATACCGCCGCGTTCCGCTCAGATGATTACTCGGGCCTTCAATCATTTAAACATTGCTAAGACCCATCCAGCGCCAGCCACCAGTCTGACCAAACAAACAATTCCACGCCTGATAATTATGTCACGCACAACGGAGCAGATACAGTTATGTCTGGGGTTCCTCGCGTTATCAATGTACGACTCAAATATCTACGCACTGGCACTTTTGAGCGTGATACTCGGCGGTAATATGAGCTCGCGATTATTCATAAACATTCGGGAGAAGCGGGGGCTGTGTTACTTTATCAAAGCCAGCGCCAACGGGTATGAAGATACCGGCACCTTTGTAATTCAGGCCGGCTTAGACAAGTCGCGGCTGGATCAGGCGGTAGCGGCGATATTGGATGAGTTGAAGCGTGTCAAAGACGCGGTTGTTACGGCCGAAGAATTGAAACAAGCCCGCGAGTATTTACGCGGTCGGATGCTGTTGGATCTGGAGGATACGGGTCATTTGGCATCGTGGTATGGCCAACAGGAGATTTTCAAGAAGAAGATCCTCACGCCGGAAGAGCGTTATCGAAAATTAGAAGCTGTCACCGCGGGACAAATTCAGCGGGTGGCTAATTCTATCTTCCGCCGGTCAGCCCTATCGTTGGCACTGATCGGTCCGGGGGGCAACAAGGCAGAATTACTGTCTACTATCAAAAAATCGCTCTAATTTGCTCGAATAGGTGCAAACTGGTATAATTGAGCCAATAAAAACGACCCATGTCCGAACGGCCCACCCAAAATCTCAGTATTTCGACCAGCTCAATCTTAAAAATCATATTTATCCTGATTGGATTGTGGCTGCTTTATGTAATTCGCAATGTTATCGGGATCCTGTTCGTTTCGTTAATATTAACGGCGGGTATCACTCCCTGGGTCGACTGGATGGAAAAACGCAAGATACCCCGTGTGGTCGGGACAATATTTTTATACGCGATATTGCTCGGTTTGTTCAGCTTGATAGTAATATTGATTATCCCACCGCTGACCGAACAAATCGGACAAATTATATCGGCCTTCCCACAATATTATGACAAAATTATTCAAGGCTTCGAACGTCTGAAGAACGTCAGCCCGGAGAGCGGCCTAGTCAATAGTATTCAGCAGTCCTTACAGACGGTCAATAACAGTTTGAGTAAGGTGGCCGGCGGCATCTTCTCGGGACTGGTCACGGTGTTCGGTGGATTTGCGTCTTTTCTGAGTATTATGGTGATTACGTTTTATTTGAGCCAGGAGCGCAACAACGGAAAGAAGATTATTCAGTCCATTGCCCCGGCACAATACCAGCCATATTTGGCCCAGCTAACCAATCGGATATCGCTTAAATTGGGGTCCTGGCTGCGCGGCCAACTGTTGCTCTGCGTAATTATTTTTATTGTTTCATACATCGGTCTGACTATTTTGGGAGTTCATTACGCTCTAGTGCTGGCCTTGATTGCTGGATTCTTCGAGTTTATTCCCTTTGTCGGTCCAGTGGTGGCCGCCGTGCCGGCGCTGTTCCTTAGTTTTGCGCAATCACCCATAAAGGCGTTACTGGTTCTGATACTGTATATCGTAATTCAGCAACTGGAGAACCAGCTGATTGTGCCTAAAGTGATGCAAAAATCTACCGGCCTGAACCCGGTGATTGTAATAATTGCCATGCTGATTGGCGCTCGATTGGGCGGGATTATTGGGGTTATGCTAGCTGTACCGACGGCCGCAATCATTCAGGTTTTCACCAGCGACTTTTTTGGGCAGAAGAAGGAGAGAGAAAGTCAATTGGAAGAGGCCGAACCCTAATGTCCGGGCAGCTGTATATAGTTGCCACGCCGATCGGCAACCTGGGCGATATAACAGCTAGAGCGGCGGAAATATTAAAGAAAGCTGACATAATCGCCTGTGAAGATACCCGCCATACCATTCGGCTATTGGAGCATTTGGGTATTCGCAAGACATTAATCAGCTATCATCAACACAGCCACCAAACCAAAGTCGGACAGCTGATTGATCATTTGAAAAAAGGCGAAACGGTAGCGGTCGTATCGGACGCGGGCACACCCGGCGTTAATGACCCCGGTAATTTGTTGGTGCGTCAAGTGATCGAACAAACCGACGGGAGCGTTCAGATTTCGGCCATTCCAGGACCGTGCGCATTGGTGGCGGCAGCCAGTATTTCCGGATTACCAACCGATCGGTTCACTTTTCTGGGATTTATGCCCCACAAAAAAGGTCGCGAGACACTATTGAAGCAAATTGCGGCTAATGATGAAACGAATATTTTCTACGAATCAACCCACCGGATTATGAAAACGCTGGAACGATTAAATGAGTTGTTGGAACCGGACCGACCGATGGTGATCACCCGCGAGCTGACCAAAAAGTTCGAAGAACGCATTGGCGAAACAGTTGGCGCGTGTCTGGAACGTTTGAAATCACATCCCGAGAGCCAAAAAGGCGAGTTTGTCGTAATAGTTGGTGCCAAATAGATAAAGAGTAGCGGAAACCTTTAGGTTTCCATCAACGAAGTAGTAAGAACGAGAAAAATCACAAGAATATCATTACCCAATGGAATCCAGAGAACAACAACTTATCGATATTGCTAAACCGTATTTAGACTCAGCCCGATCCGGGGACTGGGAACACGCGCTTAGGGTAGTAAGGTGGGTAAAAGAGTTAGGGGCTGGAAGAAGTGACCTGCATTTACTGACAGCCGCGGCGTATATTCACGACATTGGTTGGTCAGGAATAGCCCCAAAAGGAAAGATTGATTTTGATGAAATGCTTAAGCTGGAACCACAAGCTGCGGAAAATTCATCAAGGTTAGTAACAAGAATTTTACACAATTTAGAATATGACGATAGTGATATTCTAGTAATTAATCGATTGATCGCTGCGGCGGACAAGCATGAATCAGAAAAGGATGACGAAGAAATAATCGTAGACTCTGATAATCTAAGTAAGTTGTGCATTGAGCACCTAAATGAAAAATATCAACCAGAAAGTTTTAGTAAACTTTTTAGACGATGGGATGATGAGCTGGATGGAAGAATAAAAACTACGAAAGGCAGAGAAATATATCCAAAAATTCTAGAAAAACTGAAGAAAGAAGCCTCTTCTTATCACAAATGATGCCGAATTCAATGAATAAATTCTACATCACCACCCCAATCTACTACGTTAATGACAAACCACACATTGGATCTGCCTATACCACGCTGGCAGCTGACGTGTTAGCGCGACACTATCGCCTGACTGGACAGGATGTTTTCTTTCTGACCGGTACGGACGAACACGGCGCCAAGGTTGCCGCCAGTGCCGCTGCGGCCGGCCAGACACCGCAGGAATTTGCGAACGTGACTGCGGAGCTCTTCGCACTGGCTTGGAAAAATCTCAATATCAAATACGATTACTTCATTAGAACCACCGACGAGCGACACGAGACGGCGGTGATTAAGTTTCTTCAGAAGCTGCACGATCGCGATGCGTTGTACAAGGATACATATCGAGGATTGTATTGTGTCGGTTGTGAAAGATTTATGAACGACTCGGAGTTAGTCGATGGAAAATGCCCCGATCATCGGACAATCCCGAAGAAGATAAAAGAAGATAACTACTTTTTCAAACTGAACGACTATCTATCCAAAGTCGAGGAATTAGTTCGCAACGATGAAATACTGATTGAACCGCCCGAACGCAAGCTGGAGGTGTTGGGATTGTTCAAGCAAAAACTGCCGGAATTTTCTGTCTCGCGCGAACACGTGGAATGGGGGATCCGGTTACCATTCGACGCTAAACAGCATTGTTACGTATGGGTGGACGCTCTGATAAACTATCTGTCTGCAATTGGTTACGGTGATGATGCTGATGATTATGCCAAATGGTGGCCGGCTGATTTACACTTGATGGCCAAAGACATTTTGAAATTCCACGCCATCTATTGGCCGGCGCTATTGATGGCCGTTAACGAACCAATGCCGAAACGGCTGTATGTGCATGGTTTTTTTTCAATCGATGGTGCCAAGATGAGCAAATCGATCGGCAACGTAATCGATCCCAACGATTTGGTGACAAAATACGGTGTTGACGGTGCGCGCTACCTGCTGTTAACCCAATTCCCATTCGGCCAGGATGGCGATGTCAAAGCCGGTTTATTTACGGAAAAGTTCAACGCCGATCTGGCCAATGGTCTGGGAAATCTGGTTAGCCGAACGGCGAAACTAATAGAAAAGCATGACGTGGCGCTAACAGTTGTAAAAAATATTGAGGGTTCGGAATTAGTACAGCGTGTTTCGGCCAGCCTGGGGCGTTTGGCGTTTGACCAAGGTCTAAAAGATATCTGGGCTTATATCGCCGATACCAATAAGTATCTCGACACTGAGGCGCCATGGAAGCTGGGTACCGATCAGACCGAGAAAATCGCGCAGGTACTGACAATCACAGCGGGAAGAATACGCGAAGTTGCGGCGGCCCTGAGACCGTTTCTGCCCGAGACATCGTTGAAAATCACTCAACAGTTATCCGGCCCGAAAGTAAAAAAACTTGAGGGATTGTTCCCTCGTTTGACATAATATTATTTTAAATATACATATGGACAATCAAAATCTCGCGTCGGGTTTGCCGGGATTAAAAAAATCCACACCCAAGTCCTGGATTTATCTGATTATTGTAATCGCGCTTGGCATTGCCGCCGCGGCGTATTTCTTCTATTTGTCGAATAAAGACGCCGAACCATCGGACAATGCCACCGTTAACAATACCAATACGGTTAATAATACGAACACAAACCAAAGCAACGGGAATCTCAACACCAATGGAACTTCGGTTGCCAGCACAACGCTGACCAAAACGATTACGTTTCAGCGGTTAGATCACGGTTTCACTTTCAAGCTGCCCGACACTTGGACGGGTGATATTTATGGCATGGGCAACCAGGAGCAGGTAACCCTGGCCTTATTTAGTTACTCTAATGCCGATTATACCGACAACTTGAATGGTTCGGTGCAATACTACAACAACACCGGATCATTGCAAAACTGGGTGACCACCCACGCCAACTCATTAAAAAAAGATAACTACACCATATCGTCCCCAACCCAAATAACCATCAATGGCCAGGCTGCCTGGACCCTATTGTCTACATACCGTTCGACATATGATGTCAACGGTAATTCACATACCGACACAGCTATCACACGGTATAGCTACATACAACGCGGCAACCGGGTTTATGAAATTAACATTGGTGGCGACCAGGCTTCGACGTCGCGTCATGAAGCTGAGATTAACGCAATCATTGGCAGCCTAACATTTGTCGATCCAGTGCCGACAATTTCCCTGGCGGACTTTGCCGCATCACAAAAAGCCATCGCTAAGAACGGCTATAAATTGTCAATCAACTGGGATACGGTGCCAGCCGAATTTAATTTGATCAACGATCCTTTTATCGGAGCGGTTGGGGTACAAAGCAGAACCTATGAAAAAGTTGGCACGGTCACAAACGGTGTCTACAAAGATAAGGTACTGCTTAATATCTATGAAACCGAAGATGGCCCTGCGTCTGGACCGACTCTATTCCGGGCTATTTACGACAGTCAGGGCCAAACTTTAGTGTATCTGATGGGCCTGAATGATTATCAGCCCGAGGGGATCAATATCGCCAAGGATACCAGCTCAAGTATTACAGAATTAGACTACCCCACGGAAATAAAGATCCCGAATTCAGATATCTTGTTAGTAGAGCAGACCTACGATACTATTACGAGATTTACCGGCCTAACCCAGACCGAGAAGCAATTTACGGATGCTAAATTGGGGGATGTGTATCTGGATCAAGACGGAAAATGCTTCTTTATTAAAACGGCTGATGGCCTAATTAAAAGATATCACGTCAAAGTTAACTTTGCTAAGGTAGAAACGATAAATAGTGAATTTCCAGCTGATTCAAACCTATTTACGCCACTGATTACTTGGAACAACGGCCAGGCGAATACGGTGGAATATCAGACTAGAGACATTAATCACGGCTGTGCTGGTTTTGCCAGTTGCCAGGATCTTCGCACGACTGAATCATTGGGTGGATTGGCGGCATTGAAAGTTACCGGACAGACATCGGCTGGTGACAAGATCTATGAATATGTCGATTCAAACACTAAAGAGCTGAAAGATACATACGACTTGGTGTATCCGCCGCAGGGTGAAGAAAAACCAACTTACGAAGTATATACGCAGAACCACCCCTTGATATTCTGGCAGGAACCTTTAGGGCACTGGATCGCGTTTCGAAACATGACCTATCAGCCGGGCGTGGAATGCGGCAAGCCAGTTATCTACTTATACCCCGAACATACCACGAAAGTTAATGTCAAAGTCCAACCATCAGGCGGATTGACCATAACCGAACCATCCTATCCCGAAAATGGCTGGACTGTGACCGCCCAACCAAGCGGCCAGCTGACTACCGAAGACGGCGCGTATTATCCCTACTTGTTCTGGGAGGGAATCGGATTGAATTATCAACTACCCGATCGCGGATTTGTCGTGGCCCGAAAAGATGTCAATAAATTCTTGAAAGAAAAACTGGCTTTACTGGGATTGAACAACCAAGAAAGTGCCGACTTCATCGATTTCTGGCAGGCAAAAATGGAAGTAAAACCTTATGCATTTGTCACATTCATCGACCAGCCGGTATTCGATCAGCTGGCACCGCTGACGGTGACACCGAAGCCGGATCAGGTTATTCGGGTATTCATGGACTATCAACCGTTGGACGCGCCCATTTCGGTACAGCCCCTGACAATCAAAACTCCCGTACGCCAAGGCTTTACCGTCGTTGAGTGGGGCGGCGCGCTACATCGCTAAAGATGAAACGGCTGGCGCTATTGAGCGCAATATTGCTGACACTGACTGGTTGTGCGCGGCCAGCTAAAACAATCGAAACAAACAAGAACAATACCTCCAATCCGGGTGGTATTGTTCAGCGTTCCTACTCGATGGATCGAGCTTTTTTCGATCGCGCCTTTACCGGTAACCAGCCAGTGGCCGAACAGACTGTTGTAGTGGCCGGGATTATTCCGCATCACTTGCTGGCATCGCATCAAATTGCGCGCTGGTTTGATGGCGTTCAAGAATTAAAACCCAGCGTGGTAGTGGTGGTCGGCCCCAATCATAACGAGATTGGCAATGGACCGATTCTAACTTCCAACGGTGATTGGAACACGCCCTACGGAATATTAAATCGAGACACAGAGTTAATTGGTGAATTAGTTGATTCGGGATTAGTAAATGTTGATGAACGAATATTTACACAAGAACATTCCATATCGGCCGAAGTGTCATTTATCAAGCGAACCTGGCCAAACACAAAGTTCGTACCGATCATTCTGAAAAATACAGCAAGCGAAACCAATCAAATCAGCTTAGCAAAACAGCTGAACGTACTTCTACCATCAGACGCACTTGTTATTGCTAGTGCTGATTTTTCCCATTATCTCACGTCTGATGAGGCCGATCGGCAGGATGCTGTCACTTTAACAGCGTTAACAAGTTTGAATACGAATCGTGTCGAGGAAATGTATGTTGATTCAAAGCCGACTATGCGCACCGTTTTGGAATACGTACATCTACGACAATCTAAAGAGTTGGTCATACTGGAAAACACAAATTCAGCCAAGGTAACTGGGCAGTCAAAATTATCTGAGGTGACCAGTTATTTCACGGCCTATTACACAAAATAAATAGAAAAGCCGCGGACACAGTATGCGCGCGGCTGGGATCGTCATTGATCCGATGGAAAGATAATGGTTACTGCTGACTGCGGGCTACCAGGGCTCTGTAGAGACGCTGGGCGGCCGCTTCTTCACTCACCGTGTCAAACTCGATATAGTGAATCCCGCACCGTTCTTTTTTCCCGTAGGGGAACGGGACATACATCATGTGATCCTGACGGAACAGGACCCTCTTAGCGAGGTCGATATCCTCAGGAGATATCTTGTCACCCCGGGTGAACAACCTGATGACATCGTTGATGATGGCCTGGTCAGCCAAGGCATATACAACGATCATTCCGGCGGTGTACACCCTGTACGTCTCCCCGCGTTGCCTGTCCAAGACCGAACCGGCGTCAGACATAGCGAACGCGCAGGATCTTTGGTTGGTAAGCCTGTGGTAGACCACAGACCCATTCACCCGATAGATCCGGTCCAGGAACCGCTGACTGTTCTGTTGGTTGTGCCGGTTTCTGAAGTATGGCACAAAGATCAGTGCCAACACCAGTACCACCAGAAGCAAGAATGCGATCAACATTTTCCCCTCCGTGCATCGTCATCTACAAGTTATTAGCTTGTGTGCGTGCGTTGGAGTTGAAAGGTCCGAGGCCCGTCTGTCGGGTCGCGGGCTGAAACCTATCGGAAGGCTACAGCTTAATAGCGGGGAAGCGTCCTCGCGATAAAGCTATAACCTTAGTAAAAATGAACGATATGGCAATGTAAGGCAATTTGGTAATATTGTCAACTTGAATACGTTACAAAGCGGCGGTTTCGTGAAGACATTAGAAGTGGTATAATCCACTCATAGAATAACGTTTCAAACTCATGGCCACCTTCGACATCTTATTGCTTGTGTTTATCGGTGGTTTTGTCGCGGCTGGGTTTTTTGCCGGGTTATTTCAGACATTGGGTGCGCTATTGGGTACGTTTGTCGGCTATTACATCGCCATCCGTAATTATGCCGATCTGGCGGTTTGGCTGGAGCCGATATTTTTCAAGAATCACGCCGCCGCTGCCGTAGTCGCTTTTGTGATTATATTCCTGGTAATTAATCGTTTGGTCGGCCTGTTTGTCTGGGTGCTGGCTAAGACCTTTCAATGGCTCAAGTTCATACCGTTTTTCTCGATTATGAATCGAATCAGCGGCGCGCTGCTGGGTTTGATTGAGGGATTTATCGTGGTCGGCATTGTGATCAAGACGGCGGAGTCTTTCATCGGTCCATCGGTTTTTTCCGATTCGGTGGCGGCATCGCAATTTGCCCAGTTTCTAATTAGGATAGCCGACCTGTTTAATTTCGTTTTGCCGAAGCTGGTTGATTCGGTGGTATCGTAAATATGCTGATCGATACCCACGCGCATCTGAATTTCAAAGCCTACGATCCCGACCGAGCGGATGTGATAGATCGGGTAATCGCGGCTGATATGAAAGTAGTTAATCCCGCTTCGCGACTGGATAATAGCCAGTTGGCGATTGATTTGGCTGTAAAATATCCTGGACGATTGTACGCAGCGGTTGGTTTTCATCCGATACATTTGGCTGATACCGATTATGATTATTCGGCAATCAAAACATTCGCTCGAGACCATCGTCAGCACTTGGTCGCAATCGGCGAAATTGGTTTGGATTACTACCGGCTACCTGACGGCGCAAATCATGCGGAGGTAATCGCCAGACAAAAGGAAATATTTACCGAACAATATAGTCTGGCTATCGAACAAGACTTACCCGTGATTGTGCATTGTCGCGACGCCTATGAGGATCTGTTGATCGAGCTGGAAAGAATTGGACCGGTACATCGGGGAGTAATCCACTGTTTTCTAGGCGACTCCGCATTAGCACAAAGGTTCTTAAATCTAGGATTCCATCTTGGTTTTACCGGCATAATTACGTTTACCAAGGACGAGGCGTTGTTGGATGTGGCGCGAACGATGCCGTTGGATAAGATGTTGATCGAAACCGACGCGCCCTATTTAGCGCCTGTGCCGCGACGGGGTAAGCGCAATGAGCCAGTATTCGTAAAGTACGTGGCCGCCAAAGTGGCTGAACTGCGCCAAAAGTCGATAGATGATATAATCGAGGTGACGGGGGAGAATGCCACGAAGTTGTTTAACCTAGCATAAATATTATGATGTCACACAACACCGAATCTCCATTCACGCCTCTGACGCCTGAAGAAATTAGGAACAGTGAAGGTCGCAGCGATTGAAAATTTCTAAAGGCGAAAGAGAAAGGATCGCTAGGCTCAGTAGAAGAAACGCTTGATGAACTAGAGTTACTAGCAAGGCACAACTTGCGTGATACGTCATATAGAGAAACGCCAACAAGCGATTCGCCAGCCACAGAAAACACAGAAGTAGAGAGCACTCTAGACCGCGAGATCTACGAAGCTTTTCAGGGCATTAATCGGGAGCTTATTGACTTAAGTCGGCAGTATGATGAGCAAGGCTTCGATATATTAGAGATAGAGCGTCTGCATGATCTGTACAAGGAATTTGAGAGGTCGTTTAGTTTATTTGTAGACACCAAGGGTCATGAGCGTATCGATATAGGCCGAAAAATACTAGAGCAAATATCTGAGATAAAGCTAGCAATTAAGAAGGTGTGGGACATTATACGTTAGTGAGGCTATGCTATCATGGTGTTATATCGTATAACGTAATTAAACCCTTCAATTTATGAACATCGGAAATCTAATTATCACCATCGTTTTACTTATTATCGGTTTTGTGGCCGTGATCGCATTTCTTCAGGCGCAATTTCGTAGATTACAACAAGACCAAGATCGCAAACAGGCCGCCATGAGCGATCCAATGATGATGTTAAAGCAAGACCTGCAATCACTGCAGCAGAATCAGATTGAACACAGCCGGCAGGTTCAACAGACCATCCAGGGTCAATTTGGCCAAAGCACCAAGATTATCCAGGACGTTACCGAGCGACTGACAAAACTGGATGAAACCAACCGCCAGGTGGTTAATTTTGCCGACCAGCTTCAGAGCCTGCAGGATATTTTGAAAAACCCAAAACAGCGGGGGATTCTTGGTGAATATTATTTGGAAACCGTGCTGAAAAATGTGCTCCCGCCCGGTTCATATCAAATGCAGTACCGATTTAAGGATGGAGAGGCGGTCGACGCGGTGGTATTTGCCGAGAACAAGGTAATTCCAATTGACTCGAAGTTTTCACTGGAGAACTATAACCGGCTGGCGGGGGAGCGGGATGAAAGCGAAAAAGTACGCTTGGAAAAACTGTTTGTCAATGATCTAAAAATGCGGATCACGGAAACAGCCAAATATATCCGCCCGGAAGAAAAAACCATGGAATTCGCCTTTATGTTCATTCCACATGAGGCGATATACTACGATTTATTGGTGAATAAAATCGGCGCTATTCAAGAAGATACAGAGAATATGATTCAGCGGGCGGCGCGTAAATACCACGTTATCATTGTATCGCCCACCTCATTTTTGGCCTATTTGCAGACTGTAATGCAAGGAATGCGAGCATTGCAAGTAGAAAAATCAACCAAAGAGATATTGAAAAACGTGGAGAACCTGGGCCGTCATTTAAAAAGCTATGAAACCTATTTTGTAAAAATGGGCAACCATCTTGATACAACCGTGAATAGCTACAATGCCGCCACCAAGGAATTCCTCAAGGTTGATAAAGACGTGTTGAAAATAACCAAACAGGGTGAGGCGGCTGATCTGCCATTGCTAGACCGCACTTCGATCCGACCGGATGACGAAGAGTAGAGCTTGGGAAACAACTTATCACACATTTTAGTCACTCCGACGCCAAGTTTGCGAGAAGGAGGAGTCTAATTCGCGGTGTTTTTTGTGATCAGTTGAGCCAGACTCTTCGTTTCGGATTACCTACGCTCAGAGTGACAGACTTAATGCTAGTTTCATATAGCATGCCCATAAAGCAAAAACAGATCGCCAAATCCTGGTGATCGTTTCTGCGTTGTGTCGAGATACGCTACTTAATCTGTGCTTCCAATTTGCGGCAGGCTTCACGGAATTTCCGTAACGCTTCCCGTAAGTTGTCCAGGGTTTTTTCGTTTTCATCCCTGGCCTGTGAAAGTGCGCTGTGGGTTGGCAAATCGTTCACGGTGTACCTCCGGTGAAAAATAAAATGTCCAAACTTCTTGAACACTCAACTAAGTATAGCGCACTTATTGATATTTGTCAAAAAGTTATCCCAACTTTGGCCAATATAGAGTCATACCAAATATGAACTAGTAATTACTTAGAGTTGTTCGTAAGTGAGAATAGTGTCATTACCTGAAAAGTAAAATTAACAATTGTATAATAATATGGCTAATATTAGAGTAATAATATATTTTGGCTTGAAAAATTAGCCAAAATAGTTTAAAATACGGTCGTATTAGAAGTGAATAACTGTATCACAAGTACGCATGTCTGACCGGAGGGATAAAAACACAGACAGCGATTGGTCTGCCTTGCGTTTCGCGTGGGAACTTGGCTACACCATCGCTATTCCAGTCGTAGTTCTAGCAGTTGGAGGTGCCTTCGCCGATCGCTGGCTGGGCACTAAGCCGTGGATAATGATCGCCGGCATCGGCTTATCCATGTTAATCTCAACTGTGGGAGTTTACATGAAAGCTATCCGGGTGATGTCCCGAATGGATCGTACTTCGAGCCAAACAAAGCCAGCGCCCGACCCAAAGAATGATCAAATACATTAAATATGCACATTTCGCTCGCGGCTGAAAAGTTATTTAATATCGGACCATTGCCGGTCACCAATACACTATTAGCCTCATGGATTAGTGTGGTTGTCTTGCTAGGATTGGTCTGGTCATTGAAGAGAAAAGGCATC
Source organism: Patescibacteria group bacterium (assembly GCA_041661625.1). Taxonomy (NCBI): domain Bacteria; species Patescibacteria group bacterium. The sequence continues at coordinate 195,935 of JBAZUB010000001.1, read as the reverse complement.
AAATCAGTCCCCAAGGGTTTGCAGAATATTGTTGAATTCATTTTTGAAACTTGGTTGAATTTGATGGACGGTGTTACCCATGATCGCAAGAAATCAATTCGGTTCTTTCCCTGGGTAGTGACGATATTTTTATTCGTAGTGACGTCGAATTGGCTGGGTCTATTGCCGGGTTTTGGTACGATCGGTTTTAATGAAATTAAAGAAGGCAAACATGTATTAGTGCCGCTATTTCGTACGGTTAACTCAGATCTGAATGTAACCCTGGCATTGGCGCTCATCTCGGTCATTATGGTGCAGGTATTCGGCATTATTACCATCGGCATCGTTAAATACTCGAAACGGTTTATCAATCTGAAAAATCCGATTATCGGTTTATTAGAAGGAATTGATCAATTGGCAACAATTGTATCATTTTCATTCCGGTTGTTTGGCAATGTTTTTGCCGGCGAAGTGTTGCTGGTAATCATTGCCAGCCTGGTTCCATTCGTCGTGCCGCTGCCGTTTTACTTTCTGGAAATGTTTGTCGGTGTGATCCAGGCTTTTATTTTCGCCATTTTGTCGCTGGTATTTTTTGAAGTAGCGACCATGGAGCATCATTAATTAGCTATTTATTTCGTAACCGGTTACGGTGCGCCGACGTTAAACACCAATCCATCGTCGTAAGCCGCCGCAACCAATAAAGGAAAGTTTATGGAAACAGAAGCTGTCAAAATGTGGGCCGCCGCCCTAACCATCGCCATCGGTGGTTTCGCGCCGGCACTCGCTATCGGTAAACTGGCCGCCAAAGCCATGGAATCGATCGGCCGCAACCCGGAATCAGCCGGCAAGATTCAGGTTCCAATGTTAATTGCCATCGCGTTCGCTGAGGCCATCGCTATTTACGCATTGGTGGTCGCCCTGATTATCAAGTTTGTTTAGTTGCTGACAGAAAACCCGTCAAAGTATTCACAGAAAATTTAGGCGGGTGAACGTGTTAACAATTATGTGAAGGTAATATGGAATTAATCGACAAACTCGGCATTGACTGGAAATTATTGGTCGCGCAGATTATCAACTTTGGCATTCTGCTGTTTGTGCTATACCGATTCGCGTACCGGCCGATATTGAAAATGTTGCAAAAACGCTCTCAAACTATTGAAGATGGTTTGGCCAACGCCAAGAAGATCGAGGATAATCTACGAGACAGCGAGCAAAGCAAAGGTGAAATATTAAATGCCGCCCGGCAGCAAGGCCAGTCGATCATTACTCAGGCTGGCGAACAGGCTGAGCGGACGCGCGCCGAACGCTTACAGGCGGCCGGTCTTGAAGTAGAGGAAATAATCAGCCGAGCAAAACAGGAAATTACCGAGGCCAAGCTGACCATGCTGAAAGAGGTGAAGCAGGAAGTAGCCGATTTAGTGATTCAGGCGACTGAAAAAATACTTCAGGAGAAGTTGGATGATAAGACTCAAAAAGCAATCGTAGATAGAGCGTTAGCCCAGATAAAGGAAAATAAGTAATGAAAAAGCTTAACGCCAAACAATACGCCCACTTGCTCGATCAGGTGACCGAGGGTAAGTCGAAGGCCGAACTTCCCGTTGTAATAAAGGGGTTTACAACTTTGCTGCTACGTCGCCATCAATTGAATCTCAAAGATCGGATTATACAAGAATACAATTTATTATTCCAAGAGAAAACGGGTCGATACCTGGCGCAAGTTACCACGGTAAAAAAATTATCAGACAGCGCCATACAAGATATTAACAATCGATTAAAAGGCGCTTTCGGCTATCAAGTGGAAATTGAGGAGAAACTAGATCCAGATTTGATTGGCGGATTTACTATCCAGGTTAAAGATACAGTGATTGATGCCAGTGTCAAAAGCCTACTGCAAACCCTTAGGTCCAAAATGGTCAATTCATAATTTACGCATATTTATCAAAAGGATCATACTATTATGTCCAGCACCAAAGATTTCGTCATCGAGAATTTGAAAAAAGAAATAGAACAGTTCAACGATACTGTGTCAGTATCCACGATTGGACGCATAATTGAGCTGGGCGACGGCATAGCGCGCGTGGCTGGATTAGGCAAGGTACAATCCCAGGAAATGTTAGAATTCCCCGGCGGCACCATCGGTGTGGCTCTAAACCTGGAAGAAGACTCAATTGGCGCGATTATTCTGGGAGAATTTTCCCATCTTAAAGAAGGCGATGAGGTAAAATCCACCGGCCGCATCCTGGAAGTACCGGTGGGCTCGGGCGTAATTGGCCGGGTAATTGATCCACTAGGACAGCCTGTTGATGGCAAGGGGCCGATCAAGGCAGAATCATACAGTCCAGTTGAAAAAATCGCGCCGGGCGTAGTGACTCGTGCCGCGGTGGATACGCCATTACAAACCGGCATCAAAGCGATTGATTCGATGATTCCAATCGGCCGCGGTCAACGGGAGTTGATTATTGGCGATCGTCAAACCGGTAAAACCGCCATTGCCATCGATACGATTATCAATCAGCATGATCAGAACGTATTTTGCATCTATGTGGCCATCGGACAGAAAGAATCCAAAATCGCCCGGATTGTGGCAGAATTGGAGCGGCGCGGCGCTATGAAATATACCACCGTAGTCGTGACATCGGCTTCAGATGCGGCCGCCCTGAGTTTTATCGCGCCGTTTGCCGGTTGTGCGATGGGCGAGTATTTCCGGGACAACAAACAGAACGCGTTGGTCATATACGACGATCTCTCGAAACACGCCGTGGCTTACCGCCAAATATCATTATTACTGCGCCGGCCGCCCGGACGCGAAGCTTTCCCCGGTGATATATTTTATCTCCATTCACGTTTGCTGGAACGGGCTGCCAAGATGAGCCAAAAATACGGCGGCGGGTCATTGACCGCGCTGCCCATTATTGAAACCCAAGCTGGCGATATCTCGGCATATATCCCAACTAACGTTATTTCCATCACCGATGGGCAGATCTATCTAGAATCTGATTTGTTTTTCCAGGGCGTTCGGCCGGCCTTGAACGTTGGCTTATCAGTCTCTCGTGTCGGCTCGGCGGCTCAGAAAAAAGCCATGAAAAAAGTGGCCGGAAAATTACGTCTCGATCTGGCTCAATACCGTGAATTCGCCGCCTTTGCTCAATTCGGTTCCGATCTTGATGATGCGACGAAGCAAAAATTGGAACGCGGTAAGCGCATCACCGAAATATTGAAACAGCCTCAATATGTGCCTATGCCGGTGATGAAACAGGTCGTCATACTCTATGCCGCGATTAACGGATTGCTCGATGATGTAGCCGTAGAATCTATGGTTGAGTTCGAGACTGGGCTGCTGCAGTACGTCACCAGCCAGCGCCAGGACGTTTATGAAAAATTGTTAAGTACTGGTGAGCTGACCGACGATCTGGAAAAAGATTTACAAGCCGCCATCGTGGAGTACAAAGCTTCGTTTCAAACAACTCAGGTAAAATAATTCTAAATGCCCGCCAATACTCGAGACATAAAAAGAAGGCTACGCTCAATCTCCAGCACCAAGCAGATCACCAAGGCGATGGAGCTGGTGGCTGCTGCCAAGATGCGCCGGGCGGTCCAGGCCGTGCAGTCTTCAAGGAGCTATGCAAACCTGGCCTGGATGACTGTGCAAAATCTAGCGCAACGAACTGATCGAAGGTTGCATGCCTTGTTGCGGCGCAATAAGTCCATTCGCCGTAAAGCCATTCTGCTGATCACGTCCAATCGCGGATTATGCGGGGGATTTAATCAGCAAATTACTAAACTAGCGATAGAAAAATATCAGGCAACTGTGAAAGCGGGCATACCAGTTGATTTCATCGTAATGGGACGGCGCGGTCGTGACGTTTTGCTGCGACAAGGCCTGCCAATCGTGGCGGAATTTGAAAAACAGGACGTGGTCAGCAATACCTCAGAAATATTTCCTGTCGCCCGATTATTGATTGACGACTTCAAAGCCGAAAAATACGACCGGGTTTGGATCGCCTATACCGATTTTAAGTCAGCTCTGAAACAAGAGGCGGTAATGCGGCAGCTACTGCCAATCGAAAAACGAAAGGCCGTGATCGATGTTGCTGAACCAAACAGTCAGGAGGCAAATGAAGACGAAATGGGCGAATATCTATTCGAGCCTTCGCCAGATGAAGTGTTGGGTCTAATGCTGCAGAGTATTGTCGAGATACAAATTTATCAGGCGGTACTGGAATCGAATGCCTCGGAACATTCGGCTCGTATGATGGCGATGCGCAATGCCAGCGATAATGCGGAAGAATATATGAGTGATTTACAACTATACTACAACCAAGCCAGACAGGCGAATATCACTCGGGACTTAGCAGAAATTTCAGCCTCAAGAGCGGTATTGGAAAGTTAATCAATAATTAAAAACATTAAATACATTACTGATATAATCACTAACAAGCTATGAACAAGGGTAAAATCGTACAAATTATTGGACCAGTCGTAGATGTGCAATTCGGAGATGAATTACCAGCCGTTTATAACGCACTGGAGATAACCCGTCCGGATAAATCCGTAATTGTGCTCGAGGCGCACTCGGGTTTGGGTTCAAATCGAATTCGCACTATATCTCTGGGAGCCACCGACGGATTGAGCCGGGGCATGGAAGTAGTAGATACCGGTAAGCCGATTTCGGTGCCGGTTGGCAAAGAGACGTTGGGTCGTATGTTTAATGTACTCGGCCAGCCGATTGATGACCAGCCGGCACCTACTACCGCCAAGACTCTGCCGATTCACCGGGCGGCGCCGGAGTTTACCGAACAATCCACTAAAACCGAAGTGCTGGAAACCGGTATCAAAGTCATCGACTTGATCTGCCCGATCATCAAAGGCGGCAAAGTCGGTTTGTTTGGCGGTGCCGGTGTGGGTAAGACTGTCGTGGTGATGGAGCTAATCCGTAATATCGCGACCGAGCACGGCGGTTACTCGGTCTTTGCCGGCGTGGGCGAACGGACTCGCGAGGGCAATCAGCTGTACAATGAAATGAAAGAGTCCGGTGTACTATCAAAAACATCCCTCGTCTTCGGTCAAATGAACGAACCGCCAGGAGCCCGCCTCCGGGTGGGTTTAACCGGCCTGACCATTGCCGAGTATTTCCGTGATGAAGAACAACAGGATGTATTGCTGTTTATCGACAATATATTTCGATTTACCCAAGCCGGTTCCGAAGTATCGGCCCTGTTGGGTCGTATTCCATCGGCGGTTGGTTATCAGCCGAACCTGGCAACTGAAATGGGTGAGCTGCAAGAACGTATTACCTCAACCAAAAAGGGTTCGATTACATCCGTCCAGGCCATATACGTACCGGCCGATGACTTGACCGATCCCGCGCCAGCCACGACATTCGGCCACCTTGATTCCACTGTGGTATTGTCGCGCAGTCTGTCGGAACTGGGTATTTATCCAGCCGTGGACGCTCTTGATTCCAGTTCGACCGCGCTGGATCCGTTGATTGTCGGCGAAGAACATTACGCGGTGGCACAGCGGGTACAGAAGGTAATTCAGCGCTACAAAGACTTGCAGGATATCATCGCCATTCTCGGAATCGAAGAATTGTCGGACGAAGACAAGCTAGCCGTGGCTCGGGCGCGCAAGATCCAGCGTTTCTTGTCGCAGCCTTTCTATGTGGCGGAAACATTTAGTAACATTCCCGGCCGCTATGTTCCACTGGCCGAGACAATCCGTGGATTCAAAGAAATATTGGACGGAAAACATGACGATAAACCTGAACAAGCCTTCTATATGAAGGGTACGATTGACGAAGTCGGGCAGGGATAATTTACCAACGCAACCAAGCATATGGAAAAGGTTCAACTCGAAATTGTCACACCCGAACACACTGTTTACGCGGCTGAAGTCGATCAGGTGTCTTTGCCGACCGGCCAGGGCGAGATTACGGTTTTACCGCATCATATTCCGCTGGTTAGCACCTTGCAAGCCGGACGAGTTAAAATTGTGCGCGATGGCCGAGAAGAATTCATGGCCATTTCGAGTGGCTTCATCGAAGTCCAGCCGCACCGGGTAGTCGTTTTAGCCCAAACGGCCGAACGCGCCGAAGAGATTGACTTAGCCCGCGCCCAGGCCGCTCGCGATCGCGCCCAAGAGTCATTAAAAGAAGAACGATTAAATAAAGAAGAATACGCGGCTGTAGCCAGCGCACTGGAAAAAGAGATGGTGCGTCTGCGTGTGGCCGAGCGTCATCGTGAACGGCGTGTTACCAATCAAGTTGAGCGCGCCAAACGCGAGGGTGGCAGCCAGGAGACTGGGATATAGGATAAGTATGAAGTAAGAAGGAACAAAGGAAAAACGGGACAAGGAAGGATGCCCAGCTGCAAGTGAGCCGATCAGAAATCGTCATTGCGAACCCTTAACACGCCCGTCATTGCGAGCGAGTCTGCGAGCGCGGCAATCCCGTTACTCTTCAGCGATGGCGAGTCATTTTTGCTTTCAATGGGATTGCCACGTCCGCCTCGATGACTCGTCGTCCTCGCAATGAAGGGATAACAAATAAAAAGTCACCCGAGTGGTGGGTGGTTGATTGCTAGTTCGGATCATTTCGCGTTATTAATAGCCATGGCGTGGTTATGTGGTATGATAACTCCTGGCATTATAGTACAATCAACATGATGCAAAATGAAATAGTTTAATAGGGAGAATAGAAGCATGCTAAAGAAAAACATTAAGCAAATTGTAAAGAAACACTACAGCAAAATAGTCACAATAAGCGGTTCGGGTTGTTGTGGTAATAGTTGCGCCTGTAGTAAGAAGGTTGCTAATAACAAAATTGCTAAAAGTATCGGCTATTCGGATGATGAACTGGGACAAACTGCCGAAGCTAATCTTGGTTTGGGCTGTGGTAACCCTACCGGAATGGCAAATATCACGCCGGGTAACGTTATATTGGACTTGGGTTCGGGGGCGGGGATAGACTGTTTTTTGGCGGCAAAGAAAACCGGTAGCACCGGTCGCGTTATTGGAGTTGATATGACCCAAACTATGATTGATCAGGCTAATAATAATGCTAAAAAGTTAAATTATCAAAATGTCGAATTCAGATTAGGTGATATCGAAAAGTTACCAGTAGAGAGCGACTCTATCGACGTAATCATTAGCAATTGCGTGATCAATCTGGCGCCGGATAAATCAAAGGTATTCAATGAAGCATTTCGGGTGTTGAAAAAAGGCGGTAAAATATATAATTCGGATATAGTTCTTTTGGAAGACATTACAGATGATATCAAGAACGATGAAGAGCTAATTGCCGGGTGCGTAGGTGGTGCGTTGCAAAAAGACGAATATATTAACATTATCAAAGTCGCTGGTTTTTCCGTGAAAGTTTTATCAGAGGATAAAGAAATCAGTAAAAGGCAATATGAGGGAATACCACTTGAAAGTATTAAGATCGAGGCGATAAAAATGGATAAATGATAATATCAAAAAACTAAAATCGCAATCGAAGAAACTTGTATATAAAGAAAGTCACCCGAGTGGTGGGTGACTGATGACGGGCTTCGTGGCGAGTTGACTAGTAGCCCCAGCCATAGGAGCGGTGCCGGCTTGCTTCCTGCTCGTACAGCCTGAGAGACTCGGCCTCCTGGCGCGCGATGATGTCCCGCACCTCCTGGTACAGGACGAATGGCACCTGACTGACGGGAATCCCCCGGCGAGCTGCCTCAGCCGCATACCACCGCTGCTTCCACTCCTTGCAGCCGATCTTTCTATCTCGACTGCGCACTTGTCCCGGCGACGGGAAAAACCTCCTCCTAGCAGCCAATCTCGACCTCCTCGGCTATGGGTTAGGGAGCCGATGACACCAATATCACCACGCTATCACAGTCTTTTTAGTGTTGTCAACTAGAATAATTCCTTATCAGTATCGCTTGTAAATATAAAAGACCCATATTTGTATGCCGCCTGGGTCTAGGCGGTGAGCACGTGTGATTCTAGTGCTCGATTGACTTGGTGTTCATGCTGCCACACCCGGGGCACTTCACGTTTTCGGATCGGCCGATTTCCTCGACGGTCTTGGTGCTCATGCAGTAGTTGCAGAAGTACATGCCGCAATCGATGCATCGAAGTTCGTGCCGGGTATGCTTGCCACAGTTGGGGCAGATGTACGGTTCGGGTTCGGACTTGGGTGGATAGACCACGCTGTAGTTCTCGTTCGCAGTGTGGCGATCGCGGGCGAAAGTGGCTCGGCCAACGGTAGCGATCGCGGCCTGCACATCCGTGATGAAGTGTTCGAACTTCACCAGAGAAGTCGGCACGTCCCGGCGTTCGGGAAGCAAATCATCTTCGAACAGTTGAAGCACCACAGCGACTCTCCTTTGTTTCGGTTCAGACCCGTCGAATACCGTAGAAGCGGACGCTCGAGAGGATAACCACGGCGTTGGACACGTGACGATCCGGATCGGGCAGGTCCAATGAGGCTGAAGTGTCGACACGCAATTCGAGCCGGCCGTATTTGGCGTACGGTCGTTCATCGAAGTCGATGTAGGCTTCGAACGGCATGTCCATGTTGGTTCCCGAAGCCCCGTGGAACAGGAAGAGATCGTAGTATGATCGGTCGTGGAAGTAACCCGACGATGTCCAGGCCAGACCTGCCAGTATCATCAGCTTGCCACCTTGAAAGGCGTTGGCGTAGATGTTGCCGGTGATCCGAACACCTTTGTAAGACCGCAGGTCCAGGTTGGCGGTGGGGTAGATGACGTATCCAATCCATTCGCTTCCATTTCGATCTTCAATGAACGATGAGAAGTTGCACTGGTCATTGACCCATTGCTTGGGTGAACAAACCGGCTTACCGGTAACATTGCCAAACGTCCACTGGCTGCTGTCGGCGCTGGTGGCGAGCAGAACTTCACGCTCGATGGGCGCGGCCGTTGGGTACTGGCAATTGCTGCAACCAGCCAGACAACTGATGCCGATACCAAGTGCTACAACAAAGATCACGAAGCTCTTCATGTGCCACCCCTTTTCAGTGAAGCCCAAAATGATGAGTCGGTACCATCGAGTTCTTTAACCCGATGTCGAATGGTAGCAAATATCGTTGGAAAAGTCAACAGTAGGCCAAATTGGCACATAAGAGTATTATTAGGTTATGAGCCAAGCCGAAATCACTTGCGTCAAAAAGTAGGTGAAGAATCTGGATCATCATTAATCAAATAGATCGAGGTTTTATGGTAAAAGTACTAATTTTCGGTGACAGCATTGCGTGGGGAGCTTTTGATTTGGAAAAAGGCGGCTGGGTAGAGCGGCTCAAAACATACTATTTGGCGACATTTGAAACGGAAGAAGTAGGTGTCTATAATTTAGGTATTTCCAGCAACGATACGAGAGGCTTACTGTTTGGTCTGGAAAAATCAATTAGTATTTTCGACGCAGTTGAGCCGGAAGAATATATTCTACTATTTGCGATTGGATCAAACGATGCTCGATATATCGGGAAAAGGGATCAGCCCTACATTCCAATTGGCGAGTTCAAAAACAATCTTGAAAAGATAGTTGAACTGGCCAAGTCACACGCAACAAAAATTGTATTTACCGGCCTCACGATTGTTAATGAGCAACTGACAAAACCGTGGCGAGATGATCTGTTCTGGGAAAACTCTGACTTGAAGAAATACAACGATATCATCGAAGAACTTTGCCAAGAACGTGGGCTTAGCTTCATCCCATTATGGGATGTTTTAACCGAAGCGGATTTGCCAGATGGGCTACATCCCAACGCTCAAGGGCATATAAAAATATACCAGCGGGTAAAGGACTATTTACAAAAGTTATTATAGGTTCGTTTTTTACAAGAAATATACACATTTTAATGTAATCCCAATATACAAATGATATGACCAAAGAAGACATAAAAAACATTGTAAAAGAAATCATCGTTCAAGCGAACACACTAAAGCATAAATATGTCAGTGAGCTAGCCCCGGTAAATTACGCCTGCATATTTTGTCAAAACGACATAGAATATGCCTCGTTTCTTGACGCGGCCAAACAGATTGGAAGAGTGATAAAAGAGACACCGGGCGGTCCATTGTTTCAAATTGAGCCATTATCGACCATAGCCGGTAATTTGCAGTTATTGAAAATACGTCAGCCGGACCCGACCAAACCGGAGCGAGGTGACGCCGACTTCACGCTATCAAATTATGATGAGTTTAAAAGCGTGCATCTTACGCAAAAGGGATTTAAACTCATTAACAAAATAGAATTTGAAATGATCGAACTAATGGATCCTGACTATAATGTGCGAGTATATTTTTCAAATCCTCCATTAGATAAGCAGTTGGGAATTACATAACATGACTCACGCAAGAGCAAGTCTAATAATCATAAACCTAAATAAAATATTACTAATCCACCGGATTAAAAACGATACGGAATATTTTGTGTTCCCGGGCGGAAGCGTCGAAGATGGCGAAAACTTAACCGACGCGGCGGTTCGAGAAGCAAAGGAAGAAACGGGGTTGAATGTGAAGCTGGGTAAGAAGCTGTGGCAGTACCGTAATGATTTTGACAACAGAGACAACCACTACTTTGTTGTCACAAAATATTCTGGTGAACTGAAATTAGGACGGCCCGAAATTGAACGGGTGTCTAATAACAACAAGTATATTCTAGAATGGCACAGTTTGAAGGCGTTAAACGACATCAAGTTATTCCCGGTTGAGATAAAGGAAAGAGTTATAGATTTCTTAAATGGAAAACATACTATCAATTCACCTTCATCCTAACGCCAAACAGAATAAGATCGAAACCCAAACTAATGGGAGTTTTGAGATATGGGTGACAGCTCAGCCGCAAGACAACAAGGCCAATGCCGCTTGCTTGAAGGTGTTGGCCAAACAGTTGAAAGTTTCCCCCAGTCGCCTCGAGATTATCCGTGGATTTACCAGCCGACACAAAACGATCAAAAAACTCAAATAAGCCAGCATAATCATACTGACACCTTGTAAATACTCTAGTTTGTGCTAATTTAGCATAGGCACAAAAGGGCTTCCATTGAATAGGGGGTATGGCATGGCGACAAGCAGCCTGGTTGAGAGTTTCGGTTCATACGCAACCCGAATGACAGGCGCATTAACCGAACTGGCCGAGTTGTACTGTCGGATATATCGTTACTCGCCCGAACGTTCGCGTGAGATCGAATGGATGATCAACGAAGAGCGCCGAAACGGCCACGTTTACCTGGTACGCCTGGTTAGCGGGCGACTGGTTGGCTTCATCAGCTTTCGGATCGATGTACCCGAAGGGAGCATCCTGGCTGAGCTATTTCACATCGGGTGTCTGATCACGTCAAGTGTTCCCGGTGGCGGCAAGGAGCTGATCGAAGCGATGTAGCGGCATCTCGGTGCGAAGCATGGTAGCGAGCTACATTGTGTCTATCTGCGGACACATGTCGGCAACCAGACAGCCCGAAAACTCTATGAGCGGTGCGGGTTCTGGCCGGTGGCTTTGCTGCCGGATCACTTCCGTTCCGGGGTAGACGAGGTCGTCTATCAAAAGCTGTACAATGTTGGTCCGGCCGAGCAGGAAAGGCTGGAGCGGTTGTCACGCTGTTTCGGTGAGCAGATGTCGGCTTTTGAAAATCGAGGCGCCTGCATCTAGAACCCATGAGTCCTTGGCCCGATCGATATGATTGGGCCCTATTTTATTTATCGAAATATGTGGCAATCGTGTTATAATGACGCCATATGAACTCCGAATCATTGTTAGATAATCTCAACCCCGAACAGCTCAAAGCCGTTCAGCATACGAACGGCCCTTTGATGATTGTGGCGGGAGCCGGTACCGGAAAAACCACCGTTATTACGCGCCGGTTAGCTTGGCTGATTGACCAAGGGCTGGCCAAACCCGATGAAATACTGGCTTTGACATTCACCGAAAAAGCCTCGGGCGAGATGGCCGAACGGGTCGACCGGCTGCTGCCCTATGGCTATGTCGATCTGTGGGTATCGACTTTTCATGCATTTGGCGAACGGGTGCTACGCGACCGGGCATTGGATTTAGGTTTGGACCCGGGATTCAAGGTGCTGTCGACTCCGGAGCAGTGGTTTCTAATACGGCAGAATATGGACGACTTCAAGCTGAAATATTACCGTCCGCAAGGCAACCCTACCCGATTTATCTACGCGCTGGTCAAACACTTTTCCCGGCTCAAGGATGAAAATATCACCGCCGAGGCGTATTTAGCGTACGCTAAAAAGCAACAAAAGTTAGTAAACCGAACTGACTCTGAACAACGCGAATTGGTAGAGAAAACATTAGAAGCGGCCCATGCTTTTAGTATTTACCAACAGCTCTTGAAAAAGCAGGGTTGGATGGACTTTGGCGACTTAATTATTGAGCTGCTCAACCTATTACAAAAACGCCAGTCAGTATTGAATGATTATCGCCGACGGTTCAAATATATTCTGGTCGATGAATTTCAAGACACCAACTTGGCGCAATATCAGTTAATAAAATTACTGGCCTTGCCAAAGAACAACTTGACGGTCTGTGGTGATGACGATCAGTCAATTTTTAAATTTCGTGGTGCGTCGGTATCGAATATTCTTCAATTCAAGACTGACTTTCCAAAGTCAGCCGATGTTGTGCTGGTTCAAAATTATCGCAATAAACAAAACATCCTTGATTTAGCGTATAATTTTATCCAATTCAATAATCCCAATCGGCTTGAAGTGCAATTGGAACAATCAAACCCAGACCAACAGTTAAATCCGATCAGCAAAAAATTAAACGCCCAAAGAGACGGTTTGGGCGTGATCGAACATTTACACGGAGAGACGGGTGAGGGGGAGGTAAAGTTGGTAATGGATAAAATCGCCGAGTTACGCACGGACAACCAGGCTGATTGGAACGACTTTGCCATTTTGGTACGAGCCAACGACACCGCCCAGCCATTTATCAACGCGCTCATCAAGGCCGGTGTACCATATCAATTTGTCGCGTCAAAAGGATTGTATCAAAAACCTGAAATCATTGACTTGATATCTTATCTCCGCTTATTGGACAACTACCACGAAAGCGACGCGCTCTACCGAGTATTGTCGATGGGGGCGTTTGATATTAAAATTGGACAAATAATAAACCTGACTCACTTTGCCCACAGCGAAAGCTTGTCACTATTCCAGGCACTGGAGCGCCATCGTGAAATAAAGACGAACGTTGAGACGCGTCAGAAGTTTGATCACATCCTGGAATTAATAGCGACCGACACGGAATTGACCCGCCACCAGTCGGTGGGTCAGATTCTCTATCGATTTGTCAATGAATCTGGGTTAATAAAACATCTGACCAGCGAAGCCACACTAGCCAATTCCGAACAGATATTAAATATCAACCGCCTATTTGACCGAATAACCGAATATGAATCACGCAACGATGATAAGTCGGTGCGCGGTTTTTTGGAACAGCTGCGTTTGATGATGGAGGTGGGACAGGACCCGGCGCCGGCCGCGATTATCGAAGGTCCGGAAACGGTCAAAGTAATGACGGTACATGCGTCAAAAGGTTTGGAGTTTCGATATGTGTTTCTGGTCCAAATGGTCGATAAGCGTTTTCCATCGATCGACCGCTCCGAACAAATTGAAGTGCCCGCCGAACTGATTCCAGAATATCTTCCCGAAGGCGACGTGCATTTGCAGGAAGAGCGACGCTTATTCTACGTAGCCGTGACCCGAGCCAGGGATGGATTGTTTTTTACATCCGCCGAACGTTATAGCGGCCAACACCCAAAGAAACTATCACACTTTCTAACCGATTTAGATGATGTCCAGAAAACTATTCCGGCCACAACCAAGCCAGAAACAAAATCAGTGGTAAATTATGATGCCAAAAACTATCCATCCGCGCCATATCAGCACGTTCTACCGGATCACCTGAGTTTTTCTCAGCTGAAATCGTTTACCACTTGTCCCTACCAATACCGGTACTCATTTTTACTCAAAGTACCGCATGAACCGCGTTCGACTTTCGGTTATGGCCAGTCATTGCACAACACTCTGGCGCAGTGCTTTGCCATCATTCAGCAGGGGAAGCGCCTGACCGAGCCGGTGATGAAGCAGCTGTATGCAGCTAATTGGCTATCGGGTTGGTATGATTCGCCCGAGCAAATGACCGAACGAAAACGCCAGGGTTGGCTGGTGCTCAAGTGGTACCTTGGTCAGTACCGCCAGCAGCCTACACAAGTTTTGTTCCTGGAAAAAGGTTTTCATCTCAAAATAGGGGATACCATTGTCAAAGGCGTAGTGGACCGGATCGATCAGTTAACCGATGGCACGGTTGAGATAATTGATTACAAAACCGGCCAGCGACCCAAAACGAAGAAGGGCGATAACGCCGATCAGCTATATATCTACGCGGCGGCGGTTCAAGAGGTGCTGAAATTAACACCCAGTCGGCTGACTTATGTCTATCTGGACGATCGTTCCAGCCGGACATTGCCAGTCGATGACCAGAAAATCGCCGCTGTCAAAACTAAGTTTTTATCGACCGCCAAAGCGATCCAAGAATCCACTTTTCCGCCCACGCCGGGATTCCATTGTCAATTTTGTGACTTCAGGAATATCTGCGAGTTTAGGCAGATATAATTAGCCTAATATTAGGCAATAACAGCATTTTAATTAAAAGGTTAATTTGTTTGCCAAACATTGCTAAAATTGGTATTATAAAGGTGGAAAAAGTACGGTATTTTTGGGTTTAACACAAAAAAGACCTATGTCCCTAAAAAAGTTCCTTATTTTCATGACCATCACCACGATTATTTGTTGGGTGGGCTGGATCACGGTGCTTTATTACATAGATCCGGAGTCAACCGGCGTGATCGGATTGAGCTTGTTTTACATCAGCCTATTTTTCGCGCTGATTGGGACATTTACTCTGGCTGGCTTTTTTATTCGAATCTGGTTTCAAAAAACCGAAATGCTATTCCAGCACGTGGGCGTGGCGTTCAGACAATCGATGTTCTTCTCGTTGCTGGTCGTTGGCGCGGTGATATTGCAGGGTATGCGCTTATTAACTTGGTGGAACGCGGCATTATTTATCCTATTTCTGGCCACGTTGGAATATTTCTTCCTCGCGCGGCGGTCAACGAATTAACGTAAATATGAAAGAGAAATTAGTTAAAATAAGGCAGTCGGCACTGGACGCGATTCAGGGCTGCACCAAAATAGACGGTTTATTGCATTTGGAGACACAATTTTTGGGTCGTAAATCTGAATTGAGTAATCAGATGCGTTTGGTAAAGGATCAGCCTGTCTCGGAACGTCCGGCGCTGGGAGCTTTGGCGAATTCCATCCGGCAGGAAATCAATCAAGCCTTGGTAGCGAAAAAACAATCGTTAAACCAGGTTAGTACACCCAAGTTTGACATTGATCATACGTTGCCATCGATAAAACCAGTGGTCGGTCACTTACACCCAATCACTATATTTATGGATCGGATCATCGAGATCTACCGGTCGATGGGGTTCGATGTCGCTGAGGGTACGGAGGTAGAGACCGCCGAATACAATTTCGATAAGCTGAACATTCCGAAAGATCATCCGGCGCGGGATATGTGGGACACATTTTATTTAAAAACGGCGGGCAAGTCAGGGAATGATGAACTATTGATGCGTACGCACACATCGCCCGTGCAATTAAGGTACATGGAACACAGCCGGCCGCCCGTTAGACTGATCGTACCGGGACGGGTATTCCGGCACGAAGCCACCGACGCTTCGCACGAATCGACGTTTTATCAGTGCGAGGGCTTGGTGATCGATCGGGGTATATCATTGGCACATTTGATCGGGACACTGAAAAGCTTTTTGCGGGAATTATACGAAGCCGACGTAGTAATTCGCGTACGGCCGGAGTTCTACCCGTTTGTTGAGCCAGGGTTAGATATAGACTTGCGCTGTTTACTTTGCGGCGGCAAAGGTTGTCCGGTCTGCAAGCAAACTGGTTGGATCGAGCTGATCGGATCGGGAATGGTTCACCCGGCCGTGTTGCATAATATGAAACTGGATCCGAAAGTTTACTCGGGTTTTGCTTTTGGTATGGGTGTTGACCGATTAATGTTGCTATATTATGGCATACCAGACATCCGGCTACTTTATGCTGGTGATTTGAGATTTAATAGCCAGTGGACATAAATTTACTACAATGAAAAAAGCGCTCCAACAGGTCGTAATAACTAAACAATTCGATGCCGTCATAGCGTTTGCTATTTTCATAATGATTACACTGGGCATTGACTACGCCATCGGTATGTCATTTAGCGCTTCATCTATTTTAGCGGATACGGTTATCAGCTTGGCGGTGGCGGGCGTAGTATATTCCAACGTTGACGGCAAGAAACTTACTCGCAAAGTTATCAAACAGCGCAGCGACCATTTTTTGGTAGCCGGAATGCTGGCGATCGGTTTCCTGCTGTTTTGCTTATTTTTAATATCATACATCTTGGAGTAATGACGATATGAGATTATCGCGTCAATGGCTCAATGAAATAACTCCGGTTAAGCAAACTGACACAGAAGTGGCGGCGGTTTTTACGCGGTTGGGTTTCGAATGCGAGCATATCGAAAGTATCGGCATCGGATTGGATCGTATTGTTACAGCTAGGATTCTCAGCGTCAAACCCCATCCTAATGCCGATAAACTCCAATTGGCTACAGTTACTGACGGCACCAAGCAACTCGAGGTAGTCTGTGGCGCGCGCAATATCGCGGTCGGACAAGTCGTACCGCTGGCTCGTGAAGGCGCTGTTTTGCCCATTGGTCAAAAAATTGAAAAAGCCAATATTCGCGGCGTCGAATCGCGCGGCATGTTGTGCTCGGGCAAGGAGCTGGGGCTAAATGACGATCACAGCGGCATCTGGCAGATTGACCAGCTTATCAAGCCGGGCACGCCGCTATCGCTGGTGCTGGGACTGCCGGATACGGTGTTTGACCTGAACGTCGCCCCCAACCGGCCGGATTGTTTATCGGTAGTGGGTTTGGCGCAAGAATATGCTGCTCACACGGGCCTGAAACTACAATTGCCGCTTGACCGACTGAAACAGTCGTCAACACCTACGGTAAAAAGTATCACAGCTAAAATGGTCGCTCAGTCAGCCTGTTCGCACTACGCACTTCGGTATATCGCAGACGTGAAGGTCGCAACCTCGCCTTGGTGGCTCCAGAAACGTTTAATTGCCGGAGGCATTAGACCAATCAACTCGGTGGTTGATGCCGCGAACTATATTATGCTGCTCACCGGCCAGCCGCTGCACGCGTTTGATGCCGACAAAGTCAGTCCACTGAAGGGCAAAAAAACAATTAGTGTCCGCATAGCCAAACCCAACGAAAGCATCGAACTGCTTGACGGTACGAAAAAGACCCTCACGTCCGCGGTCACCGTGATCGCTGACTCAAACCGGGCCTTGGCGGTGGCGGGTGTCATGGGTGGCGCCGATTGCGCGGTGACTGAGCAAACCCGGAACGTTATTATAGAATCAGCCGTGTTCAACCCAAAAGCTATCCGGCGCTCCAGCCAGCTTCTTAATATTCGTACTGAAAGCTCGAGCCGCTTTGAAAAAGGGGTTGATTCAATGGGTACCGACACGGCGCTGGACGCGGTGGCGGCCCTGATCAATGCGATCGGTGGTGGTACCGTACAGCGCGGCATTATCTATGGCGCCAAAGCCAAACCGGTGAAAAAAGTACTGCGCTATCAGGCCGATGAAGTCAGCAGTTTATTAGGTATTAATATCACGGCCGCCAATCAGATTAAGATATTAAAAAGCTTGGGATGCTGGGTCACCAAGTCGGGACGGCAGTTGATTGTCACCACACCATCGTGGCGGATAGATTTGGCGCACATGGCTGATCTGGCCGACGAAATCGGACGACATACAGGCTATAATAATATTAAGCCGGCCTACTTAACGGGCACGATTAAACCAGTGGCGGATCATTCCAAGATTGCGATCAGCCGGCCAATTAAAGCCCGCCTAGCGAGAATGGGCTGGGATGAAATGTATAATTATACTTTTTACAGCGCCGACCTGGCCGAATATTCTGGCTCGTCGCTTAACAAACATTACGCGCTGTCCAATCCGCTGAATCCGGAACAGCAGTACTTGCGTACCAGCCTGGTACCGCGATTGTTAGAAAATATTCGGCATAATTCCGGTCGCAATGAAAGCATGAAAGTGTTCGAAATCGGCACCACGTTTCAACCTGACGGAGTGAAGCCGAAAGAGGTATTCAAAGTGTCGGGTGCCATTACTACGAAATCTGGCAATGGCGAAGCTCTGTTGCTTGAGGCCAAGGGGATTATTGAGGCACTGTTGGGTCGCTCAGCAATACTGGCCCAGACGCAATCCGGGCAATATGCCACTAACGACTGCGATGGTCAGATCAGAGTTTGGAACGAAGATAGTTTGAAGAAATTGAAGATAAGCCAAAACGTTATCAGCTTTGAGATTAATTTAACTGATTTAAGCCAATTAAACTCCCGATGGTCATACGGAAAATATTCCGTTTTCCCCAGCATCAAACGAGACTTCTCGCTAATTATTCCGGAACTGGTTTCATTCGGTGCGATAGTTGCTGATATTGAGTCGATCAATCAGTCAACCATTACGAAAGCTGAACCGCGCGGTTTGATTTTGGCCGTTGAAAGAGTGGGTGAAATCTACCGCGACGAACGTATTGGCTCAGGCAAAAAGAATCTTACTCTGCGTTGTTTATTCCAAGCCGAGCAACGAACACTAACTGGCAGTGAAGTTGAAATATTATGCCGTCAAATTACCGACCGTTTAAATACTAAACTTGGGGTTACTCTTCGGAGTGGCTCAAGTCCCAAATAATCAATTTACACACGTATGGCTAAGAAAACTACCGAACCGACCATGAAATCCAAACAATCCAAAGGCGGCGAATACGGCGCCAAGCAGATTACCGTTCTCGAGGGCTTGTCAGCGGTTCGCAAACGACCCGGTATGTATATTGGCAATACCGCCAGCGAGGGTCTACACCACATGATTTGGGAGGTGGTGGATAATTCGTTTGACGAAGCCATGGCCGGTTACTGTGATACCATTATTATCCGTTTACTACCTGACAACCGGGTGGCGGTAGTCGACAATGGACGGGGCATCCCAGTCGAAAAACATCACCAGACTAAGAAATCCACACTAGAAACAGTCTTGACCATCTTGCACGCCGGCGGCAAATTTGGCGAGTCGGGTTACAAAGTATCCGGCGGTTTGCATGGCGTGGGCGTATCGGTGGTAAATGCTTTATCCGTCTGGTTGCGCGCCGAGGTGAAGCGTGACGGCAAGGTCTGGGCCCAAGAGTACAAACACGGCAAGGCGACCACTCAAGTGAAGCCGTTCAGTAAAAGCAAGGAAACCGGTACAACGATAATTTTCCAGCCTGACCCGGAAATATTTACCGTGCTCGAGTTCGATCTGGGAATAATTATTGAACATTTGCGCCAGCAGGCATATCTGACCAAGCGGGTGACTATTGCGATCGAAGACCAGCGGACCAAAGGACAGGAAATGTCCTACCGGTTCTATTTCGAGGGCGGTATCGAATCTTACGTCCGCCATTTGAATCGCAACAAGGAAACCAAGAACGAGAAGGTGTTCTACATGGAGAAGGAGGAACAAGACATAAATGTTGAAATAGCCCTACAGTATACGGACGAATATCGCGAGACGCTGTATGGTTTTGCCAATAATATCTTCAATCCAGAAGGCGGCATGCACATTGTCGGTTTCAGGACCGCTTTGACTCGATCACTCAATTCTTACGCTCGCAAAAAAGAATTTCTTAAAGAAAAAGACGAAAATCTGACCGGTGAAGATGTTCGCGAAGGCCTGACGGCAGTAATCAGTATCAAGCTGACCAATCCTCAGTTTGAGGGCCAGACCAAAGCCAAACTGGGCAACGCTGAAGTTAAACCGATCGTGGAGGCATTGTTCTCGGACGCGTTTAATAATTTTATGGAAGAGAACCCAAAAGATGCCGAAGGAATATTGAGCAAGTGCATCCTAGCTGCGCGAGCTCGCGTGGCTGCCAAAGCCGCTCGTGAAACGGTGCTGCGGAAGGGGGCGTTGGAAGGCATGACGCTGCCGGGCAAGCTGGCCGACTGTTCGTCACGCAATCCCGAAGTCAGCGAACTGTTCATAGTTGAGGGCGATTCGGCGGGTGGTTCAGCCAAGCAGGGACGCAATCGAGAATTCCAGGCCATACTGCCGTTACGCGGCAAAATATTAAACGTCGAAAAAGCCCGTTTGGATCGAATGCTGACATCTGATGCCATCAAATCACTGGTGATTGCGCTCGGTACAAACATTGGCGATCAGTTTGATATCTCAAAACTCCGCTATCATCGGATCATAATAATGACCGATGCTGATGTCGACGGTGCCCACATTAGAACGTTATTGCTGACGCTGTTTTACCGTTATTTCATTGACATCATTAACGGTGGATATCTGTATATTGCCCAACCGCCATTGTATCAGGTGACGGTTGGCAAAGAATCGGCCTACGTATACTCCGATGCTGAATTAGAAAAAACCCAAGCCGAGCTGCTGGCCGCGCGGCAAGCTAAGGCTAATACTAAGAAAAAAGCTGCTAAAGTGACTGATGAAGAGGTAATTGAGACTACGGCTCATGTATCGATCCAGCGTTATAAGGGTCTGGGTGAGATGAATCCCGACCAGCTATCCCAGACCACCATGGATCCGGCTAAGCGCATTTTGAAGCAGGTAAATATTAGCGATGCTAAAAATGCCGACGTGGTGTTTGATGTTCTGATGGGTTCGGAAGTCGGACCGCGAAAGAAATACATCCAATTGCACGCAAAAAACGTGAAAAACCTTGATATCTAAGCAGAAAACGAGTACTAATCGGTCGTGCTAAACCGGTCAGTGCTTGCCAAGAAGGGCGGGATAGTGTATATTGTTGACAATACACGATCCGCCTCCGAGCGGATTTTAAGAACCATAAAAAATGGACATTTCCAACAATCGCATCACCCGTTACATCAAAGAATCAAAAGACGAATTACGCAAGGTCATTTGGCCAAGCCGTCAGGATACGGTTAGACACACCTTGTTGGTTATCGGCATCAGTGTGTTTGTGGCCATATTCTTGGGGCTGGCCGACTGGTTTTTCAACAAAGGTTTACGGTATATAATCGATCGATAATCTAAAACAGCGACATCTATGCCAAAGCAAACAGCCGCGCACGGACGAAGATGGTACGTACTTCACACCTATTCCGGTTACGAAGAAAACGTATCCCGCAACCTGAAACAGCGCATAGAATCCATGGATATGGAGGATAAGATTTATAATGTTCTGATTCCAACCGAGAAGAAGATAAAGATCCGCAACGGCAAGCGTAAGATTGTGACCGAGAAGATTTTTCCAGGATATGTGCTGGTTGAGATGGTGGTGACCGACGACTCTTGGTATGTGGTGCGCAATACGCCCAATGTAACCGGATTTGTTGGTTCCGGTACTACGCCAACTCCGATATCAGACGAAGAAGTGAAATCGCTCCAAAAGCGAATGGGCGTTGAGGAGCCGAAATACAAGATTGATGTGTCGGTCGGCTCGGCCGTGAGAATAATTGACGGGCCGTTCAAAGAATTTGAAGGCCGGGTCAGTGAAATCGATGAGTCCCGTGGCAAGGTCAAAATCCTGGTTTCAATGTTTGGTCGCGAAACTCCGGTGGAACTGGACTTCCTGCAGATAAAGAAGATTTAATAATACCGAACTATATGGCTAAGAAAATTAAGACAGTCATCAGGTTACAGATTCCGGCTGGAGCCGCCACGCCCGCGCCGCCAATTGGGCCGGCGCTGGGTCAGCACGGTTTGAATATTCAGGATTTTTGCCAAAAGTTCAATGCTCAAACCAAAGACAAAGGCGGAGACATTACGCCGGTAGAAATCACCGTGTTTGAGGATAGAACTTACTCGTTTATCACCAAAACGCCGCCCGCCGCCGTACTGCTTATGAAAGCGGCCGGTATTCAAAAAGGTTCGGATAACGCATTACGTAAAAAAGTCGGCAAAATCACCTTGGCGCAATTAAAAGAGATTGCCGAGATAAAATTACCCGACTTGAATGCTAACGACGTCGATGCCGCGATGAGCATCATTGCCGGCACAGCCCGGAATATGGGTATCACGATAGAATAATTAATTTAGGGTGGGAGGCTGTTCGCAGCCGCTCGCACCACCCAGGAGAACAGCATGAAACGCAGCAAACGCTATCAGACCGTCAATCAGATGGTGGACACGACTAAGGCTTATCCAATCGACGAAGCGTTAGAATTGGTGGCGCAAACCGCTCAAACCAAGTTTGATTCCTCGGTTGACGTCCATATTCACTTAGGTATCGACACGAAAAAAGCCAACCAGCAAGTACGATCAACTGCCCAGCTGCCCAACCCAACCGGCCGTAAAAATGTGATTGCGGTTATCGCCAGTGAAGCCGACCAGGCAAAGGCTAAAGCAGCCGGAGCAGACATTGTAGGCGGTGACGATCTGATCCAGAAGATCAAAACTACCCAGAAAATTGATTTTGACATTGCCATTGCCACGCCGGAAATGATGCGGTCGCTGGGCCAGATTGCCAAACTATTGGGTACGAAAGGCGTCATGCCGAATCCCAAGAACGAAACAGTTACGGCAGACGTGGTCAAGACCGTGCGCGAGTTGAAATCCGGCAAAGTGGCGTTTCGGGCCGATGAAACCGGTAATATTCACCAGATGATCGGCAAGGTATCGCACGGCGCGGCAAAGCTGAAAGCCAACTATATTGCGCTGCTTGAAGCGGTGCGGCGCGCCAAACCAGACACAGCCAAAGGGGAATACATTGCCAATATCACCCTGGCCTCAACAATGGGACCGGGGATAAGGGTCAGTCTATAATTATCCCGCATGCCTATGTCCATAAATAACCAACACCGTCCAGACTGGGACGATTATTTTATGGCAATTACGCGTATTATTGCTACTCGATCCACTTGTGATCGACTGCACGCCGGCGCAATTTTGGTAAAAGATAACCGGATCATATCCACCGGCTACAACGGCTCGCCACAGGGATTGGCGCATTGTGACGACGTCGGCCATCTTATAGAAGAGGGACATTGCGTCCGAACAATTCACGGCGAACACAACGCCATTCTGCAAATAGCCATTGCGGGTGGGCCGAGTACGATTGGCTCAACCATGTATGCCAAATACAACCCCTGCATTCATTGTGCCAAATACGTGGTATCGGCCGGTATCAAGCGGGTAGTGATTGGGCAGCTTTATCGCGGTGAGGCAGCGGTAGAATATTTAAAAAAAGCCGGAATCATAGTAGACAACTATCGAGCTAATCCTGATTGGAATACAACAATCCGGGAAATGTTTTCCGATCAAATCGAAACAATCGACGCTCCCGAAGGTAAAGTTAATCTCAAGGAGATAAAACTATGATCATTGGCTTAACTGGATATGCCATTGCTGGAAAGACGGCTGTGGCCGCATATCTCCAAACTAAGCGATTTGAGTTGCTTAAATATTCGGCGGAGAATCTGGCCAAAGTTGCGAAATTGCCCAACGGTGAATACGTTTTTGATGATCTAAAGACGCCCGAAGAAGTGGCGGCGCTGAAGCAATGCGGACGATTTTCCCTGTGGAGCGTGGAAGCTCCCATGCCGATACTTTACGAACGTTTGAAAACCAGCCAGAAAGGGAAACCGGGTACATTTGCCGAATTCCGCCAACGTGAAACTACTGAATTAACTAGTGATGCTGGGCAGAAATTATTCAAATGCCGGAAGTTGGCTGATTATAACATCGTCAATGATGGCAGTATTGAAGAGTTGCATTATAAGATCGACCTGATACTGCAGGAAATATAAAAGAACAATCAATACCTTCTGGGTATATGCCTGAACCAAAGATAGTTTTAGCGGTGGTTGGTCTGCCTGGGGCAGGAAAGACCGAAGCCACTCAATATATTCTCAAGCAGACAGGATGGCCCAAGGTATATTTTGGCGACGTAATATTCGACGAGATGAAACGTCGCAATTTAGATATCAACGAGGATAATGAAAAAGTAACGCGGAATGACATTAGGGCGCAACGTGGCATGGGTGCCTGCGCCATTATATCGATGCCCAAGATAAAGAAGTATTACCAAACATCCAGCGTTGTTCTGGAGAGTTTTTACAGTTGGGAGGAATACAGGGTCACCAAGCGAGAGTTCGGCGATAATTTTTACGTGCTGGCGCTTTTCGCTTCTCCTCATACCCGGATACAGCGGTTGATACATCGTCCGGTGCGTCCATTAAGCGAAGCGGAGGCCATATCACGGGACTATTCACAGATTGAAGACGCTCACCAAGCCGGACCGATCGCCCGAGCCGATTTCATGATTATCAATGAGGGCAGCCGGGAATATTTGTTTGATCAAATTGATAAAATATTAAAGAAACTGCGTGGAATTTAAGGTTCACAAACTATACGACGATACTCGTTTGCCCGAATATGCCCATCCTGGTGATGCCGGTATGGACGTATTTAGCCGTGAAGAATATCTGCTTAAACCCGGCCAACAACACACTTTTAAATTAGGCTTTGCGGCCGAGCTATCCGATGGCTATGTGGTTTTAATTTGGAGCAGAAGTGGGTTAGCGCATAAGCATGGTGTACACTGTTTATCTGGCGTGATCGATGCCGGTTATCGTGGTGAATACGTGGTCGGGTTGTATAATACCGGCCATGAACCATATCAGATTAAACAAGGTGATAAGATAGCCCAGATCCTAATCCAGCCAGTTGAGCGTGCCACCATTGTTGAAACTGATACTTTAACCCAAACCACCCGCGCCGATGGGCGATATGCCAGCACCGGGCGATAATCATATTCAATGACAAAATTAACTCACGAAGAAATAGAGTTGCTAAAGAGATATGTTACCGACCCGATAGGTAATGTATTTTGCGTCACCAATTTAGCCGGATTGACTGGTGCCGCCTACGCTCGTTACAGCCGAGCTAAGGGAGGCTTCAGGGAGGTCCTGCTGAAGGAATTTATCAAGGAGGGCGTAGTTGACCACCAGCACGCTTCCGAGCTCATTCAGCGCGTTTTAATTGCTTATGGGGATGATTCAGTCGGCGAGCTGGAAGGGGCGCACCTGTCTTTTGAAGAAATATCCATTTTGGCCACCAAGGAGATCGAAGAGTGCCGCATCGGCGGTTCCCCGATTGAGCAATCGACACGGTACGTGTTCTATGATCAAAAGGACGACCATGGCCACTTTCGCTATTACACTGATCCGGCCATAGCTTCATCGCCCTACGCTCAGCTGTATATCGAAACGATGGACTGGCTGTTTCAGACCTACTGCGACCTGATTGAGCCGATGCAGGAGTATTACCGCAAGTTGAAATCGCTAGAACAGGCCGAATATGACATAAAAGGCCAGGGCATTAAACAGCGCTGGGTCGATTTAACCGATCCGGCGGATCAAAAAGCGTTTAAGCGCACCTACCAGTCCGATATCCGAACCCGGGCTTGCGATGCGCTACGGGCTATATTGCCGTTAGCTACGCGGACAAATGTCGGCCTATTTGGCAATGGGCGCTTTTTCCAAAGCATGCTGTCAAGTCTGTATTCCAGTTCATTGCCAGAGGCGAATATGTTGGGCAATGCATCGCAAGCGCAATTGAATCAGGTAATGCCGGTGTATATCCGTCGGGCCGAGACCAACGCCTATCAAAATGAATGCGAGCAACGACAACAGGAATTAAGCGAAGAATATCTAAAGCATGTCAAACCGATGTCTGATGAGCCGGTCGCATTGTATGACAACGGCGCCAGCTACCTGGCCCACTGCCTGGCTGGCCAAGTGGTGACGCTAGATTTGGTGAAGAAAACCATGAATGAAATCCGGGATCAGCTGACCCTGGCTTTAATGTTATACCCAACTTCGAAGCACCCGCTTAATCAGCTGGTAAAGATCGTCGGTCAAATGACGCACGAACAACGTCAAAAGTTGATTAATGGCTACGTGGGAAACCGGCGCAACCGGCGTGATCGTCCCTACCGGGCCTTCGAAAGCGGCTATGACTACACATTTGATTTGGTAACCGACTTTGGGGTATACAAAGACTTGATGCGACATCGGATGACATCGCAATTACGCCAGCGATTTTCTCCCTTATTAGGTTTCAATATGCCACCGGATATAATAGCCGCTGGCCATGAATCCAAGGTGCGGGAATGTCATGATCGGTCGGTAAATTTGTATAATACTTTAGTTAAGGATTTTCCAATCGCCGCTTCGTATGCCACGTTGCACGGTTCTAACGTGCGCTGGTTGATGGCCTTCAACGAGCGGGAGGCCTATCATTTATTGGAATTACGAACCACACCACAGGGCCATTCCGGTTATCGCCGGGTGGCGCAATTAATGCATCAGAAAATTAAGGAACGTTCGGCTTGGCGCGCCGATTTGATGAAGTTCGTTGATTATCATGAATATCAATGGGCGCGGGGAGACGCCGAAGCTAAACAACGCGTCAAAGAAAAAGATTTGGACAAGAAGATCGGCCACTTAGATACCCTATAGGTTGCTCGATAGCGGTCGGGTGGTTGTGATATACTTAACTAAACAAAAAAACCCATGAAACGAGCCGGTTATCTCATTGCTGTGTATGGCATAAACAATATCGGTAAATCAACCCAGGTTGAAAAACTGGTAGATTTCTTAAAAGCCAACAAATGGCCGTCCGAAAGTGTGAAATATCCGGTTTACCGGCAAAAACCGACGGGTCCGCAGATAAATTCGATATTGCGCGGCGGAAAAAAACAAGGCATTTCCGAGGAAGAATTCCAAATGTGGTATGTACTGAATCGTTTTCAATATGAGCCTGTTCTGCGAAAAAAAATTCAGCAGGGTAAGATTATCGTAGCGGAGGATTATAAGGCGACCGGGATTGCCTGGGGGGCCACCAAGGGCGCTGACCTGGACTGGCTGGTAGATCTGAATAAGCCGCTATTAAGGGAAGATCTGGTAATATTGCTGGACGGTGAACGTTTCTTAGCGGGTAAGGAAAAACGGCACCTGCACGAAGGACGGGACGATTACATGAAGCTATGCCGCCGCTGGTATCAGAAATTGGCGGAGATGTACGATTGGAAAGTCGTCAATGCCAATCAGTCAATCCAACAAGTGCACGAAGATATTTTGGAAATTGTTTCAGCATTTTTACGCCAGCACAACACCTGGCAGTAAGACGGATAATATTATGGAATTAGAGCCGGTCATCGGCCTGGAAATTCACGTGCAGCTGAAAACTAAGAGTAAGATGTTTTGCAGCTGTGACAACGCGGGAGAAAACCAGCCGCCCAATACAACCATTTGCGAAATCTGCACTGGCCAGCCGGGTACACTGCCGATGTTAAACGAACAGGCGGTTGATTTTGGCATTCGGATCGCGCTGGCGCTCAATTGCCGCATACCCCATCAATCGGTGTTCAGTCGAAAGAGTTATTTTTACCCCGACTTACCAAAGGGGTATCAAATATCGCAGTATGACCAACCGATCGCTCTGGAAGGACAGTTTACTTTTCCGGTTGATGGTGAAACGAAGACAGTTGGCATCATCCGCGTTCATCTTGAGGAGGATACGGCTAAAATGACACATCTATCCAGCAGCGGAGAAAGCATGCTTGATTACAACCGCGCCGGAACGCCGCTGGTGGAAATAGTCACGCAACCTGATTTCCACACCCCTCAGGAAGCCAAGAGATTTTTGCAGGAATTGCGATTATTATTTCGCTACTTGGATGTTTCAGACGCCGATATGGAGAAAGGCCATCTGCGATGTGACGCAAATATATCGCTCCGGCCAGTGGGAGAGTTGAAGTATTATACCAAAATAGAGATAAAGAATTTAAACTCATTTAGATCGGTCGAAAAAGCGCTGCAATACGAGATCGAACGTCAAACCAAGCTCTGGGAAGCGGGCCAGGCGCCCAATCAGCACGCCACGCGCGGCTGGAATGATCAGCGGAATATTACGGTCGAGCAGCGCACCAAAGAAGGGGAGGCTGATTATCGCTATTTCCCCGAGCCTGATTTACCGCCACTGAAAGTTACCCAGGCTGAAATTGAAAAAATGCGCATCACCATGCCGGAATTACCGAGCCAGGCGCGCATACGTTTGAATGACTCATACGGGCTTTCGATTACCGATATTGATGCGATTGTCTCAGATCGGGTACTTCTGGAATATTATGAATCAACCATGTCAGAACTGGAAGCCTGGCAGGAATCAGAGGGTCTGGAAAGCGAGCCCACTATGACAGAGGAATCGCGAAGACGGCTGTCAAAAACAACGGTCAACTGGCTAATTCACAAGCTGTTAAAAATGATTGCAGACTCCAAGTCTGGTTTTGAGGATTTGAAAATAACACCGGAAAACTTTGCCGAATTTATCAACCTGATTGACCGGGGCAAATTGCACTCGGCTATCTCGGGTGAAGTTTTGAATCGTATGTTCGCTACCGGGCAAGACCCCTCCAGCATAATTGAAGAACGCGGCTTAAACAAAGCCGGTACTTTAGAGGATTTAGATTTGATAATCGTAAGGGTATTAAATGCTCATCCCAAGCAAATTGCACAATATCAATCAGGAAAGATTGTCGTACTCCAATATTTGATCGGACAAGTAATGAAAGAAACCAAAGGCAGCGTGAACCCGGATTTAATAAAGGATGCGTTACTAAGTAAGCTAAAATAATATGAATGAGCGTGGATCACATATGCAGGAGTATATCGAAGGCAGGTTTGGGCGGATGGAGGGTGAAGAAATTACTGACGCTGAACTGGAGGCCGCGAATAGAAGAAAGCGGGCGATAAAATCCGGTCAGGGAGACGGAGGTGAGGCTGGCGTTTTTGAGAGCGATGACAAAGAAAACGAACAGGAAGACGAGCCAGTTTAATACAAAAAAGGACCACCGGTGACGTTGGGAGCAAACCGCCCAGAGATCGCCAGGGTTGGGCGTTCCTTCCGGACGGGATTGACAAACGTCGCTAGTGGGTTGGCATCATCCACTCACGCGTGTGTTGTCACGTTGGTGGCCAGTGGCTGGCTCGGATGATGAAGTGATGTCGTGAGATTAGCACAAAACGCAGCAATGTCAATGTTACGTTATATGAAACCTTATCGCGAAAAGGTTGAAAAGTGTGAAAATTTTTCCTAACATTAGGTAAATAACAGTAATAATTATCCACCATATAATCACACAACGACCACTGTAACATTCAGGCAAAATATGGTATTATTATCACTAAGCGGTTTCAATGTGGGCCAATCAAATTAAACCATTACATATAATTTAATTAAAAAAAGACAATGAACTACTTCATGGAGGCATTAAAAAAGTACGCCGTATTCAATGGACGAGCAAACCGGGCAGAGTATTGGTATTTTGTTTTGTTTTACATTATTATCGCTGTGGTGCTGTCGATAATTGATGCCGTTCTAAAGACTAAGGGTACTCTGACGTATTTGCTATCGCTCGCTTTGTTGCTGCCGAATTTGGGATTGACGGTTAGGCGTTTGCATGATATCGGCAAGAGCGGACCGTGGATTTTCGTCTCGTTAATACCGGCGATTGGTTCAATCTGGCTGCTGATTCTGTTGGCTACGCAAGGTAATCCCGGTGACAATGCGTATGGCAGCCCATCAAAGCCGCTAATGGCCACCCCGAAACCTCCTACAACAGCATAAAGTATTAACAAAAAACTGGGTTGAAATTATACGATCCAGTTTTTTTGTTATTTATTCTGGGCAACAAAACGCCGGCAAAGTGCCGCAGCGGCACTTCTGTTTTTTATCCAGTGAATATTGGTACGTTTGCGGTACCAGGTTAGCTGCCGTTTGGCGTAGTGACGAGTGTCGCGCTTGATCAATTCAATCGCTTCATCACGGCTGATATCGCCACTGAGCCATTGGCCGATTTGGCGATAGCCGATACCAGACATGGCCGGACGCGACCAGCGATAGCGCTTGGCCAAACGTTTGACTTCCGCGATCAGGCCTTGTTTAACCATCAAGTCAACTCGCTGATTGATACGCTTGTAAAGCTTGGCGCGATCAATGCTGGCTCCCAATTGCAGGGTATGATAGCGTGGTTTTTTGGCAGCCGTTTGCGAACTGCTATGGTGTTTTGTCTGCTCAAGGGCGCGAATGACTCGGTGTCGATTTTTTAAATCAAGGGATTGTGCAGCAGCGGGGGAAAGTTTCTGAAGCAACGACGCCAATTGGGTAGTAGTTTTCGTTACCAACTTTTGGCGTAAAGATGCATCGGGGCCAGCTGTCGACAAAGAGTATCCTTCAGCCAGAGCTGTCACGTATAAACCCGTACCACCCACAATAAAAGGTAGTTTGCCTTGTTGCCACACTTCGGTCAAAACTCGATCGGCGTATTTCATGAAATCGGACAGTGTAAAAACTTGATTGGGCGTAACCAGATCTAGGCCATAATGCGGCACCACTTTACGTTCCGCACGGCTGGGTTTGTTGGTGCCAATATTCATATATTTATAGACTTGCCGCGAATCGGCACAAATTATAACGCCATTAAATTTCTTAGCCAATGACAAGGCCAGCGCAGACTTGCCCGATGCGGTTGGGCCAACCACATTAATCAGAAGATTGCGGTAATTACGTTTATTTTTCATCTTGTTTGTCAGGTGATGTTCCGTTCAAACTCCAAGCCGTAGCGCCAGATACTTTCACGCGCACAAATTGGCCGGTTAAGTTAATGTTAGTCGCGAACTTGATATTCTTGAAGCCTTTCGTATGACCATAGGCCGTGCCATTTTTACAACGCTCGACCAACACATCCTGTTCCATGCCAGCCAGCGGTTGGTTGTTTTCGAGAGCGACTTCAGCCAATACTGCGTTCAAGCGATTAAAGCGGCTCAGCTTATCGGCTGGCGTGACGTCATCGGGCCAATCGTAAGCCGCATTGCCGGGGCGGGGTGAATATTGAGCGATGTAGGCCATATCAAATCGTGCCTTACGTACCAGCTTTTCCGTCGCTTGATAGTCAGCCTCGGTTTCTCCGCAAAATCCCACAATGATATCAGTACTGATCGTGGCGTTTGGTATCAGCTGGCGAATTTTCGCCACCCGTCCCAGATAGTGTTCGATCGTATATTGACGGTTCATTCTTTTTAATACATGATTGGAACCAGACTGAACAGCCAGGTGGACATAGGGGGTAATGCGATGATTCCGAGCCATTGTTTCAATCAGCTGATCGTTCATGTCATAAGGGTGGCTGGTGATAAAGCGAATCCAATAGTTGCCATCAAAATTTGCTACATTGTTCAGTAGCTGGCTAAAATTCATTGGATTCGATACGGATCGTTTTTGGATTTCTAGTTTACCCGCGGCATTTGATTTCATTATCGAAACTTTTTGTTTCGGCAGATTTATCGCCACGCCCTCAAAATCCCAGCCGTATGAATTGACATTCTGTCCCAGCAGAGTGATTTCTTTATAGCCCTTGCTGACTAAAGCGAGCACTTCGGTGATGATATCATCGGGCAGGCGTGAAACCTCGCGTCCGCGGGTCAGGGGAACGGCGCAGTAACTGCAGAACTTATTGCACCCGGAAGAAATAGGCACAAAGGCTTGAAATGTCGATTGGTACGAAGGAGCGATGCTAAAATACTCGTCCAAAGGCGCGGTAGTACTGACAACGGGATTTGTCGGTTTCGATTTTAGTAATTCGGGCAGGCGATTAAGGTCTTTGGTCGGTAGGATATAATCGAACATCTGGCTCAGGGTGCGCTTGTCGGCATCAAGGACGCAGCCGGTCAGCACGGTAACAAATGGCCGGGTGGCCCGATACTGCGCCCAGCGTTCCGCCCGCCCGAATATCCGATCGACCGCTTTTTGGCGGACGGCGCAAGCCAGCACCATGATTAAGTTGGCCTCGCTTTCGTGTTCGGTCGGTTCATATCCCAAACCGGCCAATATTGTTCGAGCCCGCTCGGCGTCCGATTCGTTCATCTGGCACCCGAAGATCTGGATATAGTATTTCATGACTTAATATGTTTGATTATGCTGTCTAAGTCAGATTCATTAAAATGAACGAAGGAAAATTTAATATTGTTGCTGTGCTTAGAGATATATTCAGCTATTTTATACATTGTCCAGTTACAAAATGTGGTCGTGGGTACTTTTGATATTTGAAAACCACTGGCATTATTCGTATCGAGATAGTAGCAGTCCTGACCGGGTCGCGCAATCTTCTTGTTACTTCCAAAAGTATTTATCGCCACGGCCTCAAACTGGGTGGCTTTTTTCGTATGGGCCAATCCGATAATACGTTTGGGTATTTCACTGACCAGTTTGCGCTCGAATCTTGCCAGGTCGCTATTTAACGAACCAAACACAAACACATCAACGTCATTTTGACGAAACAAATCTAGATGTTTATTCGTACGAAAAGAGTAGCAAAGGGTGCTTCCCATGGTTGAATACTAAATGACTTTATCGATCCTTATTATACAGTAGGTAATACCAGTGAAACATACGCAATTTTGAGCAAAATGTCAAAAACACCTTTTGGTCAAAAGGTGAATATGACAAGCAGATTACAGTACAATGTTTCGGCGTATGCGACGCCGGGGACGAACGGAACTGGTAAACTTAGCGCAGAGCGCTACCAGTGAAGGAAGTCACCGATGTCGTATAAGCCGTGTTATACGAGGGTGGGCGTAGCGCAGTAGAGCGAAAGCGCAGCGTCCCCCTTGAGTTTGAGTTGGGGCGTTCCTCTATTTATCTTTTAATTCAATGTCAGCAAAACATAAAAAATGATCAGCCTTGCCATTTATTATATCAGAATTAGAAGATTCCCATTCTTTTGAAACAATGATTTTATCATAAGTTCTTCCTTTTGGAGTTGTTGGATTATTCTTTAAAACAAATTTAAAATCATTTTCAAATACATTTGGAATTAACTTTTCAATTTCATCATTAAAATTCATATCAGCACAGATTATTTTTGGCATTTTCTCATGAAGAATAATTATTTCAATTTGGTTTCTAATCTCTTTAAATTCACCATCTAAAAAATTCTTACCAAATTTTCTGAATGGAACCATGTGCCCAGATAGTACTCTAATGTTTGTTCCTTTAAAATCCAAGACCGCTTCCATGAAACCTTTATCATGAGAAAATGCCGTTTTCCCTCTCCATTCAAATTGGAGATTAGGATTAGGGAGTAAATTGAATTTTGATGAAATTACAGGGAATCTGCTGATGATAGAAATTGATAATTTATCATTATCTTTTAAATGGGAACCCGCTATTGAATGAGTCGTAATATATTGAAACCCCAAAGAATCAGCAATTATCTTTGGCTGATCATTTTTTTCAGAAACATGAATTTCTTGGAAACATGCAATATCTGGATTTATTGATTTTAGCTCTTGGATAAAGTAGTTAATATCTTCAATATCATATTCATGTTTCTGATTTGATTCTATGAAACCCCCACCAATATTCCATGTTGCAACTCTCATAATATGGGATTAATAAGTAAATATTTAATAATGTTTTGCTGGCTGTAGTCCCAACTCTATTTATGTACAACGTTTCGGCGTATCTGAAGTCTCGAAGTGAGTGGGGGGGGGGTATAATAGCACGGAGCGCTACCGCCTAAGCGAACGAATCCATATCGGATATACCGTGTTATACGATGAAAATATTATCCGTGTCCTTTAGGATTAAGCGTAATTTCCTCACCGCCTCCGAGGAGCTGAACTTCTCCGTCTTGGACAAGCAGTGCCTGGCCATCATTGAGCACCCGAACCGGATATTGCAGGTCTTTTGATTTTTCTTCAAGCATTGCCCTCATCTCCAGTGTGTAATGAGCTTTGAGTAAAAAAGGCACTAGGTTCATGGCAGTATAGTCTATGATACCGCATTGATCAAAACCGCGATTTGACCAGGTTGCCACAATAATTGACGGACACACGATATATGAACCAGCAGATGAACCAACGTACACAACACCTTTTTCGATCAGTCCCTGGAGAACACTTTCAAAGCCGCTTTCACGGACGGCTTTTAATAAGTAGAATGTGTTTCCACCCTCAACCATGATAATATCGTATCCGTCGAGTGCCTTTTTTAATTCTGATTCATTCTTACCGGCAATATCAATTTCCGTGTAGGAGAAGTTCAGCTCATTCATTTTTTGCCGATGTCGATCGACATAACCTGTATCATTGACCTTTTTCGATGCAGTAATAATGTATGCGATCTTACAATCGGTAATTTTCTTCGGCAAAAACTGATCTATATTATGGGCGGTGATGAACTGTCCGCTGGAAGTAAGAATTAGAGTTTTCATAGAGTCAGGATAATATTTATTTCGTATTACGTTTCGGCGTATCTGAAGTCTCGAAGTGAGTGGGGGGGGGGTATAATTGCGCGGAGCGCACCCCGAAACGAACGAGAGATTTGGGTGGAGCAAATGAGGAATTCTTGATTATTTTACCTTAAATTAGGACTTTTTACAATTCAATTTGCTCCTTGACATTTTTCAATAAATGTAATATACATTAGTGTCTCGTAATGCCACGAGACGAAAATGGCCTAAAAAGGGAGGAGCCATGGCAACAAGTCAGACTGCTACTTTTACGTGGGGTGGAAGGATCTATTCGGTAAAATCAGACAACCGCCGTAACGAGGTTCGTCTCCCCGATGGAACTTGGATAAAGGTGCAGTGGAGCAAGATCGGAGATGACCCTTGGATCGTCACGCCACTACATGCAATGGATCCCCACGAGGCCGTCGAGGTGGCCGCTACAGACCCGTCGATCACCACCTGAGAAGCGACAGCTTGATCTCAGTTTGTGTTGAGCCCCGCGTGGACTTCTGTTCCCGGGGCTCCCTTTCTTTTTCGAGACATTAAAAACGTAGTCTGAATCAAAGAAATAATCATGAATTCCTTATTTGCGGAACCAGATACACAGTGTTGTACGGTGTCGTGTTTTTGGCCATTATTAGCCACATTGATCGTCTAGCCATTGACATTTTCTGTAAGATGCGATAATTTACTTTGTCGAGGAAATGGTATTGTTGTGGTGTGTCCTGGCCCATGGGTCGTCATAGAAGGAGGTGGTCATGGCTCGTACCCCGCAGGAGATAGTCGAGAGTGTTCTCGCATGCATCCCCGACTCGGCTCCGGAGAAGGAGGTTCTGAGGGCTCACTTTGATGCGGATATGAAGACCCCTATGTTTCCTAACCTATCATGTGCTACCCCTGAGGTCCTCCAGGCAAAAGACATCAGACGGATAGCCGACGGCTGCCAAGCCTGCCAGGAGGTGTTCGGAGATCTCTCGTGGCCCGACTGGAAGGAAGAGCTCGCGGCCTATCTTCTACAGGCCGGTAAATAGGAGGTTCAACAGACATCCGCACACCCACGAGACCCACGGAGCCTACTCCAGGGTCTCGCTTCTATTTGTGAAAAAACACGATATCGTACAGCGTTTGCGTATATGCGACGTGCTAATGTCGTATACGCGCTGTTGTATGATGTCAATATTTATCGTTAGAACAGCAGCGGATCGTGACTAAGACCTTTTTGCCAAAGAAGGGCAAGGGTGATAATAACGAATGGGAGGATATATCGAACTGTTATTTTTACCTTTCGTTTATTGACCTTCAGTTTGAGCCGAGTGAGTACGTGGTACCAGAAGGTCATGTCCGGGTCTGACTTGCCGAATTGCTGAAAGGTGAGAATACATCCACCAATAACGATATTCTGTATCCACAGAACGATCGCCGCTATTGCAATTAGCCACCAGGAAAAGAATAAAGGCGAAATGAGGATGATAGCGAGTAACGTGAGATGTGCCCAGAATACGGGCCGATAATCGTTTTGCTGGTTCAACATTCTTGGAAGAGAAATATTGATGTCATATAACGTGTTAGGCGATGTGGCGCTCAACGAATACTGTTAGGAAGCGGGGAGACGCTCGGTATCTCCCCTGGATAGTCGCAAGGATCTAAACTAAGAAGTTGGAACGGGCTTTCCAGTCTCTCGGTAGTGCCCCAGATATTGCCTCTCCCTCTCTGCACCACCCTGTTCTTTGTATGCCTCATCCGAGTAGAATGTGCCGGTAAAGATCACCTCCACGGTTCCGGTTCCACTGTCTCGAACGGCAATTTGGGTAGTTTCAGCCGCAGCGTTCAAGGTGAACCGCGGGGCAGAATCTGGTCCAGTACGCCGAACAATGAGCTCTTTCATCATCATTACCTCCCTTCAGTAATTGGTCCGAGCTTCCTAACAGTATTCGTTCTTTCAAAGAGCGCCGTGTTGCCTAACTAGGTATTGTACGCCGTAATAAGAACTGCTTTTTCTTAAGATCAGCTTTTATCAGTTTCACAATCTCTGGAAACTCAGATATTTCAAAGTGACCATTAATACGAGGGTATACGATAATATTTGCATTTTTTAGTTTGACGGCATACTTTTTGGCGTGTGAAGGAGGTACTACGCCATCATTTTTTGAGAACAGTAAGTGAAGTATTGGTGAATTTTGCTCAAGCAATGATAAATCCACTGGTAATTTGAAGCCGCCAACCAAGTCATAGTTTGGCAGAGAATCGTCAAACGGTGGACAGACTAAATAGGTAGCAAGTATTTTTTTGGGAAATTTATTTTCCGAAAGGTACTTTGCCAAAAAAATGCCGCCGAGAGACCCGCCGATTAAAATAACGCCATCTCTCAACAGAGGAAAGTGCCGTTCGAAATGTAACGCCCATTCTCCATACTTGGCGTTATCTTGAAGGGGCATCCGAGGTCGTATGATTTCGAAATTTGCGCCAAGTTTCTTATCTAAAAACGTAGTGTGCCATTTAATTCTGTAAGGCACTGATATTTTACGAGTCTTTAAAAAATGCAAATATGTCTTTTGGTTCCTAAAAGTATCACCGCCGTGAATGTAAAATATCTGAGTTTTCTGCATAGATGTTAATTAATGAGTTTTTATTATGGCGTACAACGTTTGCTTATCATGCGCCGTGCATAGTATGACGTATATACGCTGTTAGGCGATGTTTGTCTCTCAACCGTTCGTATCTTGATAAAGCTTGAAAGCAGCAATTGCCTCATCGATGATGGTCATATCCAGTATACGCTTACTTTTTGGATTCTGGTAGTATTCTCGAATCCACGGAAGAGCGTCTTCAATTCTTTCGACCACGAGATCGGATGTAGAGAGTAAGAAAGGGTGAATCCAATCCCCAATGAGACTGCCGTTGAAAACAATGTTGGACCGGCGATGATGAGTGTCTTTCGGAATGACGGCGATGACTGGCCGGGAAAAATACTTGGCGATGAGTATTTCTTGAGCCGTACCAGCGCCAATACCTTTTCCGATTTCTTTTTCGGCGTCTACAATGATGAGATCGGATGATTTGATCATACTCGCATCATGACCGAACGTGAGTTGAGGCTGTGATTCGTCCTTCCAATCATCGCCGTCAACGAATTCGACACCATCAAGTTTTGAAAGCACCTGTGTGTAACGTGTTTTCCAGTCAGTCCAACCCTTTCGGTGGTCATCACCTTTTGGAATGGAACCGATGAAGCAAATCTTGAAACTCATACCAGGTAAATTACAATCTTAGTTGAGAGGCAACGTTTGCGTGTGTACGAAGTCGCTGGTGAATGGAGGGGGTACAATAAGGCCGGAGGCCAACCCCCATAATGAACCGGCGATTTGGGCGGAGCGGCATTTCGAACGCTACTCAGGTTTGAGGAACTTCTAAAACTTCCCTAATCCACCTCAAGTATAATCTTTAAACGCGGAGCCGTACACACACTGTTGCATGCTGTTTGGGTTTGGTTCGGGTTGACATAGGAACAATTTTGTGATAAGAATAGCACGGT
Source organism: Patescibacteria group bacterium (assembly GCA_041661625.1). NCBI lineage: Bacteria > Patescibacteria group bacterium. Next base: position 157,923 of record JBAZUB010000001.1, on the reverse strand, counting down.
TCCTTTCCAATCTGCTCGGCACCTGCTTGGCAGATTTCCGTGGTTTCTTACCACCTTCCAAGGAGGCTAAACATGCCCGATCTGCACATGAACTTCTTTACGCCGTCGGATCTGCTCCGGCTTGAGCAGAGTACAGCGCTCTTGATCCGAGCGATCAGACAAAGCATGACGGGATCCGAGAGCGGTGAAAGTCGTCTCGAGATTGACTTCAGGACGACCGCGAAAAACGTCGACGTCGTGAAGGGTGCACGCTGGCATATCATTCCTAGCCATGGTTGCCGAGACGTCCTTCCGTGCTTTAGTGAGTTTTATGAGTCGGATATCATTCAAGTGCCGAGCAATGTGGCCTGGAGAGACTACTACGAGCTACTCTTTCTCAAGGTTTGTAACGGGCTTGCGGGCACACTTGTCCTCGAAATGAGTAGCTCGGGCCGAGCGAGAGTGACTCTCCACAAGTCTGCTTGAGCACTTAGCTGCAACGTGAGATCTAGACCGCTGGTAAACGCTGGCGGTCTTCTTATTTAAATTTAAAGAACCAAACCCAAATGGCATATAACGTTTCGGCGTATGCGACGCGGAACAACGTGGAGTGACGTATACGCCGTGTTATATGATGGAACAATACATTCTTTACCCGACTGAAGGGAAGGGTTTGGGAATCAGGGCAATTTTTCTTCGGTTTTTAGGGCATTAACGCTTGACATCTCTTTGAAATGGTGATATGATTCCCCATTCTGTTTCTGGGCGGTTTTTCTTACAAGGATGCTGTAAGACGAACCCAGAGCAGGGGTTCGTTGTCAGCATTATCACATACCGAGGGGGATCCATCGATGGACACGATTCAGTTCGAGTACGAGGGCAAGAGCTACTGGGTGGGCATGGCGGCCTTCCACAAGAACCTCCCTATCAAGCTCCCGGATGGACGCATCCTGACGGTCACCGGAGGCTGGCAGGAGAGTATGCCGCCTCGGCCACTGGGACTCCAGATCCTCGAGTGTGCTAAGGCCACAGAGGTCGGGTAGGTGTGATGATACGTTCGCTTAGGTGGACGATGATCCTACGGGGCGTTGGTTCAAAGGAACCGCGCCCTTTTCTTATTTCAAACAGCAGAAGAAAAATTGCCCTGATTCCCAACCGCCACAGCAGGGGCGGAAAGAATGTGTTGTTCTGTCATATAACGGGCCGCGCCTGATGCGACGTGCCCGGAGCCACGCTCTGCGGGGTGACGGGCATGTCCGTATAGGCGCTGTTGTGCGATGTCGCGATTAGCGACGAGCGCAAACAGCGACGGCAGGAGCGGCCCGTTGTGGCGAAAAGCGAAGCGATTTCGTACAACGTTTGTGTATCATATGCTGTGTCGCGGTAGCGCATGGCAGATATACGCTGTTATGTGATGTGCCGCCCGGAGCCTGCATGATTTGTGAAATACGTTACACAATCCTTGGTAGATTTCAGAAAATTATCTGGAGAATCAGCTAATATTTTGAGTAACTCCTCTCTTGAAAACCATTTGATTCGTTCAACTTCTTCCTTTTGAATTGTAAACTCATTAATATCCCTATCCAGTAAGGCAAAATACCACTGGACGAAATACTTATGTTTACCGTCGTTCCTTTTATAAAACGCTTTTACAAAATGGTGGTTCGTCAAACCAATTTCTTCATCGGCCTCTTTGATGATGTTGGAGTCATAGGTTTCTCCTTCATCAACAGTCCCGGCGACTGCGGGACCCCATTTTCCAGGGTCGTTTTTTTTGTCGAATGATCTTTGGGCTAAGAGAGTGTCACCTTTAGAATTCTGAATCCATAAGGCCGAGACGCGATAAATATCCTCCGCATTTAAAGTTCCTCTTTCTTTCAATCCAACTACTTCGTCGTTTTCATTGACAATAAGTATTTTTGCCTTGCTCATACTCGTTTACAGTTCAATGATTTTCTTAGAGAGGCTCCGGGCGGCATGTCATACAACGGGCCGCGCCTGATGCGACGTGTCCGGAGCCACGCTCTGCGGGGTGACGGGCATGTCCGCATAGGCGCTGTTGTGCGATGTCGCGACTAGCGACGAGCAGAACAGCGACGGCAGGAGCGGCCCGTTGTGGCGAGGAGCGAAGCGATTTCGCCACAACGTTTGCGTGTATGCGATGTGGTAATATCGTATACACGCTGTTGTGCGATGATTAAATCAGCCGTGGTTGTTAACTGATATTCCCAAGCCGGTACCCACCATCAACGGTCAGTATTTCACCACACATTGCGTCATTCTTCACCAAGAAGGTAATCGCGTCGGCAATCTCTTCCGGTTGGATCATTCGTTTAATGAGATGCACCTCGCCAAGCTTCTTTTGTCGACGTGTATTTAACTTCCCCCACATCGGTGTTGCCACTCGTCCTGGTGCCACAGCATTAACCAATATTCTTGGTGCAAGTTCTTTTGCCAGATTCTTTGTGTAATTCTCGAGTGCTGCTTTGAAAGCGGCGTAGGCAATCGCTGTTGGTCGTCCATACCCCAATCGGCCATGAATCGAAGATACATTCACGATCTTACCTCGCTTCATGGTTTTCAATGCGTGCTTAATAACGGAAATATGACAAAGAAAGTTATTTTGAAACAGGTTCTCAAACGCTTCGACGTTCGTTGGATTATCGTGTTCATCGAAGGTTCCAGCGTTGTTAACGAGTACATGAAGTGAGGGATAAGTTTTTTTGATTCTTTCAAACATGTTCTGGACGGCAACATTATTGGTAATGTCCGCTTTGATCGCCAGGTTGCCTGTTGAATAGACGGTACATTGATCCAGGACATTCTTGGCTGATTGACCGTCCGTTTTGTAGTTAAGAACAACCGAACAACCTTCTTTGGCCAAGGCGATTGCCGTAGCTGCTCCGATTCCTTTTGAGGCACCAGTGACGAGGGCAACTTTATTCTTGAGTTTCATGGTGAATTATTATAAAGGCTGATTTAATTTTCGCACAACGGGCCGCGCCTGATGCGACGTGCCCGGAGCCACGCTCTGCGGGGTGACGGGTATGTCCGCATAGGCGCTGTTGTGCGATGTCGCGACTAGCGACGAGCGCAAACAGCGACGGCAGGAGCGGCCCGTTGTGGCGAGGAGCGAAGCGATTTCGCCACAACGTATGCGTATCATCTGCTGTGCCGCGGTAGCGCATGGCAGATATACGCTGTTGTGCGATGTTACCAAAAGCGCCATAGTTATTGATCGACGACCTTATCAGTTTTCAAAACATCCCGTTTGTTTTCTCCAGAGAGCACCTGCTTTATCACGAGAAATTTCACGACCTTGTCAGTATGATTCGTGAATGTGTGAGGGGTATGTTCCGTTTCGATGAGGTCACCAGCTTGGACAATTTGTTTCTCGGTGATCTCACCAGTTTTCCACTCTGCGGTTAGCTCACCTTCAATGATATACAGTGTTTCGAGGATTTTCTCATGATGGTGCCAGGTCTGGGTTGATCCAGGAACCTGATCATTATAATGAACTTCGTACTCTTCACGGAGATAATACCGAACATTCGTACCTTCAGGTTTTGAGACAAACGGGACTTCACTGCTTTTGAGAATTTTCATGGTCATAAATGGTTAGCTTTTGGTAATGTCGTACAACGTTTGCGTATATACGATGCGATAGTATCGTATATACGCTGTTGTCCGAAGTCTCCTTTTCTTTCGTTCGTCAGAACCTATTTCCGTAATAAATATATTTGATCCTGATTATTCTTGCTGTCTTGTCTCGACAATCTCAACCTTTTGCGGATTACGGAGTATTTTAGCATAGCGGTATTTAAATGGACCGCTGGACAATTCTACCACCTGCTCGGCCACCCATTTTGGTTCAAGGTATTCTGACGTGTCATTACTGTTTTTCCAGAAAGGCGTTTTCATGCCGGATGGCGCGACCACGAGAACCTTGCCAATTCCCAGATCAAGCGAGAGGGATGCTCCAAGCATGCCGAGTGCGGCTTTCGTGGAGGTATACATTGGCTCGAGTTCACGCGGAGTGTACTGCGAGCTCGAGGTTATGAGCATGACTTTAAGCGGCTTTCCAGGATTATTTTTCAATCGACGAACCATGAGGGCGGGTACGAGAAGGTTGATGTTTACCATTTCGGTGATTTGAGTATCACTCAGTTCGTCAACGTGGCCTGATTGGTAGAATCCAGCGGTATAAATCAACGTATTTACTTTTTCTATCTGCGACAGTAATTCATCGATTTGTTTAATGGTTTCTTCTAGGTGGCTTGTGATTGAAAAACTGACAAATCGAACATTGGTAAGATTGGGGTTTTTCCGACCGGCAATAGTAACTGTATGGCCGAGCGAACTATAGATTTTTGTCAGTTCAAGGCCTAGTCCAGATGTTCCGCCTACAATTAATATGTTTTTCAGCATACGTTCTTGAGATTAGCTTTTATAGAGAAGGATCAAATATATTTATTACGGAAATAATAGTGATAGCTTAGAAAGAAAAGGATATTTCGGACAACGTTTGCGTATCATCTGCTGTGTCGCGGTAGCGCGTGGCAGATATACGCTGTTGTGCGATGTCGTGTATTGGTCATTCTAACACCACTTGGGCGTCTCGTCGCAGTATTGACTAATGCGTTGTCTTATGATACGGTCCAACAGAACTTAGGCCGAAATAGGAGGGAGGCAACATGACCTTTGTTCAGATGTGTTTGAAGGCGGCTAACACAATCGCATTCTGCGATTTTCGGGTACGGGTTCTGCTTCTAGGTATTGGTGACACACCGCCGGTCCTGAAGTGTGTCATTCGAGTGGGTGAGAATCACTGGTTTCGATACCTTGTCGTGACCAGCACTGAAGTCACAGACAACCCCACGTTGGCGGTGTTGGCAACATCGCAGAACAAGAAACCAATCGAGGAAGTGAAACTCGGACGGCCAGCACAAGTAATCACGCTCAACGATCTGGTGGCAGGTAGTTACGTTGGCATAAGAAGAATGCTGAATGCCGACGAGATTGAGGCCAGCGTACGTACCCGGGGCAGCCGTTAACTACCAGCAGACGCCCAAGCTTCTTCCGAGACCCAAGGTTATCCAAGGGTCTCGCTTTATTTGTGAAAAAACACGATATCGTACAACGTTTCGGCGTATGCGATATAACGGCAAAGATTAGAAGACTGCACTTCTAACCTCGCCAGTATAGTCCAAACAATCCTTAACTCTCTGACGCTGAACATCGCTCAGCTCATCAATACTATGATATCGATAATCAGAATGTTCACCACTTAATTGCATAACCGAGTCTTTCGCTAGGCTGCACCTGTATATAAATACGTACGAACTATGTTTCTGGTGGTAGTAAACACCACTTAAGTATTTAATCTCGATATCGCAATTAAGTTCCTCCTTACATTCTCTAATTAACGTAGCCTGTATAGTCTCTGGAGGTTCTGGTGCACCACCTGGCAGCCCCCACCTTTCATTGTCGTAAGTTTGTTTGAGCAACAAAACATTCTGATTATCATCGGTGATAACAGCATGGACGCTGATTCTAAAAAGATGGTTATAGCTCATAATATTTGCCGTTATGTCGTATACGCCGTGTTATATGGTGTATTGCTTGGCCCTGAGAACTAGTAAAATATTCTTGGGGGACGGGGAAGGATTCTTCCCCTAAGGAGCGTTGGAACCGTTGGTGTGGTTTCGATTCGGATGGATGATGTTGAGGAGGGTGTTCTTTAGGAACACTTTCGATCCACTCGGGCCAAACATGAACACGCTGTACATAATGAACACGAGAAGCCCAACACCACCACACAAGAGAAGAACAACGATAATCGTGCAAATCCATTGGAGCACTTCAAGCATGACTACCTCCTATTGTGCGAGCCCCCCAAGAATATCTTATCTGTTAAAGGACGAATGTGTGATTTTATATCTGGAACGTCTTGAAGTCAAGCCGAGCAATATGCCATATAACGTTTGCGTATCATCTGCTGTGCAGCGAAGCGCATGGCAGATATACGCTGTTGTACGCCGTTTTCCTTAACCATATGAATAGTGAGTCATTTTTGGGCATTTATACTTGACATTTACCGAAATTTGAAGTACCATTGCTCATCCACGGGAAACTGGGATTTCTGTGGTAATCAGGCCGGAAGCCTGGAGGAGGAAGCATGTTCAGGCGAGTTATTACCCCGCTGCTCAGACATCTATTCATCCGAGAGTTCTCGAGCTGGGACGAGGATGCCGTTAGACTGCAGCTGGAAGCGTCCAGGAATTGTCTTGAGGAAGCTTTTCGGTTGAGGGATTCTGATCGTGCTGATGCAGTAATGGTGGAGGAGCATGATCCACACTACTCTTGTAGACCGTTCACTCGTGGTTACTACCAGACGCGGCTAATGATCGCCAACGAACGTGTGGTTTTAGCACAAAATAAGCTTGACTACATGCGCGGTCTTGCCTACCTGATGGGTTATGGAAAAATCGTGGACAGGGTGTCGCGCTGAGACCTTGTTCTCTATGCTTCTGAGCGCCTCGTGCTGGAACGTCCAATCGGACAATCTGGCACGAGGTCTTGTTTTAATGTTCAAAAATGACTAGGAGAAATGCTCGAGGAAAATGGCGTACAACGTTCCGGGCTAGCCGAAGTTGCGACGGAATGGAGGTGGTAGAATTGCGCGGAGCGCTACCGCCGGAATGAAGGAGTAATTTGGGTGAGTGAGCGAAAAATACTATCGTTTCCAGTAATCGAATTTTCTCATCAGTCCACTGCCGATAGTCGTCCGTATGATACCAAGGCATGTCTTTTGGCATTCAGATATACACTTTGTCTCTTGTGTACATGATTCATTGAAAGAGATGCCAAAGCAGCTTTCCCAACGGCCATCAAGTGGTATCTGGCACTCGAGCGAGGATGGATCATACGCCGAAGAAATCCGTCGATAATCCAATTTTCCAGGCGCAAATAAAAGTATCGCAAGAACAAAGATGAGTACTATGATGATTGTTCGGTAGATGTGTTGCATATATTTTCGCTCACGAACCGGCTAGCCCGTGTTGTGCGATGTGGCGAATGCTTACAGCCATGTCATACAACGTTTGCGTGTATGCGATCGTGCAGGGCATGTCGTATACACACTGTTATATGATGTATACTTTTCCTATCCTTTATACCATTGAGTGTCTTTCTGAGTGAACGGATTTCATTGAGGCAACCACCTAGTCTTCAGCGGGCGGATGCTTCTCGTCCATGAATTTTCTATGCAATTGCATTAGACGCGGATCGTCCTCGCTTCTAGAAGTCCGGCTCGAGAGGTACGGGTATTTTTTTTGGAGCTCCGCGAGCTCACTTTCGTTAAGTTGTCCAAGGATCGTGAAGCCGCGGACTTTGTCGGGGAAGGCAACACCCTTAGCTGATGCCAGGTTTCTAAGGTCAAGAAACCAACCGATGTATTTCGGGAAGTTAGCGTTGTTGGCGCTCTTAAGACTTGTAAGACACAGGGTCTCCTCTACCCGATCCGGAAAGTCGACTCCATCAGCGTTTTCCAGGCTATCGAGATACAGCGAGCCACCCACCCGATCCGGAAAGTCAACTCCACCAGCGTTTTCTAGACTATGGAGATACAGAGAGCCACCCACGTACCTGGGGAGTCGCAGGGTAGTCACAGAAACCAGTTTTTCTAGACTGAGGCTTCCCTCAATTCTGTCAGGCAGGATCATACCTTCGGCTGATGTCGCACTGCCGAGGCTGAGATCGCCGCTCAGGCGCTCTGGAAAGACCAGCCCATCAGCCGAACGCAATTTGTCCAAATCAATGTCTCTTTCGATCCTGGCTGGAAGAACGAGACCATCAGAAGATTCAAGACTGTTGAGATGGATGCTGGTGACCCTTTTCGGAAGCGTCACGCCCTTTGCCGAAGTCAGTCGGTTAAGCCACACTGAGCAAGCCTCAGCCGGAAGCACCACATTATTCGCCGATTCAAGACTTTTAAGAAGTAATTGCCCGACCTTTTTCGGGAACCTCACATTCTCGATAGCAACAAGACTTGAGAGATCGAGCAAAACGCCGACCTTATCCGGGAAAACGCAGTTCGTCGCGGTGACGAGACGTTTAAGCTGCATAAGACCGCCGACCTCGCGCGGAAACGTGACATCGTCTGCCGAAGTAAGACTGTTAAGCACGACCGAGTTTCCCACGCGTTCCGGAAACGTGACGCCGCGCGCGGTTTGTAAGCCGGGCATGAACAGCGAGCCACCAATCGATTGTGGGAGTACTAATTCTTTTGCTTCTCGCAGTTTGTCCAATCGGAGATGTCCGTCGATTTGCTTCGGAAATGTCAGACCATCTGATGATGTGAGTTTTTCAAGATACAGCGATCCAGATACGCGCTCAGGTAGCTCCACCCCGTGGGCCGATGGAAGTTTGCTCATATCAAGATCTCCGAAGTGGAATAGTTTTCCGCCAGCGAGCGCCTCTTCTGTCGTAATGCTGATTTTATCTTGGGGGATATCCAAGGCAATCGACAGGTCAGCCCTCATGTCGCGATGGTTTCGGATATTCTCGATGATTTCATTCACTGATTCACTCGCGGGAAGTCGCCTATCAATTTCATAAACGTACCGAAGTTGCTCGATAGTAAGTTGAACGCCTTGGTCGTGCGACCGCTCTATTTCTGAGAGACGGAGAAGAGCGCGGTTTTCGACTTTCTCCGCTTCTTCCTCCATTTGCTCGTAATTAGTGCGTTTGGTATCGGGTTTTGAATCGTCCTGAATCTCGGGCGGAGCGCTTAACCCATGGTCTCTGGGCGAATAGGGCATATCAGGAAGGGTGCGATCAGCCAGAAACTCGATCTCATTAAGTGTTTCTTCAGCTGAGACTTTTCCATCTAGAAAATGCGGATCGTCCCGACCTTCGCTCTGGCGAAGTTCATCGGGTGATAGAGGGTGAAAGGGGGGTTCTGACTTTTCTGGAGTCATTATAGTAGCATTATTCGATTAGCTGGATCGTCTTTGAAAGCTTGTGCATCACTGAGTCTGATATAAGTAAATCATATTATCTCATCCAGAGATACGGGGGTTTATTGGTTAATGAAAGGAAAAGTATATGCCATATAACGTTCACGAGTATCCGATTGTGCGGAGCATATCGGATACTCGTTGTTATCGGATGTTTCTCGGGCGATTTTCACTTCGTTTCTTTGTTTATCCAAGATTCATAATTATCATTTGCATTAACATTAATTTTAATTATGCAAGGCGTTTCATAAGGATGAAGCTTGACCACTGCAGATTTAACTTTTTCCCAGTTCTTGGTTTTTGTTTTTACTATCGAAACGGTTTCCTTGGAGTTCTCAATTTTGCCTTTCCACCAGTAAGTATTTTGTATTGGGAAAAAGTTCCCACAAGCAATCAGGCGACTTTTCATTAAAGAGGCCACGATTTTCTTCGCGGTTTTTAAGTCAGGATGTGTAATATAGATTATTATGAATCCGTTGTTCATTGGCATGTTTAAATCTTAGAAGTGCTTAGCCCGAGAAATTTCCGATAACGGGCCGCGCCTGATGCGACGTGTCCGGAGCCACGCTCTGCGGGGTGACGGGCATGTCCGCATAGGCGCTGTTGTGCGATGTCGCGACTAGCGACGAGCAGAACAGCGACGGCAGGAGCGGCCCGTTGTGGCGAGGAGCGAAGCGATTTCGCCACAACTAGGTATTATGCGAACTTAAATATATATACTTACCTAATATTAGCCAATAAGTGATATTGCGTTTATTTGAGACGTACTTCGATATGATCCGGCAAGGATGGCGCTCGAATTACCCAAAATGGCGAAAATCTCACTTCAGCTGAATCCACTTCCTTGAACCCGCTGAAATAGCCGGTGATTTCCTGACGGTCTTTGTTGACCAGGTTTTTGCGGTCAAACATCGGATTGGTCAATTTTACAGTGGTGCTGCCGCTTAACAAAGCCCTGACTTCAACGGTATTGGTTTTAACATCATAACGCTCGATCGTATAGGTGATAGGCTTGTCGGTATTGCGGCTGAAAGAATCCTCGGCTGAAATTTGTGATTCAGCTAACTCCAGCACCTGGCGTTCGGTTGCGGAGGCATCAAAAGCCACCCCTAGAATATTCATTGATGACGATACTTCAATAGTGCTGGTGGCTTGATCGGGTTCGGCGTTAACGTTTTCGGTAACAATTTCTTTGCGAGTGGCGGAAACATTCCAGTCGGCATTAATTTTTTTAATCTGCGAATTCAATTCGTTTATACCCTGGTCGTATATCTCGGATCGAGACGCTTCTTTGGCTTTTTGAATGTCATTGATCGTCGCGACTTTGGTGTCGGTCGTACCGCCCGACATGGCGGTGGCGCTTTCGCCGTAGATTTTATCTTGCAAGCCCGGCCATAGTCCCGGAAGAATAAAGTGGCTCGGATCTATTTCGTAGTCTTTGCCCACTTGGTCGGCGATCACGTCGACAGCCACCGAACCGTTAACCGGCGCATCCACTCGCTCGGTCGTGCGGAATAGCTTGCCGCCATCGGACACCAAACGAGTGCCGGCCACTAATGGCTGGGCTTTGTTATTCTTATTATATATCGTGATTGTACCGGCCGCCTTAGATGGGATCGAGGCCAGGGTGGTAAGGTCGGTGTATGATTTCTTTAGCTTCTGAGTATGCTGCAATATAATGCCAGGGATAGCCGCTTCATCTTGTTGAGTAGCGGCAGCGGGAGGAGTGGCAGAGCCGTATACCGACAAGGCAACGGTTAGGTCAACTGGCTCTGATTTAGCCGTTACGGTGATAATGGTGCGCGAGAATGAAAAATACACTATCACGCCTACTATTAACAAGCTTACGACAATAAAAACCGATAACAAAGGTCGGTAGTATCTTTGAATTTTGGCTGAGCTTATGTGGTGTTTTTCGGGCATATGCCTAGTTGATTTTTACAGATTTCGGGCCGAGTAATTGATTGACTTCGTTGGTCAGGCTATCCGCATAACTGACACGTAAATCAGCTTTGATGATACGCTGTCCGCGCACCCCAGGCAGCACAACATAAACTGATTGTTCACCCGGGTATTTTAACAGAATTTGCTTGAGTTTGTCATATATTGTCTGGTCTGTCTGGGGCGGTACATAAACATAGAGATTGCCGGATTCTGTAATGGGTAAAGTGTTGGTAACAACGTATTGTGGCGGAATAAATGAATTCATTATACTTGTCGCATCCGGTAGGTTTAATATGGCGGCGTCATTGGCGATAATTTTACGTTCGCTGTCTTTGTCTGTTATCCGTCCGCTGACTAGAATAGCCTGATCTTCTACCCATGGCGCAGACTTTTCGGATAATATTTTTGGAAACACCAACACCTCGACTGCGCCCGTACTGTCCTCAATTTTCGCAAAAAACATTGTCTCGTGTGATTTGGTCAATATCTTTTTTAAGCCGGTTACCATGCCGGCGATAATGACGGTATCCGAGCCGGCACAGCTTAGCAGATTGGCGATTGGAGTTACCCGATCTTTGACCACTTCGGCATATTCCGAAAAAGGATGCGCGGTGATATACAGCCCCAGCAGCTGCTTTTCCCAGGTGAGGCAGTCTAGCTGGCTGGCGGGTTGGGCCGTACGCAGGCGCAGGGCGGGCCGGTGATCTACCGGCGCGAGATGAAAAATATTGATCTGGCCATTGCTGCTGGCGCGATCGGCCGATTTGGCGTAGGCGAGCAGTGTTTCCAAGTTGGCCAAAAGTTGATTTCTTTCACCATAGCGTTCCATGGCACCGGCTTTAATCAAGCTTTCCATCGACTTCTTGTTCAGATCTTTTGATTTAACCCGCGTCAAGAAATCTTCCAGTGTTTGAAACGGACCGTTGGCTTTTCGTTCGGTAATTATCGTATTGACAATATTTGTGCCGACGTTCTTTACGGCGCATAAGCCGAATCGGATAGTGGGCTGGCCGGCAAGAGTTTTCTCGGCCACAACGGTAAAAGTAGAAAAGCTTTCGTTTATGTCAGGGGGCAATACCTGGATATTCATCTTGCGGCATTCATCGATCTCAATGGCGATCCGGTCGATATTTTCTTGATCGGATGTCAGCAGCGCGGCCATAAATTCGGCTGGGTAATTGGCTTTGAAGTACGCAGTCTGATAGGCTATTAAAGCATAACAGGCACCGTGAGAACGATTGAAGCCGTAACGGGCAAATGGTTCGATAAAGTCAAAAACTTTTTCGGCGGTTGATTTCGGAATGTCGTTATTAACGCACCCATCAATAAATTTGTTTCGCTGTTCGGCCAGAAGCTTGGCGATTTTCTTACCCACCGCTTTACGGAGCACATCGGCCTCTCCCAAAGTAAATCCAGCCAAAGCTTGAGCAATCTGCATAATCTGTTCCTGATATACGGCCACGCCGTATGTTTTTTCCAATATGGGTTGGAGCTTGGGATGCAGGTAAACCGTACGTTTCAGGCCATGCTTGCCGGCGATGAAGTCGGGGATAAACTCCATCGGGCCGGGTCGATATAAAGAGACCATGGCAATAATATCTTCCAAGTCGTTGGGTTGGAGCTGCTTCAGGTAGCGCTTCATGCCGGAGCTTTCCAGCTGGAAGACGCCGGTGGTTTTGGCTTGCTGCAGCAGACGAAATGTCGCTGGATCGTCCAGCGGTATGCTATCGAGATCGATTTGCTGCTGACGGATTTTCTCAATAATATTTATTGTGTTCTGCAATATGGTCAGGTTCTTCAGGCCCAAAAAGTCCATTTTCAAAAGACCCAGATCTTCGATCGGGTGGAGCGAGTACTGGGTGACGATAGTGGCGTCGTCCTGGGCGGCGTGTTGGACCGGAACGTAGTGATCTAGCGATTCCTTGGTAATAACCACGCCGCATGCGTGGACCGAAGCATGGCGGGCCACGCCCTCTAGTTTTTTTGCCGTATCAAGTAGATTGCGACCTTCGGCATCGTGGGCATATATTTCTCTCAATTCCGGAATACTGGCAATGGCTTCAGTCAGGGTGGTAAACATCGGAATTAATTTAGCGACGCGATCGCAGTAGCTGTAGGACAATCCCAGCACGCGACCGACATCACGGATGGCGGCGCGGGCAGCCATGGTACCAAAAGTGATAATCTGAGCGACGTGATCCTTGCCATATTTGCTTTCGACATATCGAATTACTTCATCACGACGGTCGTCGGCAAAGTCAATGTCGATGTCAGGCATTGATATGCGTTCAGGATTCAGAAAACGTTCAAATAGCAGCTCATATTTTAATGGGTCAAGATTGGTGATATTTGTCAGATAAGATACGATAGACCCGGCGGCAGAACCGCGTCCCGGACCGACAACTATCTTGTTTTGTTTGGCCCAGTTAATGAAATCCTGTACGATCAAAAAGTATGAAGCAAAGCCGGTCTTCAGTATCACCGACAGCTCATAGTCCAAGCGATCAATTACTTTCCGCTCAAGATCATCTTTCGGGTGGGCCGGGTCCTGGATGTCATAACGTGAAAGTAAACCACGATGACACAGCGCTTTTAAGTATGATTCCGTGGTTTGGCCCAATGGTACCTCAAAGTAGGGCAGGGTGATTTTACCCAGCTCGATAGACAAGTTACAGCGCTCGGCAATCTTAACTGAATTGGTTATAGCCTCAGGGTGGTCGGCGAAATCACTAGCCATTTCTTCAGCCGTACGTAACGACACATCAAAATCTTTATATGTCATCCGATTCTGATCGGATAATTTATGCTTTGTTTGAATACACAACAAGATATCATGCGCCGCGGCATCTTCTGGTGTCAGATAATGAGAGTCGTTTGTAGCCACCACGGGGACCTTCAAACGTTCAGATAGGTCGAATATCGCCTGGTTTACTCTGGCTTGATCGGCTACGTTAAGATGATGTTGAACTTCCAAATAAAAATTGTCAGGTCCGAACAAGTTTTGATATTGTCGGATCATTGTTTCGGCTAGATCCAGCTTACCGCTCAAAATATGCTTGGGAAGCTCGCCGGCCATGCAGGCGGTTAAGGCAATCAAACCATCATGGTGTTGGGCGAGTAAATCAAAATCAATCCGGGGTTTGTAATAATACCCCTCGAGATGAGCCCGGGTGGTGAGACTGATCAGGTTGCGGTATCCGATCTCATTTTGCGCCAACAGCACTAGGTGGTAGGGCCTTTCCTCGGTTCGGCTTACCTTATCGGCTCGACTGGCATGGGCGACATAAGCTTCGACGCCAATAATTGGTTTAATGCCGGCGGCTTGCGCTTTTTGATAAAACTCGATCGCGCCATACATGACTCCGTGATCGGTTAGGGCGATTGACTTCATGCCCAGTTGTTGCGCGCGCGCTATTAAATCATCAACCTTAGAGAGCCCGTCTAGCAGGCTATAGTGGCTATGGACGTGAAGGTGGACAAACTCCATTAAGGCGTAGGTGGAAAATTACTTGGTTTTGGCATTTGACGAGGCGTTTCGTTTCTTGGTTCGGCGTTCTTGAACATATGAAATTAAACTGGTGAGCGATTTGATTAGCAACCCAAAGTAGGCCGATGAGTTGGTAAATTTCTCCTTTATCGCATCGATCAGTTCGCCAAATGAGCGGACTTTAGTTTCCACTTCCTTGATAACCGAATTCGCTTCCCGGATTATCGATATCATATAATACAAAAACCAGCACAAAAAGCCGGTCAATACTGCTACCGATAGAGCGATGACCCAGAATAAAATGTCCTTGGAAGTTTCAAACATAGAGCCCCCTTTTTAAATAGCGAGTAAGTTATATAATCGATAAAATTCATGATTATTATAACATAGATCCGTCTTGTTGAAAAATAACGAATCTGGTACACTGTCAATGTCTTAAATACGATTTTTATGGCTCAACCCGGGGAATTAGGCAATCGAGAACTTAATGCCAGCTATTGGTATTTGACACACAAGAGTCTTCTCAGAAAGATACTCATTATTGGTCTTATTGCGTTTAATGCAGTTTTGATACTGCCCCTGGGATGGGGTGTTTATGGATACATAAGTGAATTACCCGGATCAGCTGCTTGGGCAGATGACATTAGAAGCAATTCAATCAACTGGGTCGGCGTCCATCAGAAAATAAAACCCAAAAACATTACCGTAAGCCGAACCGAAATAGTGCCTCGCTCAACCGGGACGTATGATATAGTCGTATGGCTCAAGAATCCAAATTCACAATGGTTCGCTGACCAAGCCAGTGTCACGGCCACATTGGCCGGTACAAAATCCGACCCCATAGAAATATTTATTTTACCTAACGAAGAAAAAATAGTCGCGATAAAAAATATCCGCATACCGGCCACAACTAACATTAGTCAGGAAACCGCTCGAAGCAGCGTCCTGGTAGATAGTTGGCAGCGCTTAGACGATCCAAGAAATTATCAACTGCCGAGTTTTAGCGTCAGCGATACGAAAGCAGAAAGTTTAGGAGATCAATATACGCAGACAAGAGTACTGGGCCATTTATTTAACAGAAGTTTATCGGGCTATGGATTAGTCGATCTAACGGTAGTGCTGTGGAATGGGCCAAAGGCAGTCGGTGTGGCAACGGCCGATCTCCAGAATGTGACTCTTAATGAAGAACGTTCGTTTGATGTCAGATTTTCTCAAATGTATCTCAATGTCACAGATATTACGGTATCACCCAGCGCAAATAACCTCGATGTTGATAATGTGCTGGATAAGTAATCAGATTATCATCAATACTTGAGGAATAATGAATCGGCTTCTCTGGCAATTAAAGCGCATGGATTGGATTATGACCAGCTTGGTACTGCTGCTGGTGTGTTTGGGCATGCTGGCCATATACAGCACATCATCAAATGTTAATGGATCGCCTGACGTAATATTTAGCAAACAACTGGTTTTTGCCGGTGTTGGATTATTAGGGTTTTTTGCCGCCAGTCTGATTAATTATCGTTTTTACCGATCTTTTAGTTTGCCCCTATATGTAATTGGCGGGATATTACTGGTGGTTGTCTTATTATTTGGCACCAAGATACACGGCACCACCGGCTGGGTATTTATAGGTAATTATGGATTTCAGCCGGTTGAATTTGTAAAGCTGTTTGCCATAATCATGTTGGCTCGATACTTTTCGCGACATGGCCAAGAATTTGACCGGCTGGGCACGCTGGTGCGCAGCTTCTTAATTATTGGGATATATTTGGTGTTGATTTTAAGCGAACCCGATCTGGGGTCGGCCATCATATATCTTATCATCTGGCTGGGATTGATATTTTTTGTAAACGTCAAGCGGTCTTTGGTAGTGATTATGATCGCGGGTATCATTGCTGCCGGTAGCGCCGGATGGCTGTTTGTTATGAAAGATTATCAAAAAGAGCGTATCACCAACCTTTTTATGCCCAACAAGGACTCTCTTTCGACCGGGTATAATATTCATCAATCTATTGTCGCCGTTGGATCGGGCGGGTTTTGGGGTCGGGGGTTGGGTTTGGGACCTCAAAGCCAGTTAAAATTCCTGCCCGAACAGCAAACTGATTTCATCTTCGCGGTGATTGCCGAGGAGATGGGCTTCATTGGGGTCGGTCTTACCTTAGGGATCTTTGCCGTTTTGTTTTTTAGAATTCTTTACCATGCCCGCAAATCAAGAGATGATTATTCCATATTTTTAATCGGCGGGGTTATAATTATGATATATACCCAGGTATTCATAAACGTGGGCATGAATTTGGGTATTGCGCCGGTGATAGGCGTGCCGTTACCATTTGTGAGCGCCGGTGGAAGTTCATTGATCACCAGCTTGATTGCCATCGGCATGATACAAAGCGCCATAATAAATCGGCCAAAAACCATCTGATAATTTGACGGGGGGTAAAAAAGTGCTATAATATAGCTACAAAAATAGGGATAAACTATGAATCGAAACGAAAAATCAAGGTTTTTACCGAATTCTGACAATCTTAAGCTGATTACTTATTGTCCGCTATGTAATGCCCACTTCAGTTTTAGTGCCGCAAAGGTGCTCGAGGAGCGGGAGGACGCGCATTTGGTCCATATCCAGTGCCAAAAGTGCTCATCATTCATTGTGGCCTTGATTTTGACTAATGCGATGGGAATCAGCACGGTCGGATTGATTACCGACTTGACCAGCGATGATGTCAGCAAATTTACGAATTCATCTCGCCTAACCGTAAATGATGTGATTGATCTATATCAGGTCACACAGAGCGGAAAAAATCTGGCAGAATTACTTATCAATCATTAACTGAAGGAATGGACACGTATGACTGAATTGGTATTAACAGCACAGCCCAGAACAAAAATCGGACGTCAGACAAAAATATTGCGGCGCGACGGTATTTTGCCGGCGGTTTTATACGGCAAGAATACCGAAACCACGCCGGTCCAGATAAATTACCGTGAATTTGCGAAAATATTTGAATTAGCCGGAGAATCAACTTTGATAACGCTGCAGTTAGACGGCAAGCCGTTCAAGGTGATTATTCACGATGTCACAAAGAACGCAGTCAGTGATAAATTCGATCACGTCGACTTCCATCAAGTAGACCTAAAAGAAAAAGTTGAAGCTGAAATAGAGCTGCAGTTTGAGGGCACCCCCCCAGCTGTCAAAGATTTGGGTGGCGTATTGGTAAAAAGCTTGGACAAGATCAAAGTTGAGGCGCTTCCACAAGATCTAGTAGCACACATAGTGGTCGACATTTCCAATCTTAAAAACTTTGATGACATCATACATGTGAGCGATTTGAAAATACCCGATACTTTGAAAATTCTTGATCGAGGTGATGAAACTGTAGCTTTGGTTCAGGCTCCAAGATCCGAGGCTGAATTAGAAGAACTCGATAAAACAGTTGAAGATAAAGTTGACCAAGTTGAAAAACTCGTCAAAGAAAAAGAACCTGGTGAAGAGGCCGAGGAGGCTAACGCCGAAGAAACCAAAAAAGCTGAATAACATAAATAAATAAAACAATGGCACTAAAAGATTTTCTTTGGTCGTTAAAAGATAACAAACGGCGTTTAACCGTTGTGATAGTCATCGTGCTGGTTCTTGTGGCTGGAGTTGCGGGATATCTGGTATTCGGAAGATCCGACAGTGACAATGATAATAACGGCATTTCAAAGAAAGACAACAAGAACACCAACGCGACTCGACTTCTCCCGCGTATTATCGATGGCGTGCCCGTTATTGATGCTAAAGAAAACATTCTGCCGGTTGCCATTATGGTAGAAAACCAAGTGTCATCTCGACCCCAAGCCGGCCTGGATAAATCAAATCTAGTCTATGAGGCCTTAGCCGAGGGAGGGATTACCCGGTTTATGGCTATATATGCTTCTGGTGATGAAATAGAAAAGATTGGACCCGTCCGGTCCGCGCGCGCCTATTATTTGGATTGGGCACGCGAATTGGATTCGGTGTACGCACATGTTGGCGGGAGCCCCGAAGCGCTTCGGTTAATACCACAATATGATATACGTGATTTGAATCAATTCTATAACAGTCAATATTTTTGGAGGGCCAAAGAAAGGCCGGCGCCGCATAATCTCTATACATCATCAAAATTAATGGGTTTCGCGGTCCGCGACAAAGATTATCCTAATACTGGTAATTATACCGGTTGGAGTTTCGCTGGCGAAGACAGTGCAATATCAAATACACTCAAAACGTTAACCATTGATTTTTCGACGATCAATTATCAAGTTGAGTATAAGTATGCACCGGCTACTAATGACTACGCCCGCTATCAGTCTGGCCAGCCGCACGTAGTCGAAACAGGTGAGACAATCAAGGCTAAGAATATCATTGTTCAATTTACAAAAACACGCCTGGTCGAAGAAGGACGCTTGAGTATGGA
Organism: Patescibacteria group bacterium; assembly: GCA_041661625.1. Lineage (NCBI taxonomy): Bacteria > Patescibacteria group bacterium. Next base: position 139,054 of record JBAZUB010000001.1, on the reverse strand, counting down.
GACAATCGGCGAGGGCGTGGCTCGAATATATCGCAACGGAGAGGAGATTGTCGGTACTTGGAAAAAGGATTCCCGAGAGGATCGGACCAATTACTACGATGCCAGCGGACAGACCGTGGTGTTTACGCCGGGCACAACCTGGGTTGAGATTGTTCCGACTGACCGTAATGTAACCTATCAGTAGTATGCCCAATAAAACAAACTCAAATAATCTCATCACCTGGTTGCGCCAGCTTCAATGGAAGTACGTCTTACCGGTGGCGGTTTTTGTAATAATACTGGGGGCTGGTATAGCCATTTACACCGTACCCGGATGGAGTGAAAATATGCCTTGGTCAAAAGACAAAACGTCAAATAGTGGCAATCAGAACGACAGTCAGAGCTTATTAGTAAATAATTCCAAAACAGATTTAGTAGCCAGAGCTATTGATGGTGTTTTGGTAAAACCAGATTTAGCCAACGAACATCCGGTAGCCATCATGATAGATAATGTACCGGGTGCCTGGCCGCAAAACGGCCTGGAGGCAGCCTCGGTGATATATGAAACCCTAGTTGAAGGGGGAGCGACACGACTTATGGCTGTTTTTGCCGGTGGCACTAGTACCAAAATTGGTCCGATTCGCTCGGCGCGGCCTTATTACTTGGACTGGGTATCAGAGTATGACGCTTTCTATGGCCATGTCGGGGGTTCGCCGGATGCTTTGGGCGCGATTGATGGTTTAAAGATAAAAGATTTCAGTCAAATGAAAAATGGCCAGTATTTCTGGCGTGACACCGGTCGAGCGGCTCCGCACAATGTTTATACCAGCAGCGAATTAATCGCCCGCGCTCTACGGGATAAAAACATCACCGCCGCCACGACATACGAGCCTTGGAAATTTAAAGACGAGGCATTGATTGAGCAACGGCCTGCGAATCAGGGTGTAATCGAAGTTAAATTTTCAAATGGCAATACCTGGACATCGCAGTTTAAATACAACGCTACGGACAATACCTATCGACGATTTGAACCTAAGGACACACCGCAGGTGTATGCCGAATCTAGCCAACCTACTAAAGTAAAAAACGTTATTGTGCAAATAATACCCTCGATTCTAGGCGTAGGCGAAAAAGGCCGTTTAACGTTAGATGTGTCGGGTCAAGGTAGTGCTTATGTATTTCGGGATGGGGTGAAAATTGAGGGTTCTTGGCGCAAACCAGACCGTCTATTGCGGACGCGCTACTATGACACATACGGAAACGAAGTGGAGCTGAACCGGGGGACGACCTGGGTGTTGATCATACCAAAAGATCAACCAGTAACATATACTGAATAGTATAACGATATAGCCGGTTAGTAAAAATTATGCCGGCAGTTTTGTTATAATCAAAAACCGGGGTATGTTATTATAATCGCGGATCGATTTACAGCCATAGTTTGGCAATAGTCGATGAACCAATAGTGTTAACGGCGCACACTGACGCCATCCATGCTCAATAACGACACATTCGGGTTGATGGGTTACATTGAGAGATATATTACCAAAAAATTTACGATATATGTTTAAACCTCCCGCGCCGCCGCATAGGGCTTTATATGGTTCGAATCGCAATTCTTGGTAGGTGGGGCTATTTAGTATTTCTGCTCGAGTTAAATAGGGAAGGTTGGCAACTATTAGGTCTGATTTAACATGTCGCCAGGAAGATAGCAATACGCCTGATTTTAAGCGCAAATGATGCTGTCTGGGTAGTATTGCCTCTATATTACGTTTGGCTACGCTCAGAGCCTCAGGGCTACTGTCAGAGGCAAGCATGTTGAGTTTGGGGAATAAAATAGACAATGTGATAGCGATAACGCCGCTACCGGTGCCAATATCGATAGCGCACTTTACATGACGACGATTGATAATGTCGGCGGCGATATCAACCAGCTGCTCAGTTTCTGGGCGGGGGATTAATACGCGGCGATCAACATAAAATGTATGACCGTAAAACCCCGCCCGTTTAATTATATAAGCTACCGGTTCATGAAGAGAGCGCCGTTTTATAAGTGCCGAATATTTGTGTTGAAGTAACGAAGAAATACTATTCTCGGGGTGGGCAATAATGTATTCTGAAGTTTTATTACTGACATGTGTAAAAAGAAGGAGCGCTTCTTGCTGGGCAAAAATAATTCCGCACCGCTGCAGTTGCCGCGTTGCTGTATTTAATAAATTTGCATAGTTCATTTCGCGGCTGCTTTTAACGCTTGAATAACCAAGCCCAGATCACCATCTAATATTTGCTGGATATTGTGCCAGCTAGCTTTTATTCTATGATCGGTCACGCGATCCTGGGGATAGTTGTAGGTTCTAATTTTTTCCGAACGATCGCCGGTGCCGATCTGGTTACGACGGTTTTCGGAACGTTCGCGATGCTTTTTTTCTTCGGCCAATGCTAAAAGACGAGAGCGCAAAACCTGCATGGCTCTTTCGCGATTTTGTAATTGGGAACGCTCGTCCTGGCACTGGACCACCATGCCGGTGGGTTTGTGAACTATTCTGATGGCCGAGTAAGTTGTGTTAACGCTCTGGCCGCCGTGGCCACCGGCGGTAGATGCCTGAATTTCTAGATCTTCGGGTCGGATATCGATGTCGGTGGGCTCGGCTTCGGGCAATATCGCTACGGTGGCGGCCGATGTGTGGACACGGCCCGATTTTTCGGTCTCGGGCACACGCTGAACGCGGTGTACGCCGCTTTCATACTTAAGCTGACTGTAGACCGATTGGCCGCTGATTTCAAATATAATTTCCTTAAATCCGCCGATGCCTGTACGATTAGAGGTAATTAAATGAGTAGTCCACTTTTTTCGTTCAGCAAAGCGAGAATACATACGAAACAACTCAGCCGCAAATAGCGCCGCCTCCTCACCGCCCGTACCTGCCCTTATTTCGATGATAATATTTTTTTCATCCATCGGATCTGGTGGATGTAGCCCAATTTCAACTTCGGAGTTGAGCTGAGCCATCTCGTCATTGAGATTCTTTATTTCATCGTTAATCATTGCCACTACCTCGGAATCACTTTCTATATTTATGGAATTAGTCAATTTAAGGATATTATCAGCAATTTCAGCGAGGCGATCAATTTTTGTAACCAAAACTGAAATACGGTTGTATTCCTGGGAAAGCTTCTTCAATCGGTCAGGATCGCGCACAATTTCAGGATCGGACATCTTCTGCTCGATCTCTTTAATTTTGTCCCTTAAGTATTCGTATTTATCAGGCATATAATAACACGAAAAGCGCGGAAATGTGATTCCGCACCATGACGCTCGCTTATTTATGTTTCTTAGACGTTGTGGGCTTTTTCTTTTCCATCAAACGTTGATAGCGATCAACCCGGCCGGCCGTATCCATTAATTTCTGTTTGCCGGTATAAAAGGGATGACAATTTGAACACGTTTCTACGTGGGTTTCGAGCTGAACTGAACCAACTTCAAACTTATGGCCGCAGGCGCAAATAATTTTAGATTCTTTGTGATACTTGGGATGGGTTTCTTTTTTCATATAGGTTATGTTCTACGTCGGTTAAAGTGTAATCCTTTAGACTTCTGCGTGATGACGAATATGCCGAGAACGCCTATGTACGTAGCCACCGCTTCGCTGGGAAGCTGATATTGGCCATGGCTGAAAACAGCCAACAAAGACAACAGAGCAATTATAAACGTCCAAATCGGTACATAATACTCGCCATGAAATTTCGAAGCGTGACCGCGCGTCCACCGATCAAATTCTTTTGAGCCAGCATACAATCCTAGAATGCTGATAAACAGAACACTAATTGCACCAGCTGCCGAATTATATTTATTTTTTGAAAAGAAGTCAAGCGTATAAAGGCCAATTGTCATAATTGACCAGAAATCGGCAATATATTTCCAAAAGTATAGCCTGCCTCGCGCCAGCGTCTTGTTTGCCATATCGGATGAATAATACTCCAATCCGGTAAAAAGAGCAATAAATGATTATAAAATGTAATATGAGATGGGGGATACTTGAATTAATTAACGGAATCTGTTATTATCATTTTGTCTAATTTTTATATCCCACAGGTCCCCACATCATCGTCTCCGATGAGCCAGTGTATCACCTTGGCCGTAATTATGCGGTCGATGCGCTAGGTAAGGGGTCCGAGGTTACAAAGGATCTTATGAAACAAGAAATCTCATTGATTGAGCTGCTTAAAAGTGGCGTACACTTTGGGCATCAACAGTCTCGTTGGCATCCCAAGATGAAGCAATTCATCTTTACGGAACGCAGCGGTGTACACATTATCGACTTAGAAAAAACCAGAACAAAGCTAAATGAAGCCTTGGCCTACGCTCAGGACTTGTCGAGCCGCGGCGGTATTATTGTGTTTATCGGCACAAAAAAACAGGCCCAAAGTATCGTTAAGCGCCATGCGGAAGCCTGCGGGTCTCCGTATGTCATCAATCGTTGGATCGGAGGCCTGCTGACGAATTTTACGATTATCAAAAAAATGATTGATCGATTACTCGATCTTACCAAGAAACAGGCGAGTGGAGATTTAGACAAATATACCAAAAAAGAACAGTCGGAATTTAATAAGGAAATAATTCGACTGCAAACTCTAGTAGGCGGCATCAGTGAACTTAGAAAAATACCCGACGCCGTATTTGTGGTCGATTTAAAGATAGAAAAAACAGCAATTCGAGAGGCGCAAAGAAAGGGCATACCAATTATTGCCCTGGCTGATACCAATACCGATCCCAGCAAGGTGACATATCCAATCCCAGCAAATGATGACGCAACCAAATCTATCGATCTAATTACCGGCCTATTGGCCCAAAGCATATTAGCTGGCAAGAAACAAGCCAGCGCTGATAAGGCCAATAAGCCCGCCGATAGAATTCCTGTCAGCGAAACTGAAAGCAAATCCAAAGAATAACATTAGAATTACCATGAACATCACACTAGATCTTATCCAAGAGTTTCGCCGACGCACCGGCATGGGCGTAATGGACTCAAAACAAGCATTGAAAGATTCCGATGGAGATATCGATAAAGCTATGGCCACAATGCGTTTGAGGGGCGACAAAATCTCACAGAAGAAAGAAGGGCGCGTTACCAAGCAGGGCTTAGTTGAGTCATATGTGCATGCCAACCGAAGAGTTGGCAGCTTGGTCGTTTTATTGTGCGAATCCGATTTCGTTGCTCGAACGGATGTTTTTAAGAATTTTGCACACGAAATTGCGTTACAAGTCGCAGCCACTAATCCTGCCTATATTGCTCCAGAAGATGTACCGGATAGCGTTATTGAAGAAGAAAAAGAAATCTACCGGCAGCAAATAGACGCATCAAAGCCTGCAGATATACAGACCAAAATTATCAATGGCAAAATAGACAAGTATTTCCAAGACAGGTGTTTGTTAAAACAAGTATTTGTGCGGGATGATAGTGTTACGATTGAGGGACTGCTGAAGCAAAAAATTGCCGAATTGGGTGAAAATATTAAAATTCAACATATTGCCAGGTTTGAAATATAGCCATGAATACTGCGTTAGTTCAAATTGAACCTTGGGATCAGCCACATAAGGTAGGGCATTTGCCTAATGAAATAACACTGGGCAGCCGGATTGTGTTTACGATCGAGGGCAGTCTTGACATTGGCATTATTACTAAGCTTGACGAAAGCGGGGAAGCCTTAAATGAAACAGAAATACGCGATTGTGTTCGCGTCGCTACATCAGACGATATTCGTAAACTGCAAAGTAACAATGTAAAAGTAAAAGAGGAATTAAAGTTTTGCCAAGATCAAGTAAAGAAATTAAAGTTAGAAATGAAGTTAATCAGTTGCCATATATCTTTGGACGGCAGCCGGATAATATATGGGTTTACGGCCAGCGGCCGAATAGACTTCAGAGAATTACTCAGGGAGCTGACACGACGAGCCAATAAAAGCGTGCGGCTGCAACAGATCGGAATTCGCGATGAGGCCAGAGTTTGTGGGGATTTGGGTGCCTGCGGGCGAGAGTTGTGCTGCCGCAAATTTCTTAAACAGTTAGTTAGCGTAACATCACAATACGCCAAAATACAACAGATCGAACACCGTGGTTGTGATCGGCTGTCGGGCAGCTGTGGAAGACTTAAGTGCTGCTTGGCGTTTGAGATGAAAACATATATGGACAACAGTGCAGCCATGCCAGAAATCGGCAGTCAAGTGAAAACACCCAAAGGTATGGGCAAAGTGACAGCGCGTAATTTGGTTACTCAAGATTACCAAGTAATACTGGAAGACGGCACAACGTATTCGACCAAAATAAACAATAAAGCATGACCGACTATATATTAATTGCGATTGTTTTACTGTCTTTGATTGGAATAGTGTTTTTAATCTCAAAAAAAACAAAAGAACTATCTCGTTCCGATATTCTCTCTCCTAAACAACACAAGGAATTAAAGACCAAAGAACAAATCATCGCCCGGCGGCTCGAACGTAAATTTTCAAAATTTGGCTTAGTCATCAATAATTTTGGTAAACCTGTCGCGCAGGCGTTAAGATCCGGAGCTCATCGTATCTATACGGCACTACAAGAGCTTGAAGCCAGATATCATCATCGCACACTAAGCAAAGAAGTGGGCGAGTCCAGGGCTACAGGGCACGCATTTGTAAAGTTAAATACCGAAGCCAGCACATTATTAAATGATGAAAATTATAAAGCGGCCGAAAAGAAAATTATCGAGATGATTACGCTCGATCCAATGAATCCAGATACATATCGGAAGTTAGGTGAGTTATATGTCGAATCAAAACAATTTGAATTAGCCAAAGAGACATATCAATATGTTATTACGTTGGTTAAGAAGCAACAGAGTGAAATAGAGGTGAATGACGGTTCGTTAAACATACAACTCGCGGCAGACTATCTAGTGCTGGGACATATATTTCAGGATGATAACGACCAAGTGGCGGCATTAAATTATTTCGAACAAGCCTGCAAATTAGACCCAAATAATCCCAAGAACCTCGATCACTTACTTGAATCTAGTCTAGCCACACGGAATAAGGTATCGGCCTGGGAGGCATATGATCGATTAAAGTCCGTAAACCCAGATAACCAAAAACTAGCTGAATATGAACGAGAAATTAAAAAACTTGAAGAAGAGACAAAAAAGGTGTAGAGTCTGTTGAGTGATAATTTCTGCCGTTGTAGCTCAGTTGGTAGAGCAACTCCATGCCTGCCCGCCATTCGCCAAGTGCCGATGTAGCTCAGTTGGTAGAGCAACTCCATGGTAAGGAGTAGGTCCGCGGTTCAAATCCGCGCATCGGCTCCAGGCAATTGGCAGGCGGGGTAAGGAGTAGGTCGCCGGTTCGATTCCGGCCAACGGCTCCACGACAATATATGGGCAGGTACCGAAGCGGTCAAACGGGGCAGACTGTAAATCTGCTGGCTCACGCCTTCGTAGGTTCGAACCCTACCCTGCCCACCAGGATACATCAACACCTATCGGGTGTTTTTGTGTATCCGTCATGCTGCTGGATGAATTTAAGATAAGTATACGCACTAAGACGTACGGTTCGGCGCAATGACTTGTGATCAACGGCGATTAGCCCAAATCTAGGCCAGAAACCTTTATCCCACTCGAAATTGTCTAGTAGTGACCAATGCAAATAGCCACGCACATCACAACCCTCATTAATAGCCTTTTCAAGCCACTGGAGTGATTCGGTGATGAATGTGCCACGATGCTTGTCCCTGTCATCGGCGCAGCCATGCTCGGTGATAATTATTGGCTTATGGTATTTTTGTAATGATTTAATGGAATAATAAATTGTTTCAGGAAGAAGAGTCCAGCCCAGGTCTGAGGTTGGGGCGGCTATTTTAGCCTGCCGCCAAAGATTAAAACGCAAGCAAAAATAATGATTCAAACCCAAGAAGTCACAGCTACCCATAGTTCTATTTAAAACATAGCTATTCCAAACGAAGTCAGCTATGCGTATCAACATTGATGTAATTAAGTCACGCCGAGTAGCTTGGAAAAGTATATAGTGATGTGCCATACCGACTTGTGCATCAGGCGATAAATGTTTAATTACGCCTGACGATAATCTATGTGACTTTATTAAGTTCCGTAATGTTTTCCAAAAAATGTATAAGCTTCTTTTTTCAGGTGGAAACAAGCCGACAAAGTAAGCTGAGCCAGCATACACATTTGGTTCATTCAGCGTAATCCAATATTTTACATCCTTCCCCAGACGTCTAACTACATATTCGACGTATTTAGAGAATATTGCCGGGGAATCTTTTGATTCAAAACCACCTATTTTACTGAACCAAACCGGGAGTGTCCAATGCCATAATGTGACAATTGGTTCGATGCCCCGAGATCTTAGCTCTTTGATAACATCTCGGTAGTGATCTATCGCACTTTCATCGTACACACCAGGTTCGGGCTCAACGCGCGACCATTCAATCGAAAAACGATGGGCGTTATGGCCCAGGCTTTTTGCCAATTCAATATCTTCTTTAAAACGGTGATAGTGATCGCAGGCTACGCCCGATAAGTAATTTGTGGGATTTTTTATCTCTTCTCTGAATTGGTTGATATGATCATCCGAAAATCCATAGCCGGACTGCCTACGTAAACGATCAATAGCAGTGCCGGCTAGACGCTGATTATTGGCCTGTTCCCAAATGGTCCAATCATTCGTGTTGCCACCCTCTACTTGATGGGCCGCCGTGCTGGCACCCCATAAAAAGTTCTTAGGGAACATCTATTCAGGCAGCTTCATCAGATTCTTCATCCGGATCGTCGCTTCCAGAAAGAAAACGTTCTACCTGGATGCGAACCGAACTAACCTCAATCTTTTCGGGCTGCAGATCGCCGGAACGTGATATATGCACCCCTCGTTCATGTAGGGTGTTATAAACCTCGTGCAGAAGCGTCTCGCGCTCGGTAGCGGGCTCGATTTCACGCTCGGTGCGTTCACCAGTCTCAAGCATTTTATTCTTCAGAAGGGACATTTCATGCAACAACCCCGGCAGGCTCATGCCAGCCAAATCTTTTGACTCATGAATTTCATTTGAATGATCTGGCGACAATTCACTATTTAGATGCGGTGTGCTCATAAAGTATGTTTAGTTATCATTATGACCATCTTTGAGTTTGATAATCGTACGACATTGGTCGGCAACCTCAAGGTTGTGGGTTACCAATACGAATGTTTGCTGGTTATCTCGGTTTAACTTTTTTAACAAATCTATAATTTCCATAGATGTGTTGCTGTCCAATTCCCCGGTCGGTTCATCAGCGAGAATAATCGTGGGATTATTGATAAGCGCCCGCGCTATAGAAACACGTTGTTGCTGACCGCCGGATAGTTCATTTGGCTTGTGATTTATTCGGTCGCCTAAGCCAATCATTTCTAAGAGTTGTTTTGCTTTTATGCGCCGCTGGCTGCTGGACAAACCACCGTACTTACCGGCCAGTATGACGTTTTCAAGAGCTGTTAGTGAAGGCAATAAGTTAAAACCCTGGAAAATAAATCCGATACGATTGGCTCGAAACTTTACCGCCTCAGATTCACTAAGCTTCATAACATCTTTATCTTCGATCGTTAAGTTGCCGGCATCAGGCTTATCCAATAATCCCAGTATGTGCATTAAGGTTGACTTACCGCAACCCGAAGGTCCAATAATTGCGGAAAAATCACCCGGGTATATATTTACGCTGACATCATTCAAGGCATGAACAATGTTGTCTTTCGACATGCGATACTCTTTTTTCAGGTGTTGAGCCGATATAATTGGATTGGTCATAGGTGTGTTGTATATAGATGTTACAATTGACGCAATGCTTCGACCACTCTAAGTTTTGAGGCTCGCCAAGCTGGCAAAAGGCCAGCGGTCATGCCTAGGCCAAACGAAAATGCCAGCACTATAGCCAGAAAGACAGGGGAGAGCTCAAAAATCGCTCCACTCTTGTTGGCCACGGCATTGTTAATGATCACTATCATCAAGCTTCCTAAACCAATCCCGATCAATCCGCCAATCAATCCGATTATGCCGGCCTCAATGGTATACTCCCGAGCAATTGATCTCGATGAGGCTCCGATCGCTTTTTTGATGCCAATTTCCTTTGTCCGTTCAGTTATTGACATCACCATAGTGTTTATAATTGAGAAACCTCCAACAATCAAAGCGAGAATAGCGCTGCCCAAAATTACTGAATTAAAAACGGCTGAGGCCTTGTCAATCATTTCACCCAGGGCCTTAGGAGACATTACTATCACCTCGTCTTTGAACTGGTCCTTAATTCTTTGAGCTACCTGATCAGAGTCGTAGCCGTCCTTCCATGAGACAGCGGCTCCGGTTGAGATATCTTCAACTTTGAAAGTTCGGGCTTGTTCTATCTGGGCTCGCGTCTCGGCAGGTAGTTTGGCTAGCGCACTGTCGGATATTTCTTGCGCATTTGCGGCCTGTTCCTTGAGGGACTTTAAAAATGGGTTAGATTCAATATATAGGTCGCGAGCCACAGACAATGGCATGAATATGTATGTATCGGGGCCGGTCATAGTTTTATCGACTATTCCCAGCACTTTGAAATCCTGACCGCGTATTTTCATGGCGTCTCCGGTTTTCAACCCTTTATCTGTGGAGATGGTGTAACCGATGGTCACGCTATTAACTGGGTCGCTGGCCTCGATCATTCGGCCCTCTTTCATGGCTAATGTTTCCCAGTTGCGATTTTTAAATTTTGAGCTTAGATCCATACCCTCAATGGTGGGGGCCGGACCCATACTAACGGTAGCCTGGTCTAAGTTGGGTTCTTCCATGGGCATTTCAATGCCGGCAGCGACCGCCTCAACCCCATCGACTTTAGATATCTTATTCAGAGTGTCAACTGGAAGTGTGCCACCTGCGCCACCCATGCCAAAATTAGTCCCCTTTGGCGCCAGGGTTATTTGACCAGTGACATACTTCTTTCCACCCTGGATCATTTTATTAAATCGTAGAGCTAGCGATCCCATAACCGTAAAGGCCAGAATACCAATGCTAATGCCGAAAATAGTCAGCATGGAACGCAGCTTCTTGCGCCACATGTTGCGAAAAATCTCATTAAACATAGAATGTATAGACTTAATAATTACTAAATACTCTAATATATTATACGATACCATCGCATTTGTCCATACAACGTGGATTTTTAAACAGTTTATCAACAGCTTTGGCTTTGACAGTAAAATTGTGTCGTGGTACCTTAAACAATTCAATTTCTGTGGATAAAATAACGCTTCCATGAACAATATTCTTGGTAGATAGTTTTGTATGTTTCATAGGCATATTCCAGGCAGAATATTGGACCAACAATATCGAACAATATTACTGTTCATCCTAATGTAAGATTTGATATATGCCCTGGAAGTATATCGGTATGACGTGAATATACCCTTTCCAGAGCAGTGTAGTAACGGTATAATAGGTGCAATGAATATTACCAGCAACAATCAGGAAAAAGATCTATCAATCGTTATTGTTTCATGGAATGTTTGCGACTTACTCAAACAGGCGTTAGCTTCCATATATCAAGAAACAAATTTTATCAGCTTCGAAGTGATTGTGGTAGATAACAATTCGCACGACGGTTCAGCAGATATGGTAATGAATGAATTCCCGCAAGTCGTTTTAATCAGAAATAAGTACAATGCCGGTTTTGCTAAGGCGAATAATCAAGCCATAAAAAGGACGACTGGGAGATACATACTGCTATTAAATCCCGATACAGTTATATTAGATGGCAATTTGGATCACAGCGTTGGTTGGATGGATGATAATGTATCCGTGGGTATAATGGGCTGTCGTTTATTAAATCCTAATCACACGCCACAAGCCTCGGTTCGCCAGCTGCCAACAATTGGTGCCATGGCAATGACTTTGCTTAAATTACATCGTGTATTTCCAAATGCCAAAGCTATTAAAGATTACACCAGAGCTGATTTTGACTATAATAAAACCCAAACCGTTGACCAAGTAATGGGCGCATACTTTATGGTAAGACGAAAGACACTTGATCAAATCGGCCTATTGGATGAGGGGTACTTTATATGGTTCGAAGAGGTGGATTATTGCGCCAGAGCAAAAGAAATGGATTGGAAAGTGGCGTATTATCCGGACGCCTCCATTATACATTATTACGGCCAAAGCTTTCGTCAAGTTTTGAGTTTACGCAAACAAGTTATATTAAACAACAGCCTTTTGAGATACTACCAGAAACATGGGACAATGTGGGACCGTCTGATTGTAAAACTTTTATATATACCGAGCCTGATACCGAGCCTGGTGGTTAGTTTAATAATTCAACCATTCATGAAATGATCGGTACGCGTATCGGAAAAATATTCTGGTTGACTCTGGCGTGCTTGATTGTGGTTGATGGCTTGAGCTTGTGGGGTTGGCATGAGCCAAACTTAGCTCGGATATTCGTAATCGTCTTGGCTATTGTCGTTTTTGGCCTGTCGTATTGGCGTCTCGATGTCGGCATGTGGATAGTACTGGCCGAACTCATTGTCGGATCAAAGGGATATATATTGTCTTGGGCCGCGCCGAATTTTGTCGTCTCAATTCGATTAGTGCTTTTTGCTGCCATTATATTGGCGTGGTTGATCACCAGAATAAGGCAGAAGAATTTCCCCTTCATACATTCGAGTATATTTCGTAGCTATGTCGGTCTATTAATATGTATTTTTGTCGGGGTCATTGTAAGTCTGTTATATCATAATAAATATATTGATATATTTTACGATGTAAATGGATATCTATATCTGGGATTATTACCGGTAATGTATGATGCATTCAGTTCTCGGATGGCTATTAGCAAAACACTCCAGGTTATATGGGCGGCTCTGATGGCCATATTTATAAAAACTGCAATAATGTTGTTTATATTTGCCGGTCAATTCGAATTCATGGTTCAAGCATACCGATGGATAAGAGATACGCGAATTGATGAGGTTACATTAATTGCCGGCAATGCTTATCGGATATTTTCTCAAAGCCAGATCTGGAGCATGTTCGGTTTTTTAATTGCATTAATAGTCATTACGTTGTCGGGGAAAGCGATGATTTCACGCCGATGGTGGTGGTTCTTTATGGTAGCATCTGGCGGCGTGGTAATAATAAGTTATTCACGTAGTTTTTGGTTAGCGCTTATAATTACCCTGATATCCTGGTTGTGGTATCTATTTCGGTATGGGGGCCGTTCAAAAAAGGCCATTGTAAAATATACAGCGTGGCTGGTTCTTATATTGGCTGGGGAGCTACTTTCAATAATACTAATTATTCGTTTGCCCAATTTATTAAAATTGAACCACAACACAGCATCTTTATCATCATTAGTTGAAGATAGATTGGCCAATGATCAGCAAGCCGGCCTTCAAAGCCGTTGGAACTTAATTAAACCTTTAACAAGTAAGATAATAAAACAGCCAATAGTGGGGCATGGTTTTGGTTCAACAATAACATATCAATCAAAAGATCCGCGGATAACCGCGGGATCGGGCGGGGGAGCCTATACAACTTATTCATTTGAGTGGGGCTACTTAGATATTCTATTAAAAATTGGGGTGGTTGGGTTAGTTGTCTATGCTTGGTTTGTTGGCCGTATATTAAAATCCGGATATCGGGCAATAAAAGATACAGGAACCGAAAAACCAATCATGTTGGGCTTGTTTTTTGCCATGATATCCTTGTTAATTACCCATATTACCACGCCGTATCTTAATCACCCACTAGGTCTGGGTTTGATAATGTTTTGCGCTGTAGTTTTTGAATATGCAACACACGATGACGGGGCACCCGTCTAGAAATATCAGATTATCAATAAATTTATTAACCTATAATTCGAGCCATGACCTTGAACGATTTTTTAACTCGTTAAAAAATCAATCTTTCAAGAATTATAATGTTATCGTCATAGACAATGCATCAAATGACAACAGTGTGGAATTATCCAGAAATTGCTGTCCGGGTGCTAAAATCATACGCAATAAATATAATCTAGGCTATGCCGGCGGACACAATGTGGGCCTGTCATTGACTGACACAGAGTACGTGCTGGTGGCAAACCCCGACGTTACATTGACGGAAACTTTCCTCGAAAGATTAGTCGTGTCCTTAGACGAGGATGAGAGATTAGCGTCGGTGGGGGGCAAGTTATTAGGAATGACGGAAAACTTGAATAAACATAAACATTGTGGTATAATCGACACTACCGGTATAATTGTTTATAGAAATCGTCGATTCGTTGACCGCGGTCAAGGGGAAGACGATATGGGTCAGTATGAAAACGATTCCAACGTTTTTGGTCTGAGTGGCGCGTTGGTAATGTATCGTATGAAAGCGCTGAGAGAGGTATGTTTACCCGGTGGTCATTTTTTTGATAAAAGGTACTTTATGTACCGTGAAGACATCGATTTGGCCTGGCGTCTGCAACATTATGGTTGGCGGGCACGATATATCCATACGGCTTTGGGTTGGCACCGAAGAACTGCCGCCGATCCGAATAAGTCAGGCAATGTGAGCACCGCACGTCATCGTTTTAAAAAATCACAATTGGTGAATTACTGGTCTTACCGAAACCACCTGTATACTTTATTGAAGAACGAGCGATTAAGTGACTTCTGGCGAGACGGTATTGGAATCGTGTGGTATGAATTGAAAAAATTGACATTCATCATCATATTTGAGCCCGGCAGCTTGAGAGCCTGGAAGGAAATATGGCAGCAACGACACACGCTAAAGCAGGATCGTAAGTCAATTCAATCACAAGGGCGCTGTCATATGTATGAATGGCGTGTATAGGACTATGGATATATCTATAATCATTTTAAACTATCGATCAAAAGGACTAACCAAACAATGTTTGAAGGGAATTAGGTTACTCCAGACAAGTCTTCAAATACAAACAATCGTGGTCGATAATGCATCAAATGACGGTACTGATGAAATGGTGCGCGATGAATTTTCTTGGGCTGAATATATTTCTTCACCGGAGAACAAGGGGTATGCAGCCGGAAACAATCTGGGCATACACAAAGCCAAGGGAAAATATCTGGTAATTCTAAATCCCGATGTTGCCATATTTAACAATTCGCTCGAGACGCTATTTAAATATATGGAGACGCATCCGCATGTGGGGTTATGCGGACCAAAATTAATAAATCCTGATGGTAGTGTTCAGGCGTCATGCCGCACTTTCCAAACCCCGAAGATTATTTATTATAGAAGGACACCGCTGGGTCGCTTGCCCAAACCGCGCCAATTAATAAGACAACACTTGATGCTGGACTGGGACCACAGACAAAATAGGCCAGTCGATTGGATGATCGGCGCTTGTTTTATGGTCAGAGCTTCTGTCTTACCCGTGGTGGGCTTACTGGACGAAAGATTTTTCCTATATTTAGAGGATATGGATTGGTGTCGTCGGTTTTGGCAATCTGGATATGAAGTCCACTATGTGGCCGATGCGGAAATGGTGCACTATCACCAGAGATTGTCAGCCGAAAATCCAGGCCTGGTTGGATTATTTAGCTATGGTACAAGGATTCATATTATCAGCGCTTTTAAGTATTTTGCTAAATATTTTGGCACAAAATTACCTAATACGAAATTATGATAAATCTCCATCCCGGTTCGGCCTTATCAGAAAATGGTACTACGGTGATAAATAATAATAGACGAAGGATGAAGCGCATATTGTTGATTTTAGTTAGTATTTTGAGTGTGATAATCATATTTACTGGTATTGGCTATTTGGTATATCAAAAGGATGCTCGGATACTGCTGGCTAAATCATTGAGTGGCAAAGATAATTTTTATGCTGCTCAAAAAGATATTACTGCTGAAGATTTCAAAGGCGCTGCCCAACACCTGGATAGCGCCGGTAAGGACTTTGCCGAGGCCTCAAAGAGTCTTGATAAAATGGGCAGCTTGAGGAAGATCCCTTATATCCGAACACAGGTTAGCGCCGTAACCAACGTGCTATTGGCTGGCACTCAAACTGCCTCCGCGCTGGAAAAAGTTAGCCAATTAGCCGATGAAATAATCACACCGATAAAGAAAGACGGGCAATTTACTTTGGCGTCAGTGACGCCGGAACAGAAGCACGTAATTCTGCAAAAAATTACCGAATCATATCCAGACCTGGTGGGCATCAAGGCCGAAATAGATCTAGCTGTTGCCAATATTGATCAAATTCCAGACCATGGAGTACTGCCTGCATTGAAGAATTCTATTAAACCAATCCAGGACCAATTGCCCAATTTACAGGAGGCACTGGTGAGCGCTTTGCCGGCAACGGAAATATTGCCACCGATCGCCGGATATCCCGACGAACAAACATATTTGTTTTTACTCCAAAATAATACGGAGCTACGTCCTACGGGCGGCTTTATAGGAACGTATGGAATACTAAAGGTAAAAGACGCCGAGATTACATCGTTCAAAACTGATAATATATACAATCTAGACGACCCAGTTCAAAATACTCTCAACATCGAACCGCCGGCAGTGCTGCGGAAATATCTAAAAGCCGAAAAATGGTTTATGCGTGATAGTAACTGGTCGCCTGATTTTCCAACTAGTGCGGAGAAGGCGCTTTGGTTCTACGCCAAAGAAAATGGTCGTGAAAAGAATATCAATGGCGTAATAGCTACAACGCCAGATATGATACGATCACTTTTGAAACTGACCGGTGAAATTAAGGTAAATGGCATAACGTTTAATGAGGCCAACTTTGTTGAGACATTGCAATACCAGGTTGAGCAAGGCTATTACCGGCAGGGGATATCAGAATCAGATCGTAAGGAGGTTATTGGTGCGATGGCCGATGAATTGATGAAACGACTTATGAATTTCCCTCAAAAACGCTGGGGTGAACTATGGCAAGTGATCGGTGACAACATCGAACAGAAACAAATGTTGTTCTATTCAAATAAACCGACCCTGCAGGCGATGATCAATCAAGAAAATTGGGGCGGTAATGTCAGGCCTACCACCACCGAAGATTTCTTAATGATAGTGGATGCTAATATGGCAAGTTTGAAATCGGACCCCGGTGTAAAGAGAACGATCGATTATAAAGTTGAAAATGCTGACGATGGGTTATACGGCGACGTCACCGTTACATACGACAATCAGGGCACTTTTAATTGGAAGTCAACTCGATATCGCACCTATACCCGAATTTACGTCCCCAAGGGAAGTCAACTGATTGAACAATCGGGCGTAATGCTAAATGACATGCTAAGCGGTGGAAAACCCGGACAAGCCGAAGTTTTCGATGAATTTGATAAAACAGCCATCGCTGGATTTATTTCTATCGAACCAAAAACTACCGGTCAACTGCATTACCGCTATAAGCTGCCCAGCGCCGTATCTGAAACTGTAAATGGTGATCGCTATTCACTAATCGTAGAAAAACAGGCTGGAACAACAGCCCACGCTCTGAATCTCAATTTAACCTTTAAAAGATCGATTCTAACAGCGGAGCCCATTGACAAATTTCAGAAGAAAGAGCACAATAGTGTCGCTCTGAATACGGATTTATTGACCGATCGGGCATTTGATATCACATTCAAGTAAACCATGTTTGTAAAGAAAATTGGCATAGATCTAGGGACGGCCAATACTTTGGTGTATGTTCCAAAAAGGGGTATCATCATAAATGAGCCCTCGGTTGTCGCCATATCAATCGCTGATAAAAAAGTATTGGCCGTTGGGGAAGAGGCTAAGGAAATGTTGGGTCGCACTCCCGACACTATTATGGCATCCCGGCCGATGCGTGATGGTGTCATCGCTGATTATCGTACTACTGAAAGTATGTTACGTTATTTTATTAATAAGGCCCTGGGTGGAGTACGATTTTTCCGTCCCGAAGTAATGGTAGCTGTTCCGGCCGGTATTACATCCACCGAACGTCGGGCCGTAATAGACGCCACTCTTCAAGCCGGCGCTAAAGCGGCATTTATTATAAAAGAGCCAATCGCAGCCGCAATCGGTGCCAATATACCCATTGGCTCTGCCTCTGGGCACATGATTATTGACTTGGGCGGCGGTACAACTGAAATTGCCGTAATCTCTTTGGGAGGCATAGTGGCCAGCACCTCGATTCGTGTCGGCGGGAATAAGCTAGAAGTGGCGATTACCGACTTTATTCGCCGTAAATACGGCTTGGCCATCGGTGACCGTACGGCTGAGGAGCTGAAGATTACGATCGGATCAGCCATGACGGTAGAAGAAAAGCTATCGATGGATATTCGGGGACGCGATATGGTCAGCGGATTACCAAAAACAATAACGGTTACATCAGACGATGTTACGGATGCGATCCAGGACGAGCTGGGTGCAATTATACAAGCGGTAAAGTCGGTATTACAAGTAACACCACCAGAATTAGCCGCTGATGTAATAGACAAAGGTATGGTTTTGAGCGGAGGTACGGCTCTATTGCGCAATCTGGATAAACTGTTATCCCAGGCTACGGGCGTACCGACGTATACGTCTGACGATTCGTTGCTATGTGTAGCCAAGGGTACGGGCATTGCTCTGGAAAATCTGGAATCATATAAACGTAGCATACTCTACACAAAATAGTATGATAATCGGTATCGATGCATCACGAGCTAATATCGCTCAACAAACCGGCACCGAGCTATACTCATATACCCTGATAGAAGAATTCAAAAAATTGGCCGATTTAAATGATCGGTTTATATTGTATTCCAAAGACAAACTGAAATACGGATTGGAAATATTACCTCCAAACTTCGATTCTCAAGTGTTGCGATGGCCGCCTAAATTTCTTTGGACGCAAATCAGGCTATCATTTGCCATGGTCATGAGACGTCAAGACGTACTTTTTGTACCAGCGCATACTATACCATTACACCATCCCAAAAATACCGTAGTAACAGTTCACGATATCGGCTTCGAACAAATTGATCGTTTGTATGATAAGAAAATGATCGGGTCTGGAGGGGTTTCACGCCGGGTATTATCGGCCGGTGCGCGCCTTTTCACGCTAGGAAAATATAGCGCTAGCGAACTAGATTATCATCGCTGGGCAACCGAATATGCCATTAGACACGCTAAAAAAATAATTACAGTATCAGAATTTACTAAAAACGAAATAATCAAACGATATGGCATATCAATAAATAAAGTAGCGGTAATTTATCACGGGATAAACCGCGCGGTATTTAAAAAAATCAACGATACTGCAGCTATAAAGAAAACATTGGATAATATGAAAATATCCTCACCATTTCTGTTATATGTAGGGCGGCTAGAGGAAAAAAAGAATACCCCAGGACTAATAAAGATATTCAGAATATTAAAGACTAAGTATAAAATGCCGCATCAGTTAGTTCTAGTTGGAAAACCGGGGTTGAATTACGATGCAGTGAATAAGCTAATCGATCAATACAATTTAAACGCTTTTGTTGTAAGGCCCGGCTATGTTAATGAGGGCGAGCTAATTCATCTGCGAAATGCAGCCGATGTATTTGTTTTTCCATCGCTGTATGAAGGGTTTGGCATGCCGATTCTTGAGTCCATGGCATGCGGTACGCCGGTAGTGTGCAGCCGGGCAGCCTCATTACCCGAAGTTGCCGGTGATGCTGCCTTGATGGCAAATCCTGAAGATTACGAAGAGTTCGCATCAAAAATTCATCGTGTTGTTGCTGATGCTGATATACGTAATGGATTAATTAATCGTGGCTGGGAAAGAATCTCCCATTTTCGTTGGGACGAGTGTGCCAAAAAAACCCTCGATGTCATAAAAGAGCCATAAAGTACATAGACTAAGGCTTGATTATCTGGTATAATCAAGTCATGAATCATAGTGAAACATCCATCAATAGATGGCCGGTGTTCGGGCATACGGCGATTGTGTCGTATCTGCAACAAGCCGTTAAAAAAAGGCAAACCGTACAGGCATATTTGTTGCACGGTCCAACGCAACTTGGTAAAGCTACAATAGCAAGGCTATTTGCCAGATCGTTGCTCTGTACTAATGAAAATACTCAGCCTTGTGAAGAATGTGCCGGATGTCAAAATACCCTTAACTGTACCCATCCTGATTTTGTTGAACTTGAAAAAGACCCGGATCAGCAGAATATTGGCATCGAACATATCCGGGACCGGGTTATTAAAAGACTGCAACTTAGTTCCTTTTTAAATACCTATAAAGTGGCCGTAATTAATGATGCACAATATTTAAGTCCGGAGGCGGCCAATGCATTATTAAAAACACTGGAAGAACCGCGCCAAAATGTAGTGATAATATTGATAGCCAACGGTTTGAGCGGGCTACCGTCAACTGTTGTATCACGTTGCCAAACGTTTGAGTTCTTCCCGCTATCGACAGCCAGTATTGAAAAATACATCCAAAAATTGCATCCAAAAATTAAAAGAAACGATTTACGAACTATCGCGGGATTATCACGTGGGAGGCCGGGTCGGGCGTATGAGTTAATAAATAAACCGTCTGAACTTGAGCGCACAATTGATACTTACAAAAAATATCGCGAAGTTTTAACGGCACCAATTTGGCAAAGGATAAAATTGCTCAATGAACAAGTAAGCGGAACATCATTTCAAGAAACAAAAGACCAGGCCGAACACCTTATTCAGGGTCTAGCCGTAATACTTCGTGAT
The DNA here is from genome assembly GCA_041661625.1 of Patescibacteria group bacterium. Taxonomy (NCBI): domain Bacteria; species Patescibacteria group bacterium. Next base: position 118,359 of record JBAZUB010000001.1, on the reverse strand, counting down.
GAGATATTGCGCCACTATGATTTACCCGGTTTGGCTACGTATTTTCCTGAAAATAGCCAAACAATCAAATATATAAATGCGCCTATATCGACAGACTTGATGCGCTTATTGATGTCGCTGCGCCGTTCTTTGTCTCAAAATGCTTCACCGCGGATTATTTTAGAAAATTTTTGTCTTGAATATTAAAACACCTATGAAAACTAAATTTATATTATTTGCTTCATTGCTGGTATTATTAACAGGCTATACCTGCCGAATTGGCGGGCCGGCTGCTAACGATGGGGGCGTGTTTAGATCTTCAGATCGCGGTGAAACGTGGACTCAAAAGGTGTTCGTCAGTAAGGAAAAGAAAAAGACTGTAACGATCGGAAACGTTGACACTCGAGTGTTACTATTTGAGCCGGGAAATAGCAGTACGATATATCTCGCTAGCGAAGCAAATGGACTATATCGGTCAATCGACTCGGGCGACACGTGGTCAAAGACGGGACTAAACATTGGTCGCATTACCAGCCTCGATATAAATCCAGATGTGCCCAAAACTATTTACGCCACTACTGGTCAAAGCCTATTTCGATCAACAGATGGGGGCGACAAGTGGAGCAGTATATACACCAACACATTGGCGAATAACAATCTGTTTAATACAATTGTCGACTTTTTTGACACACAACGAATATATCTGACTGACAACATCGGTTCAATCTATAAGAGTTATGATGGTGGGGATTCTTGGCAAACCATAAAAAGTTTTAATAAACCAGTGTCGATACTAAAAATGAACCCGATCGACTCGCGTAAACTATATGCCGCTATAAAAGGTGGTGGGTTTCAGTACTCTGGAGATGGCGGAGTCAATTGGCTCTCATTACAGGATGGTTTGAAAAAGTATCAAAGCGGCGACATAATTAATGCCATTGCATTTGATCCGGTCCATGGTGATACGGTATATTTAGGCACTAATTATGGCCTACTTAAATCAATTGATAATGGACTTACCTGGCAAGAAATTCCTACATTGATAAAACATAACACACAATCGATCCGTACCGTGACAATCGATCCGATCAGTACGCAAAGGATTTATATAAGCACTGACACAATTGTCTATCGCTCTGATGACGGGGGACAAACCTGGAAATCATTAAAGACCATTAAGAGTACTCGCACCATAACACAGCTCCTGGTTAACCCCGACCAATCAGACGTATTATACGCCGGCGTCCTATTTATAAAAAAATAACTATGACCCTAATCGAGTCAGAAATTACATCAACAATAGAATTTTTTAAGCAAGACATTAATACATTGAGGGTCGGTCGGGCTCATCCAGCTTTAGTTGAGCATATAAAAGTTGATTATTACAATACTCCGACGCCCTTGATACAACTGGCTAGCATTACGGCTTCCGACGCGAAGACTCTGTTGATTCAACCTTGGGATAAAAACGGTCTTAAGGATATTGAGCGAGCGCTGTCGCAGGCTGATATCGGCGCTAGCCCGGTGGTTGATGGTGTGTCTATAAGAATTACACTGCCATCGTTGACCGAAGAACGTCGGACAGAGATGGTAAAGCTTCTTGGTGAAAAGACGGAAAAAGCTAGAGTTGCCATCAGACAGCATCGTGAGGAAACAATCAAAGATTTGAAACAACAAAAGGAGTCAGGCAGCATTTCCGAGGATATATTATTTAATAAACAAAAAGAGGTCCAGCAATGTGTCGATGCCGGAATGGCAGAAGTACAAAAAGTGGCTGACATGAAAAAACAAGAAATAACCACGATATAACATATGATATGGACGCTTCTAATATTCGTTGTCATTCTAGGCCTGATTGTTATCATACATGAACTGGGGCATTTTCTTACAGCTAAGAGACTGGGTGTCAGAGTTGATGAGTTTGGGATCGGTTTTCCGCCGCGCATATTCGGAATACAAAGAGGGGAGACTGATTATACTGTTAATCTGATACCAATCGGCGGTTTTGTAAAAATCCACGGTGAGGATGGTGGCAATGAACATGATTCCAGAAGTCTAGGGAATCGACCCGCCTGGCAGCGCTTGCTTGTTCTGTCGGCCGGTGTGGGAATGAATATATTATTAGCAGCGGTATTGTTTTCTTTTGGTTTCAGTATCGGTTTGCCATCGGTAGTTGATAATAACACACAGGCAAAATCAATTAGGGACCTTAAGGTACAAATTGTATCGGTAAATGAAAACACTCCAGCTTCAGATGCTAAATTACAGCCCGGAGATCAAATAGTCTCGATCGACCAGACACCAATTAACTCAATTGAGCAAATAGAGAATTACAATAAAACAAGAGCCGAGCAATCTGTTGTTGTTTCAATTATTCGTTCAAGCAATAAGCTAGACGTACCAATCTTGTTGAAAAACCTCGATGGCTCGGGTGATGGAAAAATGGGCGTGAGCTTAGTAGAAACTGGGATAACCTCATTTTCAATTCCGACGGCCATATATCTTGGATTCAAAAACACATTCATATATCTTTGGGCTATTATCGTGTCTTTCTATACTTTGATAAAGAATCTATTTATTGGGCAACCAGTTGGCGCGGATGTAGCCGGTCCGATTGGAATAGCCGTCTTGACTGGGCAAGTAGCCAAGCTGGGTTTTATGTACCTGTTACAATTTACCGCACTTCTATCATTAAATCTTGCCGTAATTAATTTCGTGCCATTTCCAGCCTTAGATGGCGGTCGGGCTCTGTTTGTCACGATCGAAAAGATCAGAGGAAAGAAAATTAATCGTGATATTGAAAGTGCGATACACAATATCGGATTTACGCTTTTGTTGATATTGGTGGCGCTGGTAACATTGCGTGATTTGACAAAGTTTGGCGGAAGTATTGTAGGTTTTGTGAAAAATATATTTACCTAGGCGCGTAATATATAATAATATCCTAATATTAGCCAAGTATTATGTTTGGTACTTGCTATTTTACGGTTATTATCATATCATTGCCAAATGTGTAGTGCTTACAAACAGCTGACATACAGTGTTGGTTTTAGTGCATATATAATCAAAACGGAAGAGAAATAATAATAGCCTATGTTCAGCATATTTAATCGTTTTTTTGGACGCTTTTCCAAGGATATGGGGATCGATTTGGGCACGGCCAATACTCTGGTCTATGTTAAAGACCGGGGTATTGTTATAAACGAACCGTCAATAGTGGCCATAAACACAAGAACTGATCAGATTTTGGCTGTTGGTGAAGAAGCGCGGCGCATGATCGGCAAAACACCGGCACATATTATCGCTTCAAAAGCACTAGTTGACGGGGTGATATCAGACTTTGAACTCACCGAACGTATGTTACGCCATTTTATTGAAAAAGTGCATCGGGAAACATTTACCGTATTACCTCGTCCGCGAGTAGTAATCGGCGTACCTTTGGGAGTCACTGAGGTAGAGATAAAGGCAGTAGAAGATGCTACTTTGAATGCTGGAGCCAGACAAGTATTTTTGATCGAGGAACCAATGGCAGCCGCTATCGGTGCTAGGTTGCCGATACAAGATGCCTCTGGCAATATGATTGTAGATATTGGCGGCGGTACGACAGAAATTGCCGTAATATCTTTGGGCGGAGTCATAGCGTGGCGCTCACTTAGAATCGCAGGCGATGAATTGGATCAGAATATTGTTCAGTATGCCCGTGAAAATTTTAATTTATTGCTGGGGCAGCCAACAGCTGAGGATATTAAACTTAAAATATCCATGGCCGGGGACATAACCGAACCATTAGAAACAAAAATGCGCGGCCGAGATCTAATTACCGGACTGCCGAAAGAAGTGGCTATAAATAGCCATCATGTTCAAGAAGCTATTCAAAGGTCTCTGCGCTTGATTACTGAAAATATCAAGGATACGATCGAAGCCACACCACCCGAGCTTGTGTCGGATATTTATGAGCGGGGTATTGTATTAACTGGCGGCGGCGCATTATTACGTGGCATTGATAAGCTAATCAGCCAGGAAACGCAAATTCCGGTTCATATTGCAGACGATCCATTAACTTGCGTTGTCCGTGGCACCGGATTAGTACTAGATGACCTTGAAAAGCTAAAGGACGTACTTTCGGTGTCAACTAAGGAGGAATAATCATGGGTCGAAGGCTCCTAACAATTGGAGCAATTATAATAAGTAGCATCGTATTGCTAATTACTTTTAGAAGTGTGGCCTGGATACGCCCGGTAGCCGATAGTTTTACGTATATACTAAAACCACTAAACGGTAAGATTTATCCCGGATCTGCCGCGATTCAAAAATATCTAAATGAATCAAAGACGAATTCGGAATTACTTCAAAATAATGACATAGCACAAGTAGAAATTGATAGATTAATGCAGGAAAATAGCCGGTTAAAACAGGAAATGTCAGATTTGAAACTACTGCGCGAAGAGCAAGAATTCTTAAATCAACTGGGTTATCGTTATCTATCAACTCATGTAATTGGACGATCGACTGACAATTTTACACATACGGTTATTATCGGCATCGGCAGCCATGAGGGCGTGGCTGTTGGGCAAGCTGTTATTGCCGAGCGGGGTTACATGATTGGTAAAGTAACAAAGGTTGGAACCACCGTGTCCCAGGTGTTGTTGATTACCGACAGCCAAAGCCAGGTTGCCGCCGCTGTACAGAACGAAACCAGCTCTCCAGGCTTGGTTGTCGGCGAGCGCGGTACGTCGATTGAAATGCAGCTTATCCCACAGAATGAGGTAGTGACCAATGATCAAATGGTGATAACCTCGGGCCTTGAACCAACCATACCACGCGGTTTATTGATCGGTAAAATCATAAATACGACCACCCCAGCTGGTGAAATATTTCAAAACGCGACAATAACAACTAACCCCTTAACCGAGCAGGCGGGCGTGGTTTCGGTGGTGATTAATCAAAACAACTCGCTATGATAAAGCAAATATTTATCGGATTAGCGTGCGCGTCGGTTATATTATTACAAGTATCTTTATTATCTAATTACTCATTAGTAAGAAGCAGTATCAATGTATACATACTAGTATTAGTTTGGTTTATGTTAGCTTTTAAGTTAAAGCAGTTCTTAGTCTGGGTGTTGCTTTTGGGATTGGGTCTCGACGTCTATTCCAGCCTAGGATACGGAATCATTACAATATCACTATTGGCATCAGCCATAATGGCATATCTACTGTATATGAATTTTTTTTCGCACCAAACATATTTTAGTTTAATATTATTAACGGCGGTAATGGTGGTGGTATACAACCTATTCCTTTCTTTAGCATCGGTGGTTTTTTATGCCGTAGGATTTAGTTGGATTTATGTATCGATAGATTTGCCTTGGATGATTGGATTGGGTTGGCAATTACTCGGAACCTGTACGGCATTTATCGTTTTCTACGTCATATTCCACCCAACAATTGAACGTTTTCGAGAACAATTTATGATCCGACGTCATTAAAAATGAGCTACGATCCATTTTCTACATATACCAGCTCTGATGATATCCGGGATAAGAATGTTCGCGACTATTCTTTTAAACAACACCTGGGCGACGAATACCGCCCAGAAGATGATAACAAGGAGTCGTTTCGTCTTAGCATCTCCACCCAAAAGCTAAACTATCTTTATTACTTTGTAATTTTGGTATTTATCGCACTCTTTTGCCGTAGCGGGTATCTTCAAATTGCCAAAGGTGCGGATTATCGCGAGATGGCTGAAGGTAATCGTATCCGAATTGAACGGATCAAACCAGCTCGCGGCATAATCTACGACGCACAAATGAGGCCATTAGTAGAAAATGTGCCGAACTTTACTCTTCAGGCGGTACCAGCTGACATTCCAAAAACTATTGAACAGCGCACCGACGTATACGGCCAAATCATGCATATAATGGGCTCAAGAGATAACGATTTTGAAAGCCGTTTGCCTCATGATAAGGATAAACCCGGTACGCTTCTATCAACATATCAGCCAGTAACTTTGATAGAGCACTTACCGATGGATAAGGCGATATTACTCAAGATACGCAGCAGTTCGCTCCCTGGTATAGTGGTTTCTGCCGATTCGTCTCGTCATTATCTTATGGGTAATGAATACTCCCAACTATTGGGATATATCGGTAAAATTACCGACACAGAACTGTTATCAATGAAAGATAAGGGTTATGCGATAGATGATTATACAGGTAAAACAGGCCTTGAAAGATCCTACGAGGCATATTTACGTGGCAAAATTGGTCGACGCCATATCGAGGTAGATTCGCTCGGTAAAATTAAGAAGGTGGTTGCGTCAGAACAGCCCAGACCTGGACAAAGCATCGTCATGTCAATAAACAAGGATTACCAGGCCAAACTACAACAACTACTGGACGATACCGTAAATCGTTTGAGAGTGCCGGGCGGGGCAGCTATTGCACTTGACCCAAGAAATGGTGAAGTATTAGCTATGGTGACAAGCCCAACATACGATAACAATCTATTCAGTCAGGGTATTAAATCAGACGAGTATGGTGCATTATTAAATGATCCGCGCCAACCCTTATTTGACCGCTCGATCAGTGCCGAGGTACCCTCGGGGTCAACTATCAAACCTATGATTGCGGCGGCGGCTTTAGCCGAACATTTAATAACTCCCAGCACGACAGTAAACAGTGTTGGCGGCATCAAGATTGGCCAATGGTACTTTCCAGACTGGAAAGCAGGCGGACACGGCTTAACCAATGTTACCAAAGCAATAGCAGAATCGGTTAATACATTCTTCTACGCTATCGGAGGGGGATTCGAAAATATAACCGGCTTAGGAGTTCAGCGTATCAAGGAATACGCCACTCGATTCGGTTTCGGCAGTGGTCTCGGAATTGATTTGCCGGGTGAAGCTTCCGGATTTATACCCGACCAGGCCTGGAAAGAACGAGTTAAAGGAGAATCGTGGTATATTGGTGATACTTATCATATGGCAATTGGCCAAGGAGATGTTATGGTCACGCCTTTGCAGATAGCGAACATGACGGCCACAATTGCAAACGGCGGCACGTGGTACAAACCGCACATAATTCGTGCTGCCATAGATCCAGAAAACAACCAGACAACCCTAATTGAACCAGTGATTGTTAATCAGCAAGTGGTGCCCAGTTTTGCTATCGAACCAGTCCGTGAGGGTATGCGCCAGTCAGTTACTTCTGGTAGCTCAAGGGCGTTAAGTAATTTACCCGTGCCCGCAGCCGGCAAAACCGGGACGGCACAGTTTACCCAGGAAAAGACTCACGCCTGGTTTACTGGGTTTGCACCTTACGATCATCCTGAAATATCAGTTACGGTTTTTATAGAGGGGGGTGGCGAGGGGAGCGCAACCGCCATACCCATTGCACATGATTTTTTAGCTTGGTATTTCGGAGGCATGAAATGAAATCTGGCACTTGACACCTTTTAATAGACGTACTATATTTCTCAAAGTAATTTACAGACTATCACAAGACAGACCCCATGACTGAAAAAATGAACTACATTACCAGCGAAGGTTATGAAAAGATCGTTCAGGAACTTAACGAACTAAAAAGTGTCAAGCGTAAGGAAATAGCTAATCGCATCCAAGAAGCCAAGGAGCTGGGTGATTTGTCAGAAAATGCCGAATACGCCGAAGCCAAGAATGAGCAGTCATTTACCGAAGGAAGAATATTCCATTTAGAAAATTTTATACGCAACGTTACCATCATTGATAAAAAAGCCCATAATCACAAAAGCAAACGCATCGAAATTGGTTCGATGATTACTATCAAATCCGGTGAAAACGAAGCGACATATACGATTGTAGGGTCAAACGAGGCCGATCCTCTAAAGGGATTAATATCGAATGAGTCCCCCATGGGACAGACATTTATTGGTCACTCCATAGACGACGAAGTTCAAGTGGCCGCTCCCAAGGGGATTATTACCTATCGAGTGATAAGTATCAGCTAGCGCTTCAAAATACGGTTTACGCCCCGTTTTTTAGTTGCACTTGTCATCGATGAGGTTATCATCTAAGATTACTACTGAAGAACAAACAACCAAATCATGACAACCCAAAACATTGATTATCATCGTCGGCCATACAGGAAATATTTGTTCTGGACATTTTTGATAATGGGTATAATTTTGATGTTTATAGGCGATTTGACGGTATATACAGTGCGCAGCAGTTCAATTATGTCTGATATTAAGGATACCCTACGTGAATCTGCTTCTAGCATAGCCAGTTTAGTGCCGACTCAGATACATGAATCATTAATAGACCCAGCACAACAAAGCTCATCTGATTATAAGTTTATTGAAACTGATTTTAGATTAGTCATGGCTGGCAATCCTAATATTGCCGATATATATACGCTTAGGCCAACCACCAAACCGCATACGATGATTTTTGTGGTTGATGCCCAAATAACGGAGGATTCTAATCACAACAACGTTATTGATGATGACGAAATCAAAGCTTCACTAGGTGAATCTTTTGACACAGGATTGTTGCCTCGTCTTGAAGAAGCGGTAAACCAACCCACGGTTGACGACGAAATAAACTATGACAAATGGGGCGCTTGGCTTTCTGGATACGCCCCTATAAAAGATGACTCCGGCAAAACTGTCGCTGTTTTGGGCGTTGATTATTCAGCTGATTATATTTCAAAATTGCGAAACGAGACATGGCACACGATCATATACATTGATCTGATACTAATACCATTGATTATATTATCGGCCTGGTATGTCAGCCGCCGAGTCAGTCGACCCTTCTCAATTTTGGCCTATGGTTTGGAAAGGCTATCTCATGGCGATTTTGAATACCGGCTACCCATATCCAAGCATAAGGATGAGCGTATTTTTGAGGAATTATTTGATCGCATTGTTTCATTGTTCAATACATTAAAGAGTCGCAAGCCGCCGGAGGATTAATAATCGTGGTGCCTCCTTTGCTCGAGACTGATTATCGTATCAGAGTAAGTCCGCGCGCCAAACACCTCCGGTTGACCATTTCTAACCAAGGAAGCGTGGTTATCACAATACCACGCGGTTTTTCGTTATCTAAAGCCTGGGATTTTGTGGCCGAAAAAGAGAGTTGGATTCAGAAAAAACTGCGTCAAGTTCGGAGTCAAAAACCTAAGTATGCCTATCCATCCGGCATTCAAGCGTATAAAAAATATCACAAAGCTGCAGAAACCTTAGTGCGCCATAGGATTATCCAGTATAATAATTTCTATCGCTTCAAGTATCGCAGCATTAGCATTAGAAATCAAAAAACTCGTTGGGGTAGCTGTTCAAATCGTGGCAATCTGCAATTTAACTATCAAATAATGTTTCTACCCATACACCTAGCTGACTATTTAATTGTTCACGAGCTTTGCCATCTTTCCGCCATGAATCATTCGTTAAATTTTTGGCAGCTGGTTGAAAAAACGATACCAGACTACAAGTTAAGACGGAAAGAATTAAGAACGCTTGGTTTGCATACTGGGTAGCATAAGACCTTCCACATTTGGCTATTAATGCTTGTTTATTATTGAATAAATGCTATACTTTGTAGGAATTGCAATAATATTCGTTAATTTATTAATAATTGTTCGCTCGGTATGGGCCGACTTGAAGAAACACGCGATATTCGACTAAAAAAGCTGGCTCTTATCAAAGAATTGGGTATTGACCCGTATCCAGCGCAATCACTCCGTACCCACAGTACAGCCGATTTAGCAAATAATTACGAGCGTCTAGCTAAGTCCGAACGGCTTCTCACCATAGCGGGCCGAATTCGTTCAATCCGACGTCATGGCGGATCGGGATTTGTTGATGTCGAAGACGGTACTGGTCATTTTCAAGTGTTTATAAAGAAAGATGCTTTGGGAGAAAATGATTATCGTAACTTTACGGAGCTGATTGATTCAAGTGATGTTGTGGAATTTACCGGCAAACTGTTTCTAACGAAACAAAATACTAAGACTTTGGAAGCAAAAACATTTAGATTGCTAACAAAATCTATACGGGCAATACCCGAGTCATATTTTGGTTTGAAAGACATTGAAACTCGTTTACGCAAAAGATATATCGACTTGGCAGTAAATCCAGAATCTCGCGAATTATTTGTCAGGAAATCGATGTTTTGGAAAGCGATCCGCCAGTTTCTTGAAGACCGTGACTTTATTGAAGTACAGATTCCAGTATTTGAAGATGTGCCTGGTGGGGCCGAGGCTGAGCCTTTCGTAACACACCACAATGCGCTCGACCGAGACTTCTTCCTGCGCATATCGCTTGAATTACCACTGAAGCGTTTACTAGTTGGCGGTTTTGAGAGAGTATACGAAATTGGACGTATTTTTCGTAATGAAGGGATATCGGCCGAACATCTTCAAGATTATACACAAATGGAATTTTATTGGGCCTATGCTGACTACAACAATTTGCAAAATATGTTGATTGCTTTTTACAGATCGATAATAGAGAAAACGTGCGGTTCTCTTGTAGTAAAAAGTTGCGGCCATGAAATTGATTGGGGCCAAGAATGGAAAACATATGATTACTATCAGCTGTTTAATGTACACGCGGGAATCAACTTACACCAAACAACGGAATTAGAGCTGAAGAAAAAAGCCGATGAATTAAAAATTAAATATGAAACTTACGTCAAAAAAGGCCGCTTGATTGACCTGATATACAAAAAAACAATTCGCCCATTATTGATTAAACCCGGCTTTCTGATCAATCCGCCTGTAGAAATTGAACCCCTCGCCAAAAGAATGCCCGAAGATCCCGATCGTGTTCAGCGTCTGCAAGTAATGGCTTGGGGTACCGAACTTGGCAAGGGCTTTTCGGAACTGAATGATCCCATCGATCAACGTCAGAGATTTGAAGATCAAATGAAACTACGCCAAGCCGGTGACACGGAGGCACAGCAGCTCGACGAAGACTATATTGAAGCCCTAGAGTACGGCCTGCCGCCAACTGCCGGTTTCGGTTTATCTGAGCGATTATTCTCGGTGTTGATGGATCGGCCTATCCGAGAAACGACCCTTTTTCCGCCTATGAAATCAACTGATAAATAACATATATGCTGGATATAAAATTAATCCGCAGTAAACCGGAATTATATATTAAGGCGCTGGATAGGCGCGGTTGCGGTCATTATATTTCGGAATTGTTAAAAGTTGATGCTGACCGGAGACGGATTACCAAAGAACTCGACGATTTAAGGGCAGCCATGAACAATGCGGCAAAGGAAATTGGCACCTCTTCCAATAAAGATCGTGTTGATAAAATTGAATCAGCCCAAAAGTTAAAAAGCCGGGTTAAAAACGCTGAGGATACGCTTAACTTGGCTACAGCGAAGTATAACGAATTAATATATAAGTTACCCAATATCCCATTTGAAGAAGTTCCGGTAGGTGACAACGAAGAAGCAAATGTGGTGCTTCGCGAAGTCGGTAAAAAGCCTAAGTTTACGAAACCTCAAGATTATCTAACTATTGCGGAAAAAAAAGACTGGATTGATATCGAACGTGCATCAAAAGTATCTGGAACTCGCTTTGGCTATATCAAGGGTGATTTAGCGATGGTACAGTTCAGTTTGGCTCAAATGGTATTTCGTCGTTTGGGGGATCAAAAATGGCTCTCCAAGGTAATAAAAAAAACCAAGCTAGATCTGCCCAATACCTCGTTTGTTCCGATGGTGCCGCCAGTCATGATTCGGCCGGAGGTATTCCGCGCCATGGGAAAACTTGATCCGGGACAGGAAGAGGAGCGCTACCATTTGCCGAGCGATGGCTTATATTTGGTTGGTAGCGCCGAACATACACTTGGGCCATACTTTATGAACGAAACATTATCAGCCAAAGATCTGCCGATACGATTCATTGGTTATTCAACTTGCTTCCGACGCGAAGCTGGAAGCTACGGCAAAGATACCAAAGGCATCCTCAGGGTTCATCAATTCGACAAACTTGAAATGTTTTCGTATTCAATACCAGAATTTTCAAGAATGGAGCATAAATTGTTCTTAGCAATTCAAGAGGAGTTAATGCGGGAATTAAAGCTGCCGTACCGCGTTGTCCATGTTTGCACTGGCGACATGGTTTCAACCGACGCCGAGCAATTTGACATCGAAACATGGATGCCGGGACAAAACAACGGGCTGGGGGAGTACCGTGAAACACACTCAACATCAAACTCCACCGATTTTCAAGCACGTCGTTTGAATATCAAGTATCGTAACGGCGAAAAGACCGAGTTAGTACATACGATCAACGGCACCGCCTTTGCGATCGGTCGGACGCTGATTGGTTTGATTGAAAATACTCAAGGAGATATTGGCTCAGTAAATATCTAATACTTTTACTCGACCAAAAATACACACATATGACTGACTTGAACGAACAACCACAGGCAACCGAACCAATTAAAGCAAAACCGCACCCAAAGCATAAGGGCTGGGTTTGGGCCGTAATAATTATTTTTGTCTTGTTGCTTGTTATCGGAGCTACAGGACTGGTAAGCATTCCCGTTATATCTTCGATATTCAATATGAACAAACCTAAGGATTTAGGTATTAAAGCCAGCCCCGAAGCACTGGCCAGTATTCAAGCAAAAGTGCCCGTAGAAATTATCGGCAACTCAAATGAACTGTGTTTGGCCTGTAAACAGACGTACGATGGTCAAATAGCCGTTACGGCCAAACGTACCTCAGAAGAAATGACTTCGTTCCTTCAACTATTTCCCCGCCAAGAAGGCGATATACTGAAAAATACCCAGGTTAGGTTTATCGAGGGTGGAATGGAAATCTCGACCAAACTTAATAAATATATTAGTGCGCCGATCTATGTGAAAGTAATGGTTAATCGTACCGGAACAAAGACCGTAGATTTGCGCATCACTAACGGAAAGGTTGGTTTATTTAATGTACCATCAAAATACCTATCTCAAGCTAATGAATTTTTCACCAAATTGACCAACGATCATCTGGCCGAAGTCACCGGATTCTCAATGGACAAACTTGAATATCATGCTGGTTATTCTGATTTTAGCGGTACCTATCCAAAAACAGTTAAACCCTCCCCAGGACAGTGGACCGACGTATTTTAACTGTATTTTCTTGATATAATATATGTGTCGCGGGCAGTATTGACAATACTACTATAATAGTATAGAATCGTTTTGATTATAACGTTTGTCGTCGCTGGCAGAGTTTTTCTGATGTCATCACAAGGGAGGGTGTTGATGTACGAAAACTGCAATCCAGTTCCGGCTCGAAACGCGGGAAGGTGTAACATCTTCAGCCGATTGGGTTTCAAGGCTGTTCGTCGGTGGCAGGCTGATGCGCCGGTTATTCAACGTTGGATTGATGGCAAGCCGCCACTGCGTGACGAGGTTGTATCAGAACCGGTTTCGGTGACGAGACCGCGCGGCCAGACGGTTGGCGAGCTAATTGCACTCGCGATGGCTAATGGAGGACGCTCCCGCCGTTACAATTGAATCAAGCGTCTGTCGCTTATATCGATACCGACACACGCACTCCGGGAATAGCCACTTCCCGGTTTTCTTTTTTATATGCTTGAAACTTGACGAAAATTATCTGCGGGAGTAGCTTTAAGTCAACTTGGGCCGGCAGAGAGCCGGTGCGAGTGGCTACAACCGGAGAGGAGGATCTGGAAGGGTGGGTGAATCGTTATGGCGCATCGCGCTGTTGCTGGCAGGTATTATGCACACGCCACAGCAAAACATCACCCCCAGCCGCACATTTCGGCAGTACCAGACGGTGTTTACGAAGTAGCCGTGGACACACTGGTTGATCCCGACGGGACTATCGTACGAGCCCACACACGTCCATCTGCGGTTGTGCCAGTCGCCGTGCTGGACAAGGCCATGTCTATGGTTGGTTCGCTTGAGATGATGGGCGAAATTCCTACCGAACACGAATGCCACGATTGGGAAACCGCGCAGGACGATGTTCGAGATGTAACGGCGAAACCCAGGCAATTCGGCCGTCGCGTGTCACATCACGAAATGATCGTTGTCATTGTGTGCGCATCCAAAGGGAAACTTGAAGAGATTCACTACGACAACCCGCCGCATCACCCTGTCGCGATCTGAGAATCAGAGGAGGAAACGCGTGGAGGATATCCATTGCTTTCCGGGTACCAATGAGGCACCCGGTTTTCTTATTATGTGTTATTATTAGCATCATGAATATGCTACATTCACACACGTGGGTGGAAATCAGTGCCGCAGCAATTCGACACAACTTCGAGATTTTTAAGAATCTTGTTGGCTGCGATGTTGATGTTATACCAGTTATAAAAAGCAACGCCTATGGCCATGGCATGGTTGAGGTGGCCAGGATTTTTAGTCCGCTATGTCGCACCCTGGCCGTAGCCAGCGGCCATGAAGCGATAGAATTATATTCTGCAGGAATCAGATCGTCCATTTTGATATTGAGCTTTGTACATCCTAGCGAAATATCGCGCCTGGCTAATACTAATGCAATTCTGCCCGTATCAACTTTATCTGAAGCAAGAATAATCAATCGAATCGGTAAACTTTCCAGAAATAAAATAAGAATTCATCTCAAAGTTGATACCGGCACAACGCGTATTGGCGTGTTGGCTGATCAGGCGATAAATTTGGCCAAAGCTATCACCAGGTTTGATGGAATAAATTTTATTGGCGTTTATTCACATTTTGCCGATGCCGAAAACATAAAGATTGAAACCACACTACGTCAGTTTGACTTGTTTAAAAAAGCAATATCAGGCATAAAACGACACGGAGTATCTTTACCCCTGACTCATATAGCTTGCACTGCGGCGGCGTTGCGTTTGCCACCAAGCCATTTAAAAGCAGTTCGTCTAGGCATCGGACTTTATGGATTGTGGCCGGCCGAATCAATAAAGCAAACTTACCGAAGTAAATTTCATCTTCAACCAGCGCTTTCCTGGCATACCAAGGTAATTCAGATTAAAAGAATTCCGGCTGGCACCAGCATCGGCTACGGCAGTAGCTACACCGTCAACCGCAAATCTACCATTGCCATCTTACCGGTTGGTTATTGGGATGGGTTTGATCGTAAACTTTCTAATAATTGCGACGTATTGATCGGCGGGCGACTGTGTCCAGTTGTTGGACGCATCTGTATGAATTTAACAATGGTAGACGTCACCAAGGTACCTCGGGTTAAAGTGGGTGATAAGGTTACCCTAATTGGGTGCCAGGGTTATAAACAGATAACAGTCGAGGATATGGCTGGACGTACTGGAACAATACATTACGAAATTGTAACCCGCATCAATCCTTTGCTGCCTAGAATTATTATCTAAATAGAAAACGGCTTGTCGAATCGGCAAGCCGTAGCACGACACCATCTGCCAGAATCACATCTAATCCTCTGGGCGCAGCAACGTGGATGAAACCATCTGGCCATCGTCCATACCCTCCAATCGTACTAGCTGATCATCGGGGTGGGGCATGCAGGCACAGTTTAGCGGGTTTGGACATCCACTCCAATGTCTCAGTTCCGAGTACTTAATCTCCACCACCCTCCTGGATTTTTTTTCTGGAATACCAGCCGGCATACCGATAGCGTGCCTTGGTATCCGCTTGAAAACAACTCTTTGCCCGACACGAAAGACCATGACTACCTCCTGTGGATAACATCCATACATACGGATGTATGATATCATCTTACTATATCATACAATAATAGACAATACTTGATTTTTTTGCCCCAGCTGTCGATATTTACTAGTAAGTAAAATCGGCCGGAAAATATTCCAGCTGATTTATTAAATCATATCATGATTTATTTGCTACGTTTCTTTATTTTATCCGAGACTTCACAAATAAAATCTGCCCGTGAAATGATGCGCGTCTCGCGGGCACCACGATCTCGCACTGCTAGGCTATCAGATTTGGCTTCTTTGTCGCCGAACACCAGTAAATAGGGAATTTTCTCAACTGTAGCTTGGCGTATCTTGTGCCCAATCGTCTCGTTGGCGTCATCAACCGCTACCCGAATGCCCTTGCTCGTGAGTTTCTGAGCCAGCTCATTGGCCGGCTTAACGTGATCCGATCCAACTGATAACAACTTTACCTGTACCGGCGCCAGCCATACCGGAAATATACCGGCATAGTGCTCAATTATAATCGACATAAAACGTTCGAGCGATCCAGCTACGGCGATGTGCAAAATAGCTGGACGGGATTTTTTACCGACCTTATCAGTATAGTCCAGTTTGAATCGCTCCGGCTCGACATAGTCCAATTGAATAGTCGACAATTGCCACGAACGGCCAATTGAGTCCTTTTGAATAAAGTCTATTTTCGGCGCATAAAATGACGCCTCGCCCTCGCCCACAAAATATTTTTCTCCCAGCGAATCTAATAGTTTGACCAGCTCGGCTTCGGCCCGTGCCCAAGTAGCGTCATCGCCCAGATAACCGGACTTTTTCTTAGGATCACGAACTGATAAGCGAATCGTGTGCTCCATACCAAATGTATTGCTGAATTTCTTGATTATCTCATAGGCATGGCGCATTTCTTCCTGGATCTGATCCGGCCGGCAGAAGATATGATTATCATCGATTGAAATCGAGCGTACCCGCGACAGTCCCAATAGTTCGCCGGCCTGTTCGTCACGATATTGTTTGGTAACTTCAGAGTAACGCACCGGCAAATCGCGCCAACTTCTTGGTTTGCTGGCGTATATCTGCATATGGTGCGGGCAATTCATCGGTTTGAGCACAAAATCTTCACCATGCCCGTGGACCGTGAATATGGAATCCTTATATTTATCCCAATGACCGGAGGTTTTGTACAGATCCACTTTGCCAATATGGGGGATATCGACAAATTCATAGCCATGGGCCACCTCCAGCTCATTTAATAACCCGGTAATCGCGCGCAACATAACCACACCTCGCGGGGTATACATCGGCAATCCCGAGCCGACTAGCGGTGATATCGTAAACAAATCAAGCTCCTGACCCAACTTACGATGGTCACGTTTGGCGGCCTCGTCTTGTTGGTTTAGATAGTCGGCCAATTCGGCTTTGGAGTCAAAGGCGACGCCGTATATACGCTGGAGCATGGCTCGCTTTTCGTCGCCCCGCCAATAAGCCCCAGCTACTTTGGTTAGCTTGAAAGCTTGGGGGTCAATCGCGTTGGTTTTGGCCACATGCGGACCAGCGCAGAGATCGGAAAACTTTCCTGACTGGTAATAACTAATCGGCGTCTTGTCTGCCACTAATTCATCAATCAATTCGAGCTTGTACGGCTGCCCCTTGGATATCTTTCTGGCCTCGACCTCACTTGCTTCAGATTTTTCGAATGCCAAATTCTGTTTGATATAGTGCCGCATCTTTTTTTCCAGCTCAATCAGCCGTTCCGGAGTAACCGGCTCAGGCAATTCAAAATCATAATAAAAACCAGTATCGATCACCGGGCCGATGCCCAACTTAGCGTCGGGCCATATTTCCAATACAGCCGAGGCTAGTAAGTGCGATAATGAATGGCGGATTGATTCAATTGGCTCTGTCATATATTTCATTTCTCAAATAATAAACAATCCCAAATACTTTCGCATTGGGGTCCTCGACTAACTCGGGACGGTTCCACCCAACTTTTTTGCCATCGCTGGCAAAACTCTTAATTCACTTGCGCCTTAGGATGATACTACCCCGAACTAGAACGTCTAGTGCGGTGCAAGCCGGTTGGTAGCCGGCTCAATCAGCGCTTGGGTGTATTATATGTTTTCAGCAAAATAATGTCAAATTTTTACATGTTCTGGAATATGAAGCGACCCCCGAAGCATAAGCCCGAGGGTCGAAGATATGTGAGTCCCGCAGGACCGGTGCGCTAACGTTTAGCCACCGACGGAGGCTTGGTGGTTTAGATACCGCTCGCCGAGACGAACGCGCTGAGACTCCCGTCGGTACCCGACTGCATCAGGTAGATGAGGCCTCGCTCTATGTCCGTCTTGGGCTCTGCTCTGGACAGCTGCACCTGTTTGACGGTTCCGTCCGGTTTGACTACCCGCGCAACGAAACCACCGTTAATGGAGTCGGCTTGCAGTTCAACACACCGGACAAATCGATACAGCGGCGGTTGGCCATTCTCGACATGCCGTACGCCAAGGCCGATTCCGAGTGCCATGAGAATCAAGACGCCGGCTGCGATCGTGTCTGCCCAAAAAGAACGACTCGGACTACGCAACATGCACCTCCTGTGTATTATCGGGATCCATCCCGATACCCCCCCCAGAACGCATTGGCCACACAACAAACGGGTATATTAGCAAATATATGCCAAATTGTCAATAGTAAGACTTTGACGATATACTGTGTAGGTAATATTATTACTGCGTATTAACAAAATAATCATAAAATCATGAAACATTCAGTACGTAAATTAACCGTTGGTGTAATCTCAACTCTGGCCGTATTTTCCATTGTGGGCGGGGTTACTGCCGCTACCACATTCAAGGGTCAGGGTACGGTGGAGTTCGATTCCGTGAAAATTAATGGTGTCACGACTTTTAACGGGACGATGATTAACACTACCAAGGGTACCAATAATTTCGACAATCCAATCGCTATTGGTGATAATTTAAGAGTTGATGGTCGCGTATACCGCGGAACCACTCCGGGTACAACTGATTCCAAACCTTTCATCATCAATGACAATGCCCAAATTGACGGCAGCTTGACCGTAGTCGGAAGCTTAACCTCAAATGGCCTGCCGGTATCAACAACCAAGCGATATGATGGTACGTTTGATGTTACCGCCGATGGTGATTTTGTTTCAACCAGTAGTTATGGCAATCAGTGCGCCGATTATCCAACGTCCATCTTGTATTACCACGAGCATATGAAAAAAGTAGCTGTCGCAGAAGCCAGCCTAACTAACCCAGCCAACATCCGCGTTTTTTATAAACCGGCTGATGATTCTGTTTATACCGCCGGGCCGTATCCAAACGGAAACAACGCCTGGGTATCGGCTGGATATTCGCAGATTGATGGTTACGTGTATTTTACCTACAAGCAGGTGACCGAGACATGCGGCGGAGTCTTGACGCCCGGGTATTATGCTAAGGGGGAGTACAACATTATTGTGCAAAAATAATATAGCATATATCAACTGGCACCGGTTATTACGGTGTCTTTTGATTATCGGCTGCATTAATTGACTGTATCGAATTATTCTGATATTCTATTTTAGCTAGGGAGGGACTCTGGCGTGGTTCGTATCCTACGGGGGTGTACATGGATCCTACAATAAATAGACGGCGTCGGGGCGTGCTATGCCTGCCCATCCAAAGATGCCGTTGCGGTGCCAAAGTCGGCTTTAGTTCTTATTGCGACAAACCGGGATGTCGCGAGAGCGATGATCGGTGGTTGTTCAGGGAGCTCAATCAAACCGCCGTCGACTCAGCCAATATGACGCCGGCGAAAAAGCCGACACTGCAAAATCGTCTGCGTAAACAAGCGGGCAGCGATCCATCGTTTCCGCGATAACACCGAAACTACCACAAGAATTTCAGTCCGCTATCAGTGGGGCCATCGGGGTCCCTTTTCTCTTGCCAAAAGCAGCTTCACAAGGTAATATATCAGCTGTATACACTATTAATATCCCTCATATGGACACCCAAGAAACAGCACAGGCCATCAAATCCGACTGCTGCCCGCCATTCAAACCCGAGCTTTGGCAGGAACAGGTAATTACTTGGAACGATAAGAAGTTTGTCAAAGGCAACGTAAAGTCTTTCTGGCACATGCCTTTGAACATGGGCTCAGTCATTACCAATCTAAGTAACAAGATTAAGGCGGCCGGTGCCGAACTGAACGAAGACACCATCATGTTATCTGATGAGTCCTCGGCATGGTCT
This sequence comes from Patescibacteria group bacterium, assembly GCA_041661625.1. Classification (NCBI taxonomy): domain Bacteria; species Patescibacteria group bacterium. The sequence goes on along the minus strand of JBAZUB010000001.1, from coordinate 98,460 downwards.
AGTGAACAGTATATTTCGGTCAATAAAGAGGTGTCAGGTTGCGCTAATGTAACCGTATCAGGCACTTTCTTAACCAAGGTTTTTGAAGGTCCATACCGAATGGTTCCAAAATGGCATAAAGAGATGGAGCAGTATGTCGCCTCAAAAGACAAAAAGATAATCAAGCTTTATACTTATTACACGACTTGTCCAAAGTGCGCCAAGATATATGGCAAAAATTACGTAGTATTATTTGCCCAAGTATCATAAAGTCCTAATAAATGTTTTTGCTTGCCAGGGTGCTTCATAGTATGAAATAATATAAACAAGAAGAGCTAACCGCCAAAATTTCATGAAAAAAAAGACATTAGTACTTCTAATCATCGGCGTGGTTGTGATTGCCGGCGCCGGCATTGCCGTAAGATTCGCTACCCGAAAAGGCGCCGAAAAGATTGCTGAAAATATCATCGAAAAGTCAACCAATGGACAGGTTGACGTTGATTACGGCAGCAACACTGTCACAATAAACACCAACTCCGGTTCGTATTCAGCTGGTGAAAATGTAAGTCTTCCCAATGGCTTTCCATCGGACATTTATGTGATTGAAGGTGATCTAAAGGCGGCCGTTTCAAGCGGTGATGATGGATATAATCTGACCATCGAGACATCCAAAACACCGGCCGAAGCCAGCGCGATATATGATCGGGAACTAAGAGCCGACGGTTGGACAATTAGCGGTACGGCCAACTATAGCGGAGTTTATTCTATCGCGGCCCAGAAAGGAAACCGTTATTTAAGCGCCGGGTTTACTACCAGCGAAGGTAAAAACGCGGCAGTAATTACGGTCTATCGCCAAACTGACATACCCACACCACCCACACAATAGTTTTTTATCTTATAATAGATATCTATTCTTTAACAGTCGCCTGCTAGAGTATATCGAGTAGTCGACTGTTTGTTTTCATATTAATATATAATTATACGCCCCCGTGTTAACTGCCGATCAAAAACACGCGTATCGAAATATACTGAAATGGATTGAACAGCCGTCAAAACAGTTTCTTACTATGGGCGGTTATGCCGGAACGGGAAAAACAACATTATTGGCATATTTACGCCGTCAGATGAATCGTCGTAAAATTTATCGTGATATCCAGATCGCGTTTGCCTGCTATACCGGAAAGGCGGCTAATGTATTAAGACAAAAGCTCTTGGCAATTAATGCCATCGAACCGGATGATTTTTGCTCTACTATACATCGCTTGATTTATAAACCGATCGAGGACGATGCCGGTAATATAATTGAGTGGGTCAGACGTGATAGCTGGGAGTTGCGCTGTGATTTGATTATTATTGACGAAGGTTCGATGGTAAATCAATCTATATGGAAAGATTTATTATCATTTAATAGGCCAATTCTTGTGGTGGGCGACCATGGGCAGCTACCTCCGGTTGACGGAACCTTTAATCTCATGGAGAACCCGGATCTGCGTTTGGAAACCATCATGCGGCAGGCGGCTGATAATCCGATCATCGAATTATCCAGAAGGATACGCCAGGGCGGTCGGTTATCGCCGGGCAAGATCGGATCTCGGGTCATCTGTGTAAAACAATTACCAGCGGCTGTAGAAAAAACAATATATTCTCGTTACTCTGATCAAAGCTTGGTATTGTGCGCGCGTAATCAAACTCGCAATCGCTTAAACAGTCGAATCAGGCAGGCGTTGGGATATATCAAAGAACGTCCCGAAGTGGGGGAGCGGGTTATTTGTTTAAAAAACGATCGTCGCAAGAATATTTATAATGGCATGCTAGGTCGCATTGCAGGGATTAAGTCCCATCGTAAATATTGGTACCGAACTGACATCAAGCTAGACGGCGAACCACTCCTATACCATGGCCAAATTTTAAAGGGACAATTTGGACGTACGAGTACGATCCAAACCGATGCCGATCTAAAAGCATCCGATATCAACACTACCGTACGGAAAATGGGCAACCTGTTTGACTGGGGTTACGCCTTAACGGTCCATAAAGCCCAGGGTAGCGAAGCTCCCAATGTCTTGGTATACGATGAATATCTCCGCGCCCAAGACAAGGACTTGCGGCAACGTTGGCTATATACCGCCATAACTCGCTCCACAAATAACTTGGTGGTAGTTTCGGAATTAATGTAATTATTGATGCCGAATTAGATTATTTTTCGTATTATTGCTATAATATTTGAGTATTATTAATTGCTAAATCTAATGTCAATATTTTCGAATGACGATCAATTTAAAAGGCTAAGAGTATGGAATCTTTGTGCCGGGGGGTTGCATTTGATCCAGGGCATTCTAATGCTGATTTTGAGCACAGATTTTACTTTACCCGTGACGACTGCTTTTGTAAGATATGATCTGGCGGCTCAACGATTATTGCCGTTTATTAATGAATCATTTTCTGTACCGATCGGCCCGCTCGTGGCTGGTTTCTTGTTTTTATCAGCTTTAGCGCATTTGATTATCAGTCTACCGGGTGTTTTCGCCTGGTATACCAACAACCTTAAGAAGGGGATGAATATCGCTCGCTGGGTTGAATACTCGTTTAGTTCGTCATTAATGATGGTTGTGGTTGTCATGCTGGTCGGGATGTATGATGGTGTCAGTCTATTGTTGGTATTCTTTTTGAATGCCATGATGATTTTGTTTGGTTGGATGATGGAGCTGCACAATCAAACCACCGAACGGACTAATTGGACGTCTTATTGGTTTGGCGTGATTGCCGGAGCGATTCCTTGGGTAGCTACGGCGCTATATTTGTTTGGTTCAGGTACGGACGGCTCCAAGCCACCGACCTTTGTTTATTGGATATTCTTTTCCATTTTTCTGTTTTTCAACGTATTTGCGATTAATATGGTGCTTCAGTACAAAAAGATTGGGCGATGGAAAGATTATCTTTATGGCGAGCGGACATATATCATCCTGAGTTTAGTGGCCAAATCACTCTTAGCCTGGCAAGTCTGGGCCGGTACATTGCGTCCCGTTTAGATCACACACTACCTTTTTATGGCAGCCAGCAAGCGGCGGCGAACAAACACATCCAGCAAGCATCGATCTAAACCATTACTGCCTGATGCCAAGTTGCTGTCTGCAATGCCTGAGGAAAAAACTCACCACAGAAAGTTCTGGCTGCGCCGTTCATCGGGTAGTAGGGGATCGATGGAATTAAACAGCTCTACGTTTTTTTTCACCCTTTCGATTATCATTATGCTGATATTCTTAGCTGTGGCATTTGTCGGAGCTTATTATTTTTTCCAGCGCGGTGCAAACGATAAAACCTCGCATAGCTCACTAAGGAATAACTCTCTTTATCTTACCAACCAGGCGGCTCGATATCGCTCTAATCAAAATAAGAACGCGATTTTAAACAATAGCACCAATCGTCAATCTGCCTGCACATCGTTAAGCAACATTGTAGAATGCCAGTCGCGGCCTGATTGCACGGTGGAGTATAGTTGTGTCTGCGATTCCGCTAGAATGCAGGCCGATAAATGTGATTATGAACTGACGCCAGCCGAAGATTGTATTTGCGGGCAAAGCGGCTTTGATCGATGTATTGAGCTGGTTTGTCCAATTAATCGATAATATGCCTAGTAATTACCGCTGACACTTTCATAAATGGTTGGCTTGTTTGGTTTTTTAACAGCAAAAAGGTATAATTCACCAATGATATTGACCCCGCTTATCCAACGCGCGATCAATCGCGCCAGCGAACTGCATCACAATCAAAAACGCCGGATCGGCGGTTTACCTTTTATTGTCCATCCATTTTCGGTTGGGTTCTTACTATCACGCTATACCGATAATGATCAGATTATCGCCGCGGGATTATTGCACGATGTCCTTGAGGACGTATCGGGATATACCGAATCCGATATGACGCGCGAATTCGGCCCCGAGGTAGTCCGAATCGTTAAGGAGGTCACCGAAGATAAGAACCCCGACGATTCGATAGAAACCAATCGGGCTACGTGGGAAACGCGCAAAACGAACTATCTAAGCCACTTAAAAACCGACAGCTTTGAGGGCTTGATGGTCTGCTGCGCCGATAAAATACATAATCTGCAATCGATGCTGGAGGCGCATTATGATCTGGGTGACGCCATCTGGTCGAGATTCAACGCACCCAAGGATCAATTGATCTGGTTCCACAAAGAGGTAATGACCACGTTAAAAGCCTCGTTACACAATGACATTCTGACCGAATACAAGCACGTCTACGCCTTAGCTGCCAAGGAATTTGATATTAAATAGTATTTTGCGACACTAGAGTTAGGAGTCTAACGTGGGGGGAGAGGCAGGGACAGCTAATTACTTATAACTTTTATGGATATTCGTCGCCCAAACGACCAAAACCCGTCACGAAAATACGTTAGTCAACAGCTGCAATTTCGCAATCCTTATTTTCCACGGACAACGCCAAAAGAAACTAGAAAGCGTCGGGCTAAAATATATTTCTGGTTAGCCTTAGTGGTGCTGGCCGGATTAGCATATCTAGTGGCTTTTAGTGGTTTCTGGCGCATCTCTAATATCACCGTTACGGGCGCCACACCCGATCACGAACGCATGATTAGAGATTCGCTGTCAGACTACTTACAACAGCGACGCGTGCTGTTCTTACCGGGCGATAATGGCTGGCTGATTAATCCTAACGGGCTTTCCCAGACACTTTTAAAAAAACTAGAGGGCCGGGCTTCATTTGAGTCTTTCAATGCAACCAAACCAAATCTGAAAAAGATTGTGATAATGGTAAAAGAGCGCACCGCGGCGATATTGTGGCAGGTTGATTCGAAACAATATTTTTTACTTGATAATAGGGGAGTCGTATTCAGTCCTGTAACAGTTTCCGAAGAACAACCCGCACCTGATCTTCCTCTAATAAAGAATATCGCCAAAGCTACTACCACGATCGGTGCTGAAATAATAACAGCGGCACAAGCAGAAACAATTATCGATGCCAGCCAACGTATCAAAAGTCGCTTCTCCGAGCTAAAAATAAATTACGCGACACCGATCATCAGGGAAAGTGTTCGCACCGTATGTATTGATGAAGCCGATTCAAATTCTAATAACAATTCGAATAGCAACTCGAATCGCAACGGTAACACAAATTCGTCTACCAGAAATGCCAATATACGCCCCGCTAACGTAAATTCTAACTCAAATACGACATCTGATACCAATAACAGTCTAAATTCCAATACAGAGGCCCCCTGTGAGACCAAAGAGGTGCCCACCGGCCGTTATGCCCGGGAAGTCCTGATAAATGTGGCCAAAGACACCGATATCTATTTCTCAGCTGATGAGCTGGTCGATGACCAGATTAACGCCATCGGCGTGTTATTAAACGAGAAGATTACTGACATAAATAAAGTTTCATACATTGATGTCAGGTATCTGCCTAGGGCATACTATAAATAAATTCTAAATTTAGAATTAATAATTCAAAATGAATGACAAAACCGGGGATCGGCCCGGTATTTGTAAACCCCATTAAAACAATGGCTATATTCTATAGGGCCGTAAATTGTATATTGTGCGACGCCATAACAAATCTAGCGCTGTTGTCCCCTAATCACAAACAAAGCCTGTAAGGCTTGATAGGCGGTAATCTATAAATAACTAATTATCTATTCAGCCAATTAACTTTCTCTACGGCAGGTAGTTCAACGGATTAACCGGAATGCCGTCTTTACGGACCTCGAAATGTAGGTGCGAACCGGTGGTTAATTTACCGGCACCGGGCGTCCCAGGCATCCCACCGCTGAGGCCGATGATCTGTCCCCTGGTCACATAAGCGTCTTCTTGGACGTTAATCTGGCTGATGTGGCCATACACGGTCGAAATACCGCCCGCATGAATCAACATGATATAACTGTAACCAAGTCCAGAATCCTTAGCGCGTCCCACATAACCCGACGCGGCTGCTTTGACTGGGGTCCCCTGCTTGGCTCTGATATCTATAGCCGGATGTTCAAAGAGGCGTCGGAAAATATAGGTGGGATCATGAAATGTCGCTGTTATTCCATTTGACGGATTCACCGGCCAAGATAATACTTTGCTGTCATCTGTCAGCTGATTATCCCCCTCCAGCTTTGACCTTAGACTAGTTTCAATTTGACTCAGTTCAGAATTTACCGAACTTTGCTCTGTTTTTACCGCAGCTAGCATTTCTTGATATTGCGCCTCGTTGTCCTTGGTCGCGTCCAGCAAATTACTTTTGTAATCCAATTGGCCGGCTAATTCTTCCTTGGTACCCTCAAGTTTCGCCGTGGCATTGTCTAGATCGGTTTTTTTACGCTCCAAATCATCCTGCACACTTTGGAGTTCTTCACGCAACAGCTTTACTTCATCCAGCGAACCTTTGAGCCGGTGCTCCAGATCTTCGACCGAATTCAGTTCGTTAAAGAAATCGGAAAACTTATCATTAGCTAACAGCACCTGGACCAAATTCGTATTTTGCATCCGGTTCAGCTGGCGGACATAGCCGCTCAACTGATCTTTGCGGTCGACGATGTCCTTCTCTCGATCGGCTATTTTGCCATCGACTTCTTTGATTTGAAGCTTAAGAGTATCGATCTCGTTATTCGCGATATCAATTTCAATCTGCGTTTTCTTGGCTTGTTCATCAAGCGATCCGATCTCACTGCTTAGAGATAATGCTTCCTGCTGTTTCAAGGCCAAATTTCGCTCATATTCGGCTTTTTGCTGATTGAGTTGATCCAGCGCCTGTTTCTTTTCCTGAATCTGTAGATTTAGCTGAAGAACTTCTTCGTTGGCGCTGAGACCGTCGGCATTGCTCCCCTCCCGCTGGGTATTCGGCGTACCGTCAGTATTGGTATTCGCGTTAATATCGGCATTGTCATTTGTCTGCGCGTTGGAAGCAATTGAGCCCAGTCCGAACACAATAAACAACGCCGCTATGGCGAAAGCGATTCGACTATATCGCAAAATTTGAGTGTATTTTGTATTCATTACATGGGTATTATACCAAAATGGCATTTTTATTGCAAATACATACACAAATACTAATATCGAATTTCTAATTCCTAAACAATACCGAATTGCTTATGATTTCAATATTAGGATTTCGTATTTAATTTGCCTATTGCCGCATCGATTCGTTTGATCGCTTCTTCCTGACCCAAAACTTCCGCGATTTCAAACACATCCGGCGAAGCGGCTTGTCCGGAAAGCGCCACCCGCAAAGGCCAGAGTATGGAGGTGTTATTGCTGCCTACCCGGGAAATCATTTCAGTCAGTGCTTGTTTCAATGCGGCACTGGTGAAGTTTTTAGATTCGATGCTTTGTAAAGTTTCGCTCGAGAGTTCTAATGACTTTTTTATCTTTTCAGTGTCTGTTTCTTTTTTAGGCAACAGCAACGCCGCTTCATATTCCGATAGATCGAATATGAATTTTGCCAAGTGGCCAATTTCCGTCAGATTTACTAATCGGTCTTTAACCAGGGCCGTCACTTTGGTTAGTTTATCAGCGTCGTCTGTCGGTATTCCCGCTTGCTGATAGAATGGCATTAACCTTTTTACTAAAAGGTTAATATCCAGTGCGCGAATATACTGACCGTTGAGATAATCGAGTCTTTGCTTATCAAACACGGCGCCGGCTTTGTTGATATGTTCGATCTTAAACTCTTTGACCAGATCATCCAGTGAAAATATTTCCCGCTCGGTTTTGGGATTCCAACCCAAAAAAGCGATGAAGTTTATTACCGCTTCCGGCAGATAACCTTCGTCCAAATATGATTGGGCCGATACCGCGCCATCGCGCTTGCTTAGCTTGCCGCCCTTGGGGCTTAGAATTAGCGGTAGATGGGCATACAACGGCGGTGTCCAACCGAATGATTCATAAAGATACAGGTGCTTCGGCGTACTGGGCAGCCATTCCTCGGCTCGCAACACATGGCTTATTTCCATCAGATGATCATCCGCTACCACGGCCAGATGATATGTGGGAAAACCATCGCTTTTGAGCAACACGGAATCATCCAACAGCGCGTAGTCGAATGACACATCACCTCGGATTAGGTCCGTAAATGACACACTCCCCTGCTCCGGTAGTTTTTGGCGGATGACAAACGGAGTTTTGGCAGATTCTAATTGTTCAATTTCATCGGCCGATAAGTTACGGCAATGCCGGTCGTACCGCGGCGGCTCTTTACGAGCCATTTGCAATTCGCGAACCTCGGTGAGACGTTCCGGCGTGCAGAAGCACTTGTAAGCCGCGCCTTTTTCTAACAACCGGTTGGCGTGTTCACGATAAATATCTAAGCGCTGTGATTGCACATATGGCCCATATTTACCTTCTTTACCCGGGCCTTCATCATACGACAAACCATATTGCGTCAGCGTATTAATCAAGCGCTGTTCGCTCCCTTCCACGAAACGGGCTCGGTCAGTATCTTCAATGCGCAATACAAAATTTCCACCGTTTTGACGGGCAAATAAATAATCAAAAAGCGCTGTGCGCAAACCGCCAATGTGCAGTTCCCCGGTGGGGCTGGGGGCGAAACGAACGCGGATATTAGATGATGATTGATTGTTATTCATGGTGTTTTCAAGGGTATCACATATAGGTGAATACGTTAACTACGATATTGTTATTATTTCCGTCAATGGAGGTTTAAAAACCGCCGCTACTTTATGTCGAATTTTTTATCTGATATTTGTTACTTGTTAATTTGTATCTAATCATTTCGCCGATTAGCCCAAATGTGGCTCGATAGATTCTTTTGGCCCTTTTTGGCTGGGTAAATAAACGGAATAACCACTCCAGGCCCGTATAACGCACCAGACGGGGTGGATTGGAGCGTTTACCGGCGATATAGTCAAATGTGCCTCCCAGACCGATCGCGGCTTTTACGGGCAAAATAGCCCAATTGTCCACGATCCATTGTTCCTGTCGGATTGGCCCATAGGCCACCATCAATATGTCTGGTTTGACAGCTTTGATATCCTCTAACGAGGTCTTGTTTTCCGGATTCTTATTCGATTCGTGTACGGTTAGTTTTGGGTAGCGCCGTCGAAATATTTCGGCTACGCGCGCGGACGTATCGTCAAATCCCCCCAGCAAATAGACTGACCAATTGTTTTTTTCGGCCAACCCGGCCAAATCCCAGGCGAAATCAGCACCGACAATTTTTTCTGGAATAATCGAATAAACATATCTTGGCTTGAGTAATATCGAAGCTCCGGTGTATTTCATTTGCCAAATGGCTTGAATGAATCGTAACCAACGCGATCGAGCCGTTAATCGCAGTGATAAGTATTTGGCCGCCCAGATGACGCCAATGCCATCGGCAATCGCGATATCCGAACGATTGAGCGTATCCAAAACCTTCGGGTCGCGGCGGGCGGCCAACAAAAATTCCGAGTACGGCGTGGTAATGAATGTTTTATATCCTTGCTGCAGACGTTCGCTAATTTGGCGAAGGATCACCGTTTTTGATTCTGCGGTTATTTTCAATCCGGCTAGATTGATGATTTTTACGCGCGCAGAGTAATGATTTTCAGACATGTATCTTAGATTTATTGCATTTAACAACTAAATTCTGAATAATTCTGTCAATATGTATTATACCATATGAAAAATCCGGTTGGACACCAGCGTTCATCGTGTTATAATAATCGAGCAAAATACTATTACCGATTCAACAAATGTTTAAGAAAATCATCATTCTCCTATTTGTGGGGGCATTTATCATGCCGGCACCGATGCTGGCTGCCACATTTCGTCCGGGATATTTGATTTCGGACGACGATCTGATGAATGCCAACACCATGTCCAGCGCCCGTATCCAGAAGTTTCTCGAAACCAAAGGTAGCGCACTGGCGACCATGAAATTTGATACCTTAACCGGCAAAAAGTCGGCCGCCGATGTAATCTACGATGCCGGTAAATACTGGGGCATCAGCCCAAAATATTTGCTGGTCCGGATGCAGGTAGAACAGAGTCTGGTGACCGACTCCAACCCAACGCAGAAGCAAATCGATTATGCCACCGGTTTTGCCTGCCCAGACAGTTCGGGTTGTAACCCAGCCTATAAGGGGTTCTTTAACCAAGTTAATTGGGCCGCCAAATCATTACGCGGTGATTATTACCTGGGCGGAATTGCGAAAAACGGTACGACCATATCGGGCTGGGGCCCAATGATAACGAAACAAACACTTGATGGTATTTCCGTCACACCAATGAACGCGGCTACAGCGGTTTTATACACTTACACTCCCTGGGTCGGAAAATGGGGCGGCGGACGTCAGGATGTAGGTGGCAGTTCCTTGGTTTGGAAAAAATATGAAGAATGGTTCGCGACCGCTTATCCCGATGGCACATTACTCCAGGTAAAAGGAAATCCCGCCGTGTATTTGATTCAGTTTGGCACCAAGCGCGCCTTCTGGTCCAAGTCGGCTTTCACCGCCAACTATACTTCAAAAAATGTCATCCAGGTTCCCCAACAGGAATTGGATAAGTATCCTGATGGCAAACCGATCCGCTTCTCCGAATATAGTATTCTGGGTGGTCCAGATGGCAGCATGTATTTAATCCTGAACGGACAAAAACGTTTGATCGAATCACAAGAAGTATTTCGTCAGTTGGGCTACAATCCCGAAGAGGTCATCACCGTGACGGAAGCTGATCTGAAAGACTACACCAATGGCACTAACATTACCCTGAACAGCATTTATCCGACTGGCGCCCTGTTGCAATCGAAACAAACCGGCGGTATTGTTTTCGTTGAAAATGGCGTGCGGCACGCCATCTGGTCTAAAGAAATTATGCAGTCTCGTTTTCCCAAGACCAAAGTTATCAGAATCGACGAGTCCGAAATTGCCGGCTATGCCGCGGGTGATCCGGTCAAGTTTAAGGACGGCGAGCTGGTCACTTCACCGAACTCGAAATCCGTCTATGTCATTTCGGACGGACTAAAAAGACCGATCGGTTCTATGGACGCTTTCAACCAGCTGGGTTACAAGTGGAAAAACATTATCAAGACATCGGATAAGGCGCTGGAAATGCACCCGACCGGAGATCCAATCAACGTCAATTAATCACACGACTTGAATCAGCGAACGAATGAGTACCTAATTGGTACTCAGTTTGGGTTCCCGGATGAAAATGGTACAATATCAGCGTAATCTAGTCTAATGTTTCCCTATGTATCTCAAGCTAATACCATCGCTCAGACTGCCTCGGTCACTCGATATATTTGACTACTCTTTGCCGGAAGAATTAGCCAGGCAGGTAATGCCGGGCAGCGTAGTCCTGACTAAATTCCGGCATCAGACTGTACCGGCGGTAGTTTGGTCAATGAGCGCTCGTTCGCAGCTCAAGCCGTCGCAAATCAAGCCAATCCAAAGCGTAATAGAAAATATTAGGTTCAGCTCCATCCAACGACAGCTGATCGATCGGTTTGCCGAAGATTTTCTAGTCTCACCCGGCACGGTGGTAAATATGATTATCGGCGATATGCCCCGGCGCGGGATCTTGGCTCCAACCCAGGCTGTGTTAAAACATCCCAGTCTTCGAAAATCAAAAACCATCTGGCAGTCCGACAGCCTTGTCTGGCATCTGACTAACCAAGAGAAAGTCGAGTATATCAACGAGCAGGTTAGCCAAGCTATCAAGCAGCGCAAGCATATCTTGATTATTAGCCCGGAAATACGTCAAGTCAAAGCTTGGGAATCGGCGCTATATAATCATCGTCCGCTGGTCATACACCGTCAATTACCTCGGTCGCTCTACTGGCAGAAAGTGGCCGCGTTGTCATCTGGACAGCCGGCCGTGGTTATCGGAACGCGTTCCGCGCTTTGGCTTCCCCACCAGCGCCTGGATTTGATCGTTATTGACGCGGAAGATAATGCCAACCATCGCCAGACGGAAATGAATCCGCGCTATCACACCGAACAAGTAGCGCGTCTGTTGCAGGAAATTACCGGCGCGGGCATCCATTGGATCAGTCCGGCGCCGCGCTTGTCTACCTGGCGCGCTTATCGCACGGGTAAAATACAGTTGGTTGATTTGCGTTCGACGCGACCCGCGCCAACGAGTTTCATCGCCAACATGAACGATGAACGCAAAGTTGGCAACCGGACTATGTTGAGCGAGCGCGTTCAACGTTTCATAGCCGCTAACCTGAAAGCGCATAAACAAACGGTGCTGTATCTCAACCGGCGCGGTGAGTCAACTGGTTTTGTTTGCCGCGACTGCGGGCACGGTTTTAGCTGCCCGCGCTGCCAGCGACCATTAATTCTGCATCGATTTAAACCCAAACACCAGATTTTGTGCTGTCATTTGTGCGAATATACTATGGATATGCCGATAAACTGTCCGACTTGCCAGGGTACGGATTTTAAACACAGCGGGTGGCGTGTTCAGCTGCTTGAATCCGAAGTACGGGCACTGTATCCGGATGCTAAAATTGCTCTGCGTGAAGCCGGCAGCGCCCCAATTCCAACTGATACCAATATAATTATCGGGACGCAGATTATTTTAACTGCGGAGATATTGGAACGGGTTGATCTAATTGTATTTGTGTCGGTTGATCAATTGCTGGCGCTGCCCGATTTTTCCGCGCCGGAACAAACTTTTCGACAAATGTCATTGGCGGTGGCCGAAACCAAGCCTGGCGCCACTTTGGTATTTCAAACTTTCAAACCCGAGCATCATGCCGTACGATTTGGCGCCCAAGCTGACTTGGACGGATTCTACGCCGAGGAGATGAGACAGCGGGCCTTATTTCACTATCCACCCTTAAAAGATCTAGCGCGGCTGATTCTAAAGGGCAAGATTCAGAAGAAAGTGATCCAAGAGGCGGAAGAGCTATCCGCCGAGCTGGAAAAACGAGCCGCGAAAATACCGGACGTGGAAATTCTTCACGCCAGTCCGTCATTTATTGCCAAAACGCGCGGGCAATACCGCTGGGAATTGGTGCTCAAGTATCCGCCGAAGTATTGGCCGGAGATACGCGATCTGCTAAAATTAAGCAGTGACCGATGGCTAATGGACCTGCAGCCTCAGTCATTATTGTAAATTATCACCTATTATGAAATTGAAAATAATTACCGAAGGCGATCCCCGCTTACGACAAAAATCGACGGCCATAAAGTCAGCCGATTTGACGCAACCAAAATTTCAGTCTTTCGTGCGCGATCTGACTGAAACGATGTATCAATCCGACGGCATCGGCATCGCTGCGCCGCAGACTGGCCAAAATATCCGTCTGGTCATTATCGCCGGTGAAGAAGGCGCCATGACCCTCATTAACCCAGTTATCACCCGACGTTCCTGGCGCAAAGAGTCAGACGAAGAAGGCTGTTTGAGTGTCCCGGGCGTTTACGGCATGGTGCGCCGCCCGCGCATTATTTCCGCCCAATGGACAGACATCACCGGACAGCGGGTCAAGGTTAAAGCCGAGGGCTTATTGGCGCGAGTGATCCAGCATGAGATTGACCATCTGGATGGCGTGTTATTTATCGACCGTGCGCACAAGCTGCACCAAGCCAAACCCGGACACGCGGAGTCAAAGTTGTGATCACCCCATCGCTCAAAGTAGTTTTTTTTAGCACACCTGAAATCTCGATATCTTTTCTAGATGCGCTAGTGAAGAACAGCTTGGCGCCGGCGCTGGTGGTGTCCCAGCCGAACCGCCCGGTAGGCCGCAAACGCGTTCTAACGCCGCCGCCGGTCAAATTAGCGGCTCTACGACATGGATTGCCGGTGTTGCAAATTGCCACGTTTAAAGATCCATCCATCGTTGAACAGCTTCGATCGATCAACGCCGACGTATTCGTGGTCGTAGCATTCGGTTTAATCTTTCCTAAAAGCATACTAGAGCTGCCCAAGTTCGGTTGTTTGAATCTGCATGCTTCCCTGCTGCCGAAATATCGCGGTGCCAGTCCGATCCAGTGGGCTGTGCTAAGCGGTGATAATGTCACCGGCTGGACCTTGATGAAAATGGATCCGGGACTTGATACCGGACCGATTCTTTCCCAGATTGAAGTATCGATCGAACCCAATGAAACCACGCCCAGCCTGACTGCCAGGCTGGCGGCCGTAGGCGGTGATTGGCTAGCCCAGCAATTGCCAAAGTATATCCAAGGTGAACTTCACCCCCAACCACAGGATAACAGCCTGTCTACGGCTACCACATTGCTCAGGAAAGAGTCTGGACGGCTGGATTGGTCCCAACCGGCCGTTAATCTCGAACGTCAAATCAGAGCCTTTCAGCCCTGGCCCGGTTCTTACACACAATGGCAAGAAATTAAAATCGAAATACTATCCGCGACCGCCACTAACGAAATAGTTAATCAACCACCAGGTACAGTATTTGAAAGCGATGGCCGGATTGGAATTGCGACTGCGCAGGGCGTGCTTTGGCCAATAACAATCAAGCCAGCTTCAAAGAATAGCCAATCCATACAGGACTTTGTCCGCGGCCACTCAGGCTTTTTGGGGAGCCGGCTCGGCTGATTTTGACCGGATCTTGTCGGTCACTCGGAAACCCAGATATTTACCCAGCATCAGGCGGGTCTGCGCTTCGGTAGCCGGAATCGAGCCAAACGCAATCATCGTAATCGGCAACAACGCCCACTGCAGCAGCATGATGGCAAATTTCGAACCGTGGTATTTGACCGGTTTCGGCGGCAACAGATAAACGCTCAATACGGCGCTAACGAGCAATCCTACCATGGCTAGCGTCATGATCGTTTGGAGTACGAACGGAGCGTTCTGGGCAATCACGGTAGACTTCACGACGTCATCGGCCATGCGTAACGGAAAATACCCCAGCACGAAGATTATAATCGGCGCGGTCGCCCAGGAATACATCCCTTCAACCAGATTCCAGACATAGTGCAGCTTCTTACTCAAAGCTATTTTATTATTTTTAGCAAAAAACCACACCATATAGGGAAAGTGTTCGACACCCCAGGCCCAGCGCCGTTGCTGTTTGTAAAGATTTTCCATCCCGTGCCAAATATTCCGCCCGGCTACCGCGTCCATCGAGATTGGTATATACATCGGTTTGACCACATAGTCGCCGTCGTATTTCATCAGACACTGTAGAAATATCCGCGAATCGTCTGTTACTATATCGTTCTGCCAAAAATCCACATCCACCAGCGCCCGGAAACTCATACTATGCGACGCGAACGTAAACAGCCGTTCGGGGCGCAGCTGTTCGCTCATCAGCCAAAACGTGGTGCTGGTTGATACCACCCGCATAATCGCCGGCACTTCCCAAATATTATTATTAAACAACGGGACCGGCTGGTAGCTCTGGCGTAAAGGCCGATCCGACTTCAAAAATTGATATGTTAAATAACTGAAATATTTCGGGTGGGCGCAGGTATCGACATCGAAAGCCGATACCAATATATCTTCGTATGGTATCCCCCGCTCATCCACGTATTTTTTGGCAATCCGTCCCGCCCAGGCCATATTCGCACCCTTGCCTGGCATTTCACCCTCGATACCCACCGGATGAAATGATACAATCATATCCGCGAACTTTCCGGCAAACTCTTGCTGAACCGCCGCGGCATAATTATGCGCGTTCACCGTGTCACGTTCTTCAAAACACATGACTATAATCATCTTTTCGCGTACGGGATAATCAACCGCAGTTAAACTTGTCAAAGTCATCCGTAATACTTCCAGCGGTTCTTTATAGGTTGGCAAGAACACCATATGATACATCCGCTCCCAATTCGGCTGCTGACGGCATTTCTCCATCCAGTCGATACCCAATGCGGTATGAAACTTTTTATACGATACTACCGTGTAGAATATGATATAGATCACCCGCACCATCCAGTAAAAATCAAATACAATAATAAAATATATCGCCCACAAGGGACGAAAGAAGATCAGCAGGATCACAATCAAAAACGAACTCCAGACGGCTACGCCGGGGATCATCTCTAACGTGCGATATTTGGCTCGGTCGGACAGATGAAACATATCCACCAATCAGAAGTTATAACGAGGGGTTAAAAAAACCTGACGAAACGCGTTTGTGCCTGTTTTATGGGCTCGGCGCGCCGGCCAGCTTTGTTGCGAATTCGCCAGTCATTTCCAGAATATTGTACTCCATTTGAATAATATTATCAAGTGGTAAATTCGTTAACCTGAATATAATCTGACTATTGAATTTTATAGCGGATATATACTAAGCAAAAATTCAGCCAGTTGATTTATTCTATTAATACCCTACGAATAGGGTAGATTGGAGGTGACAACAATACTAACTAAGAATAGATCTGTAATTATCGGTCTGGCAGTCATCGCGATTCTAATCGGCACCGGCATCGGTTCGCTTATCCGAACCAATCCGGCCAGAGCTGAAGATACCGCCCTGACCGCCACAACTCCGGTGACGACAACGGCAACAACGGACACCACGATCAATGCGACTCCAGCGAACCGAGCCAATTTTTCCAGGGGCATGCATAGAGGCGCAAACACTGGATCCGAAGAGCTTTTGACCGGCGACATTGCCACAAAAGTTACTGACGCCGCACTCAAAGCTTTTCCGGGTAGTACCATTCGACGAATAGTAAAAGTTTCGTCGGGTAGCGTCTACGAAGTACACTTGGCTAAAACCGATGGCAGCCGAGTACGAGCCTACTTCGACGCGGACTACAACCTGACCAGCCAGGAAGCTTGCCCGGGAGGTCACGGACATCAATCAGCCAATCTACCAATTAATTAATAAGTTAAACACAGGCAAACTCAGGCGCTCACCAACAGCGCTTGAGTTTGTTCTTGTTAGATATCGCAATAATCACTCAACTATCACAACCCCACTTGATTCGTTCGAATAAATTTTACGATGGCTAAAATGACTTCATCTTTTAGTTTCGGTGGACTTGAGGCTACCCAAACGGCGAAATTATAAAGTTCCTTTGTGTCCACCCGCAGCCATTTGTGTTGTTTGTATAGTAACACCAACATACCTGTCATCGCGATTCTTTTATTACCATTCTGAAAAGGATGATTTTTGATCATTAAATAAAACAACGTGGCCGTGCGTCGTTCAGGAGTAGAATGAAGTGATTTTCGATCTAAGCGTTGAAAAGGTTGCGCCAGACAACTTTCTAGTTTCCCAGGATACCGAGTCTGAAAGTCTGGTATAGGCTCGTTGAAACCCATAGTCTCTTGGGCTAATCGATGCGCCAAACGTTCTACTTCTTCGATTGTTAACACAACCGTATTCCTAGGCATTGCCTAACAATTTAAGCGTTTCACCATATTCGCGTACGGTTTTTTTGACTGCTCGGTCAATCAAGGCCTTATCAGCATCTGATAGGTTTGGTTTAGTCAGGCGCTCAATTTCAGTCACCGGCACAGCATAATTCCGGCCGATTTTATCCGCCTTGATATCGCCACTCTTTATCTTTTTGAAAACCGCAATCCTGCTGATGCCCAGCCGCTTAGCCGCTTCGATTGTTGAGATATATCGCGTTTGAGACATAATCTATGTTAACTAATCTAGCTACTATATACTTGTGTTAACATAGGTTAACTTTTGTGTCAATAACTCGCCCAATTAAACTCTTATCCCCCGCCGTTTGATCTCCTCGAGCATTTTTCCTTCCAACTTCCGACATTGGCAATTCCGAGCATGCGCCACGTGCCATTTTACCCGATCGTCGAGCGATGGTTTTTTTGGCATGCGATGAGATTTGTGCCAGATGGCGTTGATTTTTGAGGGCATGGTTGAGTAGAATTACTTCTTTTGTTTATCAATATAATCAAATGACTTATCTAAGATTACAAGTAAAACAATGAATATTATTAATCCTATGAAGAAGCCCAATATTGGCGGTTGAAATGTACTTGTAGCATTCAGACATACTTGTATCAAAGTAGCTATCAAGGCAGTGATCGCAATAATACCAGTATATTTATTTCTTCTGTCTGCTCGTGTTCCAGTCTCTTTTTTTCTATTTGACAATATCATTACTTGTTCGGTCAGCATAGGAAGCTGTCCGGTAACGCTTTTCTTTCGCATAGACTGCAAGAATTTTAAATCAGCAGCACTTAAGTTACTTGATGTATTATTCTTGCTCTGTTTGCGTTTTGATCTAATTACCATTCTAGTTTTTACCAATTAGGTTTAGCTTTTCTCGCTTCGATAATTGTTTGATTCGATGCTCTTCTTTGAGTGCTCTTGAACGAGTACGGAACTTTTTCATATATACCAGCTGCACCGGCCGGCGGGAGCGGGTGTATTTGGCTCCGCGCGGTGAATGGTTATGCTCCTCTACCCTTTTGGCAACATTTACTGTTATGCCGGTGTAAATAGTTTTGTCGGAACATTGGAGGATATAGAGAGAGTACATTTGAATATGATGTTTTGTATAATATAATCATACTCCCCAACTACCTATAATTACAAGATATTTTTGATAATGCGGAGGGAGGCTCGGGTCGGCAGGATTTGTTCTGGTGGTATGGCCGATTGCGCCTCTTAGACTAAATAAAGGAACCGGCCCAAATAGGTCGGTTCAGCTCCGCGGTCTGATTCCCCAGACGTGGAGATTTTTCACTTTGAGATCGATCCGGCTCTGGCAGTCGTTCTCATTGGTGCTGACGTACATGCCGAGATGGAACGAACCGTAGCGGCCATGGTCCGGCTCATGCTTCGGCGACAGTCCGATAGCGATCGGCTGGGTAAAGGTCGTGTCCACGGTGGTTTCGAAGTCTTGTTTGTAGTAGAAGTTGCCGCCGTAGTAATCAGAGTTGGTTACCCGGTAGCGGCCGAAACATCCGTACGAACCTTTTCCCCGGACAGTGACTTCCACCTGGCCGGTTGCCCAGACCGAATCGAAGTTGGCGTAGTTCGCAGGGTTGCGGGTGTTCAGAGCCCCGCAGGAGGCGCTACCGCACCAGGCCTTCATTGAAAACACGCCGTCCCGGAGTATCTGTTCGCAGTCCCGGGTGTCACAACCGTGGAAACCAAGGATGCTGCCGCAGATCCAGTCACCCGTCGAATCGCACGAGGCGATGAGCACGGTATCGACGGCTGCAGGAGTCGCCAGGTCCGGATTGTCCGTCACCGCCGGAGCGGTCGACGAATTGCAGGCCGCCACGGACAAGCATGTTAGGACCAAGGCGAAAGACCAAAGAGCTCTGGGGAACATAAAGGGGCCTCCTTTTCTAGACATACCAGCCATAATCGATCGATCCCATAAGCAATCGGATACTATATTCTAAAAACGAGAAATTGTCAACCCCCCGTGATATAAAATGCTCCTGAAATGAGCTTTTTACCCCCAATCAATCAACACTCCTTGACATACATAGTACTGCAATGTATCATATATTACATATGAAACCGGATGATTCAAATATCCAAAAAGACCTCGTAGCCGCTTCCGCCACCCCGCTAGTTCTGGCTATTTTGAGCGAGGGAGAGAGCTATGGCTATGCTATCATCAAGCGTGTGGCCGAGCTGTCGCGCGGGAAACTGCGCTGGACCGATGGGATGATCTATCCCCTGCTGCATCGTCTGGAACGCCACGGTTTCGTCAAAACATCTTGGGGTAAATCTGATACCGGCCGGCGGCGCAAATATTATCGGCTGACCAAATCAGGTACGGATCATCTCAATCACCAGCACCGTCAATGGCAGGTAATCGATATGACCCTGCGTGACATCTGGAAAAATCTGCCCCTGGCCGCGTCAAATCAATAAGTAATATTTTCTCATCACAAATAATATGACCCAATCAAACGACTCGCTCGAACAACGCATCGGCGAATGGAAATCATATCTGCGCCGGCACCAGACGGTGAGCGCCGCCGACGCCGACGAACTCGAAGATCATCTGCGCAGCCAGACCGAAACACTGACCCAGGCGGGCTTAAGCCCCGATGAAGCGTTTCTGGTGGCCGTAAAACGGATGGGAGAACTGGATGCCATTTCGCGCGAATTCGCCCATGAGTACTCCGAACGCCTGTGGAAACAGCTGGTAGTCGCCCCATCCAAATCCGACCCGGCCGTGAAACGCGAGACGATGGTGGCGGTCATACTGGCGGTCGCGGCGGCCCTGACCCTGAAACTGCCGGAACTTTTTGGCCAGAAACTCGACGGTTCCAGCAGCGAAATGATGTTTTACGCGCGCAATGTCAGTCTCTTCATCCTCCCGTGGCTGGTCGGATTCTTCGCTTACAAACGGCGCGTGCTGGCCGCTTATTGGCCGTGGCTGGCTTTCCCATTCGTCGTAGCGGCATTACTAATCAATTTCCAACCGTTCGTGGCCAACGGACATACCGAAGTCCTGGCAATCATCCACCTGCCGATCGCATTGTGGCTGGTGGTGGGCATTGCCTACCTGGGCCACCGCTGGCGCGAGGCGCAGCAGCGCATTAACTTCGTCCGCTTCTCGGGTGAATGGTTCATCTACTATACCCTGATGGCGCTCGGCGGAGGCATTCTGACCGGTCTGACGGTGTTTATCTTTGAAGCGATCGGTGCCAATGTCGAAACCGCGGTGGCGCAATGGCTCATCCCCTGCGGCGCGGCGGGCGCGGTGATCATCGGCGCGTGGCTGGTGGAAGCGAAGCAGAGCGTCATTGAAAATATGGCGCCGGTGCTGACCATGATCTTCACTCCGCTCTTCACCCTATTGCTGATCGTCTTCATGATCACGATGCTATGGACCGGCAGCACCATCAGCGTGGAGCGTGAGGTGCTGATCGGCTTTAACCTGCTGCTCGTGCTGGTGATGTGCCTGGTGCTCTATGCCCTGTCCGCCCGCGACCTGCATGCCGGACCGGGACGCTTCGACACCATGCGGCTGATCCTCATCATCTCCGCGCTGATCGTCGACGTGATCGCGCTGGTAGCGATGGTGAGCCGGATCTGGGAATTTGGCTTCAGTCCCAATAAGACGGTCGCGCTGGGATTGAATATCCTCCTGCTGATCAATCTGACCGGCTCGGCCTGGCTGTATGGCCGATTCCTGGCCGGGCGCACACCGATCGAGCGGCTGTTGCGGTGGCAGACGTCCTACCTCCCAATCTTCGCCGCCTGGGCACTCATCGTCGTCGCCCTTATCCCGCTCATCTTCCGTTTCAAATAGACGCTAATCTTAGAGTAGTTACAAGTTTCTAGTTACAAGTGACAAGTTTATGATCAGAATTTTAGGATTCCCGTCTTTTTTGTAACTTGTAATTTGTAACTAAATTCTGGTTCGGATCGGCAGGGTTGGTTTGATATACAGGGCTTATTGCGACCCACATGCCCTTATTGTATCTGTGTGGATTCAGGAGTATACTCTTGGCGTGAACAATATAGTATTATCTATTAAATATCTGTTTAATTAAATTTGCAATGATGTCCTACGTCTGGCCTGTAATTTTTTCTCTTCTTCTTATTTTTTTCTTCTATAGTGCATTTAAAAGCAAGTGGCCAGAGTTGTATTTTTCAGATGCTGATAAGGTAAGTTTTTTCATTAGTGTTAGCCCGCGTAGATATATACTATTCCGCATTGCGCCAGTTTTGATTGTTTCTACTATGGTTCTATCTGCATTTTCAAAATCTTTTCACCTTTCAGAGTTGGTTATCATGGGGTTGACTATTGGTTTTATACATAGCGTAACAACAAATGGCTTAGCATTATATAAATTAATTCGTAGGTCAAAAACAATAGCTAAATTTGTAAATCGTGTAACACAGATATCTTTTCATGTTTTATCAGTATTTTTATTGACTATAGTCGGCATTGTTGGTGGAATGTTGTCAAAAGCGGGTTTTATAAATAAAATAATGCCCACAACCGATGGTTTAGTTAACAACATTTGGTCATCAATTATTACCGCACTTGCGGCTGTATTTCTTTATAAAACATTTGAGAGCCAGCAGATGAGTGATGAGGAAATGCTACATAGATCATTGCGTAGCATCCCTCAAAATCTATTTGACTTAATTGAAAAGCACAGTGCGGAAAAAAATGCTGACCCAATCTTAGTCAAAGCAGTATGTTTAGTAGAAAATGTTCAAAGACCACTCTGGTTTAGAAGAATTGAAAGATTTAAATCTAAATTACATAAGTCTGGGTCATATGGAATAATGCAAGTACATAGCGACACGCCTTTAAATGATGAGCAATCAATCATATATGCAATTGATAAATACTTTATAGATACCACCAATCATACTTTACATGAGGATGCAGATGATTGTGTGACAAATGCTATAAAATCGTATAATTCTGAAGAAAAATATGCTGAGCTTGTTATGAAAGCATATGTTTTTATCGCACCTAATCTGCTTGGATATGCCTCTCTGCATCGATGATGTATTAGATAAGTATTATAAGGGTTGGATAGATGTTAAGTTAATTGACGGTACAGATGTTAAACTTTGTTATAAAACAATAGTTGATAATATTGAACGTTCGCGTTCAAAAAATAGATTCTTAATACGTGAGGGTAAATATTCACAGAATGAAGCAGAAGTACTTAACAGTTTTGATAGTAGAAAAATAAAAACAGCAACCTTTAATAACGCAGCGCAATTAAAACTGTCACGACATAAGCAATTATTGAATATTGATGGTGTTGGATCCTTAAATGTCATCTTGGGTAAAATACCCATTCCGTTAGGGTGCTATCATATTTTAATACCGACATACCCTCACGATAAAATACCAAAATTATATTTACAGGAAGAGCTGGGTGGGTCTCGGTTTGCTGAAACATGGTTTGAATTACGTTCTACTAAATCAGTAAATTTTGGTTACTTTTTACATTTCGGAAAATTTAGTGAAGGGTGCGTAACAGTCCCATATGAAAAATATTCGCAATCAGGCATAGTTTGGAATTCAATTTATCATTTGTTACTCTCATCGAGAGTGAAATACTCAGTAATTGGCACTCTCAATGTTATTGATTAAAGATCACAAATAGGGTTATAATCGAAATATATTATACTTCTAAATCTATGACTGACTTCGACGAATTAACAGATATTATTAACAACCACCGGGATGCACGGGATTGGCGCCAGTTTCATAAGCCAAAAGATTTAGCCTTGTCTCTCGTCCTCGAGGCAGCTGAGGTATTGGAACATTTCCAGTGGAAGAACGATGAGGAAGTAAAAGAGCTCATGGAAAAGAAAAAAGAGAATCTGGGTGAAGAACTAGCCGATGTGCTGTACTGGATACTCACCCTCGCCCACGATGCCGGTATTGACCTTAAGCAAGCGTTCCTTCGTAAAATGGAGATTAACGAAAAGAAATATCCGGTAGATAAGGCTAAGGGTAGCCATAAGAAATACACCGAACTATGACTGATAAAGATCGCAAAATTTATATCGTAGTTGCCACCGGTGGTCAGGATACCGATCGTCATTACTTTGATACAATCAAAACGAAGCGCGAACATGACGAGGCGTCCAAGTTTTTAACAGTCGATGAGCAAACAAAGTTAAAAGAAGTTTTTCACGATCGCCCGTTTGCTACTTGGGGTGCTGTACCGGGAAGTAGCAATACTCGACTGTGGGAGAATATGGAACCCGGTGATTATGTTTTTGTCTATCGAGCAAAGAAAATTATTCTTGTAGCTGAAATCGCGATGAAAGTGCATAACAAGGATTATGCTCGTTTCCTCTGGCGCGAAGATAGCGAAGGAAAAACTTGGGAACTCATGTATTTCTTGATTAATGAAGTTGAAGTAGATGTTCCTATGAATAAGTTAAATCAGTATTTGCAATATGGCGAGGACTACTTCCCGCGTGGGTTCATGGGTATCGATCAGGAAAAAGTAAATCAGCTGCTGGTTCATTATGGTGATCCAATATCACTTCTCGAACGAATTCAAAGTGGGCAGAAACCGGAAGAAATAGAAGTGGAAAAAGAAAAAGTATTTTCCTCGGTGATTGATGAGAAAATCGAGCGTGTTCCGACAGAACACGATGAAATGCAGTGGCGGCTTATTCGCTTGGGACACAAAGCGCATCTTGATGTCTGGGTACCGCCGAATGATCAGGGTAAAAGTTATGATGGAAATAACTTCCGCGAACATGTCATGAAAGAATTCCGTGAGGCGCTGGATATTCCGACATACATTAAGAATATTGATACCGTTTGGAAATTGGGCCTTTCCATTAAATCGGCTTTCGAGATAGAAAATTCAACCTCAATATATTCAGGCATTCTGCGACTGTCTGATCTTCGCGCCCTCGCTCCAAATTCTAACTATCCCCTATTTATCGTCGCACAAAGAGAAAAGAAAATGCGCGTATTTGAACAACTCCAAAGACCCACATTTGCGAACGATTATCTTCAACTAGATCGTACAGTGAGCTTTTTGTCTTATGACGCTGTACGAAAACTCGATGAAGATCTAAAGGGTGAAAGTGTTGGTTTTGATTTGGCATGGTTAATAGAACATGCAGATAAAATAAAATAATACATTTACGAGGACGACCATGAAAAAGTTCTTATTACTTACCGCTACGCTGGTATTTAGCGTCTTTTTGGCTGGATGCAGCACAGAAACGGAATCCACCATTAACAATTCGGCCAGTCAGGCGATCAATGCCGCTGGAAATGCCGTTAACGATGCCCAAAACAACCCCACCGTCCAAAATGCCGCAGATGCCGCCACTGATGTCATGAACGTCGTCCAAAATAATCCTACCGTACAAAACGCGGCCAATTCCGCCAGCAATGTGATCAACCAAGGTGTGGTTAAGGGCGAAGAAATCGTCAACGAAGCTACCACCGCTCCAACACCTATCCCCGAAGTAAAAATTGCACCTCAACCGATTCCCCAACCCACTCCGGCGCCAAATGTTGAAACTACAAAAACTTGCTGCAAAATGTGTTCCAAAGGAAAGGCGTGTGGTGATAGTTGCATATCAAGAAGTTATACCTGCCACAAAGCCCCTGGGTGCGCGTGTGATACGTAATAATTATTAACAACGACTAAAAGCGGCTCTGGGTGTGCGCGAGGGTCGCATGGAGCCAAACAACCGAACCAACCCGGTAGAGAGGGCGGGCTTCATGACAAATAACAATTAACAAGTAAGAATTAACAAATAATGAGGTCGAATAGAGACCTCAACAACAATACCAACCCTATCAGAAAATCCGCTTTTGGGCGGATTCTCTGTATTTAACTTGGCTATGTTTATTGAGTGGCGGTTTGCGATCGATGATACTTTTCCACCAAATCGCGCTGATCCTGGTTGGCCTCACGGACAACGCTGGATATTAGTTTTTTCTTCTCTGCAGATGAAGCTTTATGAAAAAACTCGGAAAAATCATTGGTCCGCTTTTTGGGTGCTTTCCTAGTAATAAGACGCTTTATGGTATTTATCATATGATTAGTGCGTTTAGCTCCTCTCTATAGTAGACTTTCTTTAAATAATGGTCAATATTATTGATGTTGGCTTGGTATTGTTCCAAGTTATTTTCGAAGTCCTTTACAATCAGATTAAGCACGATAGACTTACCGAATTGTGCTTTAGCTCGATTCACATTGGCTTGAGATTTTATAAACGCTTCAATAAATATCTCTTTGGAAACTTTTCGATGTTCGATCGCCTCCCTTTTCTTCGTAAACCCCCAAGCTTGCGCGGGATCCTGATAGATAAAATATATTTCCACTTTTCGATTATGGTCGAGTGATCTCTGAATATTGTCCAGCGAACCGCTATAGGCAAATGTACCGTCTAGAATAATATTAATATTCTTATGAAGCGCATAGTCATACAATATATGTACGCCTTTCGTGGCGGCTTTTTGAAAAATGTGCGCGTTCTCACCCGTGTAGCCGGGGCAGTACGCTCTGATCTCATCCGCGTCAACTCGCAGTGGCTTCTGATCGAAACGCGCCATCAGCCGTTTTGATATTTCAGTTTTACCCGCGCCCGGTGAACCGGCCATAAAAAACGATACCGGATGGTTGTCCGACTTGTGCTCAGAGTCTTTGACAAACTTTTGAATCAAATCACCGCGATGCGCCTTTATCCATTCGCTCGCTGATTCGGATTGCAGCGTTTCCGATTCGTTCATTGGAGTGAGTATTCCACATCTCCAATGCCTGTTTCAGATTATATTACTCCATAACCACTATATTATGCAAGTAAAAAACGCCGAGAGTCGTAATGACCCAAACAACCGAACCAACCCGGTAGAGAGGGCGGACCAATCAAGTAAAAAGTAACAAGGAATAAGTAACAGGAAAGAAGTAAGGAAAATAAGGAATTAGTAACAAATAATGAGATCAAATAATGACCCCACACGAGATGTCCGCTTTGTTACTTGTTATTTGTTAATTCTTAATTTAACTCGGTATATTTCTTATGACTCCCCTTCGCCTTATCGATCGGATACTTCTGCTCATTGATAAGCATCTTGCGATGAAAGGCTTGCTTCAGATCGATACCGGCATCGTGGGCCAGCGTCAGCGTCCAATATAACACATCGGCTAATTCCTCACCGAGGTGGTCTTTTTTCTGCTCGATGAACTCCTTTACTTCCGCCTCGTTCTTCCATTGAAAATGCTCCAGTACTTCCGCGGCTTCGAGGGACAGGGAGATGGCTAGGTCTTTGGGGTTGTGAAACTGACGCCACTCTCTAGCGTCTCTGTGCTTGTTGATTATCTCTATTAGTTCTTCAAAATCACTCGGCATATTTATGTCTCCTCGCCCGCCATCGCGAGCCTGCTTGTGCCATGCGTGGCTAGCTTGTGAAATAATTTTCTAACCTATTATTGAGGAATCTCCTACCAAAACCTGTCTTGAAGTATTTTTCTCTTTTTCTAGCATCCTTGCCATCTACACAACATTCATAATATACCAATTTGAAGTTTCCTCTGTGTTTTGTGGCAGTAACATTTCTCGACTTGTGTTCTTTTAATCGATTTGTAAGGTCGCTTGTGTATCCAATGTAAAACTTTCCGTCAGACTCGAAATATAATACATAAGTGAAATACTGCATATTTATTCTTTAGCTCGCTCAGGCGAGGCGGGCGGGCCACTCTCTGGCGTCTCTATGCTTGTTGATTATCTCGGTCAATTCGTCGAAGTCGGACATAGTTGATCGTTATTTATTTGTCTCAATATTACGCTCTATATAACGTTTTTACAAGTAAACATTGGGTGAAGAACCGCAGTCGTTGCATGTTGATAAATCATCGATTGACCGGGCTTATCGCGCGGGATAAAATGTATGGACGATGGCGGAGACTAACGGAGAGAATATGCCCGACTATGTAACCAAAAATCAACTCGAAGGAATTATGGCTGGCTTCCAAGACCAGTTTCGAGACTTTGTGATGCACTTTAATAAAGGACAGGGTATCCTAATTCAACGATTCGAAAGTGTGGACAATCGACTTGATAACGTAGACAGTCGTCTTGGTACGGTAGAAAAGCGGCTTGATGGCATCGATATGCGATTGGATACTATGGAGGAGCGTAATAATCAGCGATTTGAAGAAGTAAATAGCAAACTTGATCTGTTGATGTAATATTGTATCACCCAATGACCCGTTGGGTGTAGATAACTCTCGACTGACCGTGTTCGTAACCCGGGATAAAATGTATGGACGATGGCGGAGATTAACAGGATCCACATGTCAGACTATGTGACGAAGATACAATTTGAAGGAGCTATTAAAACTCTGAATGTCAGGCTTGGGGGGATGGAATCTGCTTTACGGCAAGACATTCGTGATGTTATTAGCTATGTCAAGGAAGAAAACGCACTTCGTGACGAAATATATAGTCGTCGGTTCGATGAAATTGATTCCAAACTAGTGGCGATTATGGAAATGTCGGCCAGTTAAAGACAAGCTCCCTGCCAAGGCGACATAAACCCGTTGGGTATAGATAACTAATATCTCAATGATAAGCCCGCTACTCACCTAGTCGAGAGCGGACTTTTTTTGTATTTAACTGGGAGGGTCGTAAGAATCCAATCCAGCGAACCAACCCGGTAGAGAGGGCGGGCTTCAGTTACCAAAATATATCTAAAATTTATATTTTGTAATTAATTATAAAAAGAAAAGAGTCGCCGGCTGTGAAAAGCTCAGGCCACTCTGATTACGCGCGGGTGCCGAATGAGTAACAGCCGTACCAGTGACAGGATTCGCCCGGGTGTTTTGATCAGTTGGTACAGGCCGTACAGGGTCAGCAGCAGTAGGATGCAAATCGTCTGTACGATCAGATTGTACAGAAACAGCAGGACCAACAGAACGGCCACTCCGAATTGCCACATTGATTCCCCCTCCGATGACGTCCTCGTACCATCGCGCCGCATCGTTCCACTCAAATCTAACCACGTCCGTCGGTGTGAGTCAATGCAACCTTACACCGACCTGTTGGGTGTAGATAACTCTCGATTGACCGGGCTTATTGCGCGGGATAAAATATATTAACAGCGGCAGGAATTTTAAAAGGACTTAATGTATGCCAAAGTATGTCACCGAAGGACGACTTGAAGGAATAATGGCTGAATTTACCGACCAGTTTAGAGATTTTGTCGCACATTTTAACAAGGGCCAGGGCGTGATCACACATTGGTTGCGGAAACACGATGAACGGTTTGAAGAGATGGAGGTGCATTTTGATGAAATTGAAACAAAACTGGAAGCCATTATGGATATGACCGCTGGATTGAGAAAATAGTTTCGTAGGTTGGATGTTGATAAACCACCGATTGAGCGGGCTTTTTGCGCAGGATATAATGTATGAACGATGGCAGGATATTAAGGAATGACCGAAGTTGCTACAAAAGATGACTTAAACGCCCTAACTCAAACGATGAATAGTCGGTTTGATGGTCTTATTAGTGCTTTCCATCAGGAAATACGAGAAGTAATTATGTACGTTAAGGAGGAGAATGCAATTAGAGATGAGAAATACGGCCGCCGGTTCGATGAAATTGATTCCAAACTGGACTCTTTGATGGAAATGTCGGCCACGTAAATAACTATATTATATAAGCAAAAACGGCCATGAATTATCTCGGGCCGTTTTTGAGCTTGTTGTTAAACGGTCGGCTTGGACATGTTCCGGCGGTTGCTGAGGATGGCGAATAGAATCAGAATCAGGATTAGCACGATGCTGGCAATGATTATCATCAGAATGCTATCCAGCCCCTCGTCCTCGGTGGTGGTACTGGTGGCGACAGTGCTGGCCTTATTGGTATTGACTCGGGCGTTGTTGGTAACTACCCGATTGGTGTTTGTATTAATGTTGGCATTGAGGTTGGTATTGGCGTTCGGGACGGTGCTATTGGTATTGGAATTGGCGATTACGACCAAACCCGTGTTGGTATTAGTATTTACGGCCGCGGAGTTGGTATTACTGTTGGAATTATTAACAACCAGGCCGGCACTGTTGGTGTTAGCGTTAACGTTGGTGTTGTTGTTTAGGTTTACCGTCCGATTGGTATTGGCATTAAGATTGGCCGTGACATTGTTCACGACGCTTACCGTGTCACCGGTATTGGCCAGGGCTTGTCCCACCAACAGCACTGAAATACCCAGCATTAGACCGACTACCCATACGTAAAGTTTTTTCATTTTCATATTTATTATGTAACTATAATAATTGATAGTTTGTGTAATGTTAATAAAATACGCCATTATTATTACATTGTCTCGTCTTCTTCGACAACGTCGTCGTCCTCATCCAGATCATCGTCGCTATCCACGTCTGGCTCATCCGGCTCAGGACTCACCGGCTCGGTGCCATCGTCTCCCAGATCATCGTCAACCTCGAGCGCGTCCGGCTCGTTGTCGTCATTAAATAAATCTACCACCGCGTGTCACCTCCTTTCAAGTTTCTAATACCAGCAGAGATCGGGCTTAATTCCGGCTAGGTCGGAAATAAAAGCTTCCACTTCGGGCATGCCGCCGATCCGATCGATTAATTTATTATCCAATCCCATTTTTCCCAGCATGCTCGATCCGTCGGCCAGTTTTTTCACTTCTTCAATCGGAATATGCCGGTTGCGCGAAACGTCGCTGATAAAATTGTCGCCCATAATGGCCACATCCCGTTCGAAATATTTCCGTTCTTCTTCGGTCAATGTTTTATCGGGATCGCCGGCGTCTTTTAGCTTTCCGGAACTTAACTGCTGGTAAGTTATGCCGTTGTTTTGGTTTTGCTTCGAATAATCAAGATATGACATGGTCACGCCGATGGCGCCCACGTCAGAATTGGCCGACGCGAAAATAGTTTGAGCGCCGGTCGCCGCCCAATACGCCGCTGAATCGCCATAATTGCGAATCAATGCGATGGTTGGTTTTTGAGTGTTCTTTAAAGCGCTGGCGATTTCCTCTCCGGCCACCGGCGAACCGCCAGTCGAATCAATCTCAAGCACGATGGCTTTTACTTCTGCGTCTTTATCGGCGCTTTTGATTGCGGCTACGATATCTTCAGAAGCCGATTGATCAGCCAGTGGTGAACCGTATTCATCAGTGTTGTTGGCCGGTAGGTATGTAACCAACTCGCCGTGCAATTCAATGCCGGCAACATTGCCGCCGCAGGTTTCATCGTTGGCGTCAGCCGTTACATCAGAAGTTATTTGAGCATCGTCCGTGGTGTACCACTGGGAATATATCATTGCCACATCGAACACCAGCAGATTCACAATAACAAATACGATCGCGATAATTAATAATATGCGGATGATGTTGGTTTTCTGTTTCGGAACGCAGCAAATATCAGCCATCGCGCCATAGGGCGGTTTTGGTACTATGATGGGCGGGGTGTTCGTTTTTTTGTTTGGCTTAATTTTGGCCATATGCCACAAAGGTTATTATTTATCCGCCGAGACCCCAACGGAGCAGCTTCTCAACTTCTTTTGTGCTCTGGGTGCGCGAAACCGAACCGAGAACGACCGCAGTTACTTCCGTTCCGGTTTTGTTCTTGGCTCGAGTCATCAGACAAAATCCGGCTTCATCCAAATACCCGGTCTTGCCGCTGATCAGCGTCAATGCGGAATTTGTAAGCAGATTGGTGTTTTTGATCGTATGGGTGCGTTTAGTGCTGATTGTTTTAAACACGTAGGCCTTGGTCGTAGTCGCTTTTCTAACTTCGGCTTGCTTCAATGCTTGATCGGTCAATTTCATATAATCCTGAGCGGTGGTCACATTGCCGGTGTCGAGACCGCTTGGATCGGTAAACTTGGTATGCGTGAGGCCGAATTCTTTGGCCTTTTTATTCATCTCCGCCACGAATTGTTCGCGTGATAACCCGGTTGAGCGGGCCAATGCTTTGGCGCAGTTATTGGCTGAGCCGACCAGCATGGTGTAAAAGATGTCTTTGACGGTTAATGTTTCACCCGCGTTAATGTACAATTTGGCGCCGATAGCGTTGTCTGATTTGTCCATTGCAATAACTTTATTGAACCCGGGATTGTGATCGAGAAAAACCAGCGCGGTCATCATCTTGGTCAGGCTGGCCATGGGACGTTCTTGGTCGGCATTCTTCTGATAGAGTACTTGACCGGTTAAATTGTTCATCACCAGCGCGGCTACCGATTGTACTTTGGGCGCCGGCGTGGTAATGACTGGGGCTTTGACGGCCGTAGTCCAGATGGCGAACACGCCGTTTAATTTAGTCACCGAAGCCGTGGCGTAGCCGTTGACAAATTTTGCTTTCAGCGGCTGCCATTTATTATTTTCCAGATTATAATATACCAGCACGGTTTTTGAGCCGCTGGCTGAATCATACTTGATCCGTAGCGTCAGGGGTTTGACGGTATCTCCCGAAATCATGCCCGGTACCACGACTTGATACGGTCCCGCAATCACCCTCTTGTCTGGCGGGATAGGTACGTCGGTGTTATCAATCTGGGCAATACGAACGACTTGCGCGGATTGAAAAGCCCCGCCGATGATGCCCAATTTTAAATTACCCCGGACATCGGCAACGGTGTAGCCCCGGCGGACCGTGTCTTCGTTCAACCGAAAAGTCCGCTCGTTAATTACGGCGGCACCGG
The DNA here is from genome assembly GCA_041661625.1 of Patescibacteria group bacterium. NCBI lineage: Bacteria > Patescibacteria group bacterium. Next base: position 66,452 of record JBAZUB010000001.1, on the reverse strand, counting down.
CCGGATTCGCACCGACCCACCCGAATATCCCTAATCCTACAAATATAATTAACAGTCTATTTGGGTTTATTTTCATGCCAAAATTATACCGTGTTTGACCGGTACTGACAAGTTGGACCGCTTATTTAAACCGCGGAGTAGATTCGTTCCGTGTCGGTAGCAATATGACGCCAATTGAACTTGGCTCGCACCAGTTCTCGCGCTAACTGACCCAGCGAACGCGTCAAGGCCGGCCGTTCCAGCAACATATCTAATTTGCGAGCCAGGTCCTTCGAATTCTTGTTGCGGAACATGATGCCAAAATCGTGTCCGTGTGAACGCAGCACGGCCACATTAGCCGGGATATTGCTCACCACGGTGCACCGTCCAAAACCGGCTGCCTCGAGCAATGACAACGGCATGCCCTCGATCTCCGATGGCAGAACATAAAGGTAGGCATTAGAGTACAGCTCGGCCAGTATGCGACCGTTCTGGAAACCGGTAAACAGGATGCGCCGATCTTGTTTGGCCTGATCGTGCAGCTGCTGCAGATACCGATCGGTGTGGACGGATCCGCCCACGATCACCAGACGTTTGTCCGTATTCAATTGTCGATAAGCCGAGATCAGGTGGTGCAAACCCTTCGGCGGGATGATCCGCGACACTGTCAGGATATAGCCGCCTTTTCGCAAACCATATTTTCGTTTGATGATGTCCGCCGCGACCGGACGAGTGAATTCGTGTGAAACACCATTGGGTATATATGTGGTCTGCCGGCCATAAGTACGGCGGCAATAATCCCGCAGCTGTCGCGATACAACTATCGTTTGATGCGGGAAATATAGTGACGCTATTTCCCCCAGCCGTAACATGGTTCGAGCGAATATCCCCCATTTTTGGTGTAGCCGATCCATACTATGAAAAGTCGCTATTACTTTAGTCCTCGGACTAAACAGTCGCGGTAGGAACGATAGCAGTGACGGACCGACGCTGTGGTAATGGATTACGTCATAGCCGTGCCACATGGCGTGCCAGGTGGATAAGAAAGTGTGGGTAATCGCGTCAAAATGCTTGGTATGCAGGGTGGGCAAACTGACTAGTTTTATGCCTCGATAGTTCTTCCGACTGGCAGCCGTGTAGTATCGCCGCGTATAGACTGTGACATCGTGACCGCGTTTGACCAACTCCAAAGACAGCTCTTCGACGTGACGTTCAACGCCGCCGTAGATAGCTGGCATTCCTTTTTGGCCGATCATAGCGATTTTCATATATCTGGCTGTTGAATTTAGAATGGAATAGCTTAACATAGCTCGATCATTTATGTCAAGCCCCTTATGGCGGTACTCGCCTGTCTCTGTTTGATGACTATTTACTTACCCTGCCATGTGCTGGATCCTGATCGCCGATTAGGTCGGTGGTCAGGCCCGATACTGTAACTTTTACAGGCATTCCAGAACGATATTTGCCCGTCAAAGTCGTGACATTCAAGAGCGGCATGACCCGTCCCGCCCAAAGACTGGCGGGTGTGACCATAATCTCAAAACTAGCCGTGGCCATTTGCGCGTCGCTGGGAAACTCATCGAGGGTCCAGCTGACTTCCCGGCGCGTCGAATCATATCGTACAGACTGACCGATGCTGTTGGCGGCATTTCCTATCCAACTTACTTCATTTGGTAAGACGGCCGTTAGGCGGATGCCATTTACCGTTGGCCCGGTATTGCTTATCAGCCAAAATATCCGATAGCCGGTAAGCTGGCCAACTTTGGGCGGTATCGGACCATAGCCCAGCTGAACGCCAGTCGTACCGTAATATCGGGCCTCGGCCACCAGTGTCACGCTGGGCTTGGTTTCCGCGGGATGGCTGATTACTGTTTCGATAGTCGGCGGCGGCACGACCCGCCAATTGAACTTACCTTCACTCTGGATAAGTCGCTTAGCTGCTTGTCCGGCATAAGCTTGGGCGCTGGCCAGCAGTTCGCTTGATACTAAGCGATCGGACGTTACCGTCAGCGTGACTGATTGTTTTGACCCGGATGGTAGTTCCGACCACTCCCAGGTTAGACCATCTGACTCAACATCCGGTTGAGCTGATATCAACTTTGTCCCAACTGGTAACGTGACCGCAAGTATCGGTTTGGCAATTGATTGGCCGCTAATATTTTCAATCTCGGCCCGGATATTGTAAGCCACGCCGCTTTGGACGGTGTCAGCGCCGCTGATTGAAACATTCAGGGCCGGCCGACTTATTGCATATGATAGCTTGCCGGTCTGAGTGAAATTTTGATTACCGCTATAAAAGCTTAACAAGCCATTTATCGTGCCTCGGTTGGCAATTGACCCCATAACAATCAGGTCATAAGTCCGGCGCGCTTCCTGACCGGGCGTTAATTGGCCGATAGTCCAAATCGGCTGAACATCCGTTTGCGACTGTTCGGTATCGCCGCCAATAACCGGATGGTACTGCTGCCAAGCCACGCCCGTTACCGCCGTATCGCTGTCGTTTCTTATTACCGCCGTAATCTGATACGGGCCAATTTGATCAATCGTTCGATCGGCCGTTATGGTTACATCAAGCTTCGGAGCCGGTAGTGTTTCGCGGCTGGTAATGTGAAATATATTCCAACCCGCTAAAGCGAATATCACCAGCGCCAGGAGCGTATCTAACCAAAGATGCGCCGGATGACGATGGGCATAATGCCGATGCCGGACGTGCGCCACCGGCGGTAATAATAATCGAATTATATGTCGGCCGATCTTTTGTGTTTTCGAAGACTGGCCGTTTGGTGTGGCTTTTTCATCGCCATGATTATCGGGATGATAAATCGAATCGTTCATGATAGCAATTTAATAGATGGTTGGCGCGGACACCAGGATGTCCGCCACTCCGTCATTATTGACATCAGCGATGGTCACCGAGATGCCAGTCCGAAACGTCTTAGCGTAGGCGTAAAAACCTGGTGTCAGTGCTTTACCCTGGCCGTTAAATATTCTAACTTGGGGTCCGCCACCCGGCCCCGGCGCGGTCACTATTTCAGCGCGGCCATCGGCGTTGATATCACCCGCCGCCACCGTCACACCACCGCGAAACTTTTTATCATAGGCAAAGAATCCGCCAATCGCCTTTCCTTGGGGATTAAATATTCTTACTTGGGGTCCGCCGCCAAAACCGGATCCGGCAATAATTTCCGACCGTCCATCGCCGTTCAAATCACCGATGGCCACGTTGACGCCGCCACGAAACTTCGGATCATAGGCAAAGAAGCCGGGATTAAGCAATCGGCCGCCGGACGTGTATATCCTGACTTGCGGACCGGCTCCACGGCCCGTGCCGGTGATAATTTCCGCTGTGCCATCACCGTCCAGATCGCCGACGGCTATATTAACACCCAGATGGTATGCTTTACCGTAAGGGTATATTTCCCGCATTAGAAATCCACCGCTGTTATATATTTGAACCTTATTATTCCAACCTACGATCGTCTCGAGATTGCCATCGGTGTTAATATCCCGGGTGATCACTTTGGTACCGCCGGCAAAGTTACTGTTGGTTGTGAAAAAACCCTGGCGCTGCTGCCGGCCTTGTTCGTCAAACGCCAAGCCCAGCGCGCCATTAATATATTCACCGTCGTGGACGTTGATTTGTTTCTTTAGCAAAATTATACCATCATTAGGCTGGATCCAAACTGAGGTAGTAATCGCGCCATTATTGACTGACCGATCCTGCAAACCATTGAGTCGCTCGAACCCGCCGCCTAATTCTACCTTGCGCGCTTGGGCGGTCGAGTTGACCAGCACCACGGCATTAGTAAATTCACGACGCCAGACACTGGCTTCGTAACCAGACTTGGCCGGATGCAGCAAATTTTTGGCCGCGCCTTGGGGTTGACCCAAATATGTATCGTATTCATCGTACCACCACAAGTCGGCGTGGCGCAACGAGCCGTAATCGAAACTGGCAAATCCGTTGCGCAGTAGCGTACTGCACAGATTGAAACGCATCTGCCGATAATCAGACGCCGTACCGGTCGTGGTCCGGCTATTAATAATAACCAGTGTCGGCAGCGTAGATTGATCGGCAGCATCAGCGTACTTTTGCATCGCGCCGGGCCAATAATGGTCATAGGCGGATGGAAACTCTTCGATCAAACGCCCGTTGACTAGCGGTAAATATGCTTCCGCCCCGTTACCGATGATCAGAGTATTGCCACCCTCCCACCGTCGTGATTGACGCAGCAGCTCGCTCATACCGTCGCGCCACGACTGATCCAGCTGGCTCGCCGATTCAGCTTGTCCGTCATTGTTTATGTCCAGGTTGCCATTATTGATCCAGGATATGTCTTTGAAGGCGTTATCATAGAAAATGCCGTCCCAATAACCGGTGGCCAATACCTTTTCATGCATGAACCGAGCCAGATACTCATACCAATGTTCCCCATCGCGAACCGGGGCTGCCGGGGTAACATTGACCATGTGGGAACCGGGCCAAAATGATACCCGCCCGCCCTGCGCGTCACGCAGCCACCAGCCGTTCGGTAGATTGTGGACAAGTTGGTAGTGGGGGTGGTTCGGATCGGTGATATAGAATTGGCTATCAGGAATTTCTTCCGACAGGACGTAAGCCAAGATGATAATATCGGGGTTCAATTGGCGGATTAGTTTCAAGCTGTCCGGGCTGGTATACTGCACTTCCAATCCTAAAATTAACGTATCCCAGCGTGCCAGGCTGCGCGCCTCACTGAGACTGATCGTCGGTGTCAGATACACATTAGCCAGCCGGGGGTAATCATTGGCAATAGTGCGCGCTTCAGCCCGATGCCAACCACCCATGGTCAACCACAATCCAGCGATAATTATACTAGTTAGGATTCGATAACGCATGTGGCGATAATATACTTTGATATATTTTCATCAACGAATCGTAATACCGTTCCGGGTTATATGATTGCACCTGTTCGTAAGCCTGCTGACCCAGCTGGTTGGCCAACTTAGGTTCTCGCCATAATCTGGACATGGCCTGACGGAGCTCCGTCGCTGAGCCTGGCGAAACTAGCAGGCCGGTGCGGCCATCTACGATCAATTCCGGAATACCGCCGATGCGTGAACCAATTACGGCTCGCCCTTCCCGATATGCTTCCAACACCGCCAGCGGACAGTTTTCATACCAGATCGACGGCACGAGTACCGCCCGGGCCTGGCGAATCGCCATCCGCAGTGCCGCCCCGCCCAACCTTCCCGTAAACTCTACATTGTTCATTTGGTTACGCGCGACAAACTCTTTCAAACCGGCTAGAGCGGGCCCGTCACCGACAATCTTCAAAGACAGGTCGGTGCCGCGCACGGCGGCCAGTGTTGTGTCATAACCCTTTTCCTCCGATATTCTCCCAGCCGCGATAAAATAGTCACCCGGTTCGGCGGCAGGCGCCTCGTTGGCCGCAATAAAATTCGGTAAGCATTCTAACCGACGCACCGGCAAGCCTGATTGTTTGACTTTGCCGATCAAAAATCGACTGGGTGAGATGTAGCAATCCACAATCTGATAATATTTCCGCCAACGGTGAATATACATAGTTACAGCGGCCAAGGTTGATGCCAGATACGAATTCTTGACGCACCGGTGAGTGATCGTCCGATAATAAGCGCCGCGGATGGACCGTTCGCAAACGGCACCGTGGTCGTAGAGCGCGTAATTTGGCGAAATCAATTTATAGTCATGGAGTGTCATGACCGTCGGTATATGATGTTTCTTTAGTACGGATAATATCGATGGCGGTAATTGATGATAGACATTATGCAGGTGGGCAATATCCGGCCGTTCATCCCGAATCAGCCGTTCTAATTGCCGGTTGGCTGCGCGGGAATATAGCATCCGAGCCGCCACGCGTAGACCCTGCCAACCGAAACGAACCCGGCTAAAATCAACTGGCGACACGAAGTATTTTTGTTCGGGGCTGGGCATGTTGCGCGGGTCACGTACCGCAAACATAACCACCTTGTGGCCACGACTCTCCAGCAGCGCCTTCAAATCAAACACGTGCTTTTCGGCACCGCCTTGGGGATAATAGAATTTGTTTACTAGCAGTATTTTCATGAAAGTATCCTATCCATGGGGTAATGGCGTAGTATAGTATATAGTTCAACAATTGTCAAGGCCGTGGCACACCTTCGGAGCCTACGCCCACTTGACAAAATTGCGATAAAGACTAATATGACGCCGACATGAAACGACCCAGCATTCCACGGTTTGATTGTCATGGAGGGAGATACCATGTACTGCCGCAATGGATACCTGTACACGCTGGCCATCTGTCTGTTCCTTCTTAACACTGCTTGCGGTAATTCGACGAAGCAGCTTACCTGTCCCACGGCTCAGTCGCGAGACAAGGTGCTCTGGCCGTTCGCGCCTACCAGCCCTTGGAATATGCCGATCGGCAGCCGGGCGACTTACCAGCCGGCTGGATTCCAGCGGGCTGACTGGATCGCCATCGATCGCGACTACTTCTATTGGAGCGGTACGCTCCGGGAGTTGCGCGCCAATGGCGAGTGGCCAGCCAAGTGTACCGGCCATACGCTGATTGACAGCGTGCGAATTCCGAACGGAGCGTTGATCATGCCAGAGGGTAAGAACTCCGCTTCGGCCTTCCTAATGCCGGACGGCCGGACAATTGTCCAAGGCAACCCGACGGCACGCTGCGATTCAACCGGACCGGTGTATGTCGGCTGGTCGGCGCCAACCGAAGACATCTTCGGTGATGGGTTGCACGGCGGACACGGCGGATCGGGCCTGTCGAGCATTGGCGGCACGCTCAGGTTGGGCGAATTAACCAGTCGTCAGTGCCAGCCGGCTTATGAACCCGTGATCAGACACGTACTGAAGGTGGACATCGACGCCCGACGTTACTGCAGCCGGATCAATGACGGCTACCGCTGGCCGGCCGCCCGATCGGATGAGTATTCCGCGACCGAATATGACCGCTACGGCACTGCTGTCCCCGGTGTCCGCATGGGTGCGCTTCTCGCCCTGCCCGCCGACCTTGATCTGGCTTCCCTGCAACTGCAAACCGAGCCAGCTCGCCGCCTGGCTTGCACCTTCCAGGATTACGGCGCCTATGTGGCCGACGATGCCGGCTGGCACGTGTTCTACCTCTGCGTCGAGAACGGCGTACCCGAGGAGTTCCAGCGGACCTATGGGTACGACATCGAAGCGACCGAAGGCCCGTGGTACGAAGACATGATGCGGATTTTCACCCACCTCTGCGTGGTCGACAACAACTCGGTAGAAAACGTTGGTGGTGGTGGTCAACCCCGCCAGCCTCTGGCACCACCCTTTCGCAACTAGCGCATCCGATCCCCCGGATGCCTTTCTTTTTGGATGGCAGATATTTATATGCGTGCCAACTGGACAATCGTATTTTTATGTGGTATGGTATCGCATTCCACGCCGGAATCTTGTACAATGATACTATGTTATGAGAATACTCTGCCTGACCCACAATTTTCCATATCCGCCCGAAAAAGACGGCCAGACACTGATTGCCTATTACCTGTTGAAGCAATTGGCTTCGCGTCATCAAATTACATTATTCAGCTTCAGCGACCAGAGCGACTGCGTCAATGAACATCGCTTTACCGATCTGGGTATAGCCGTACGCTTGTTCCGACGACCCCAGCGACGATTATGGGCATACTATTTATCCCGTTGGCCACGGCGTCTAGCCTGGTTCCAATACCGGCTCTTTGACCCCGCCATGCTGGCGGCAATAACGGAAGCGGATCACAACGGTGCCTATGACATTATTTACATTCATGCCCCAGGTGTGTCCGGTTACATCAATCAGATCACCCAGACTCCCGTCGTCTACGCCAGCATTGATGCTATGTCAGCCTGGTTCGACCAATTTAACCAGGCCGAATCGAATCTATTGAAACGCTACCATTACGCCCGCGAGCGTGATCGATCCATTCGCATGGAAAAGGAAACGCTGCCCCGAGTCGCCGCCGTGACGGTCGTGTCCGACGTAGATCGCGACCTGATCGCCAACCACTCGCCCGGTTCCCGAATTGTAACCATACCTAATGGCGTCGACCTGGATTTCTTCCGCCCCAGCAATACCCCGGCCGATACTAATCTCATCGCTTTTTCTGGCACGATGAATTATCCGGCGAACGTCCGAGCCGTCTTGGATTTTAACAAAGACACCTGGCCGCAATTGAAAAAAGCCAACCCCGACTTGCATTGGCTGATTGTCGGCAAAAACCCCACTCTGGAAATATTCGAGCTGCAATCCACCGACCGTCGCATCACCGTCACCGGATATATCAAGGATGTCCGGACGTTCCTCTGGCGCTCGGCAGTGTATGTTTCCCCTTTGCAATTCGGTACTGGTTTCAAAAATAAGATCATTGAAGCCATGGCCTGCGGCAAGGCCGTCGTGGCCAGCCCGATCAGCCTGTCCGGCTTCCCGGTAACCGATGGCGTTAACGTGATGGTGGCTCGGACACCGGACGAATTCTACGCTAAAACGCTGCAACTCATGCATGATGTCAACCTACGGCACAACCTGGAGATTGCCGCCCGATCCTTTGCCGAGCGCTATTCCTGGTCACGTACCGCCAATGCTTATGAACAATTATTCCAACAAGTCATCGTCGCCCGCCACTCCAGCCGCTAAACTTCCGGTCTGGTGGTTGGTGCTGGGTCTAGCGGTTATTGAAATACCGCTGTTGCTGTTATTCGTCAACCAACCCGGCTGGCGGATTATTATCCAGATTGCCCTGATGCTTTTGATGATACCGTTCTTTCTGGTCGAGCATCGGTATGGTTTTGCCGCTCTGCTGATCTTACGTCCAGCCATGGATATATTCAGTAACGATGAACTGGCCAGGGTGGGTCCTTTTTCGTTGAACCTGTCATCGGTTATCGGCCTGCTGGCTATCGTCTGGATACTGACCTACATTATTGGGCGGCAAATCGCCATCTGGCGTATTCGGTTGTTTTGGCCATTCGCTATACTTGTTGGTCTTAGTATCGTCTCACTGACCTATACACTGGATATTGGCGCTTCACTCAGAGAAGTTGTCCGGATCGCCAGTATCTTTTTTATCTACCTATTGGCCGCCGCGCTGTTCGAGCGGGCAGGCAACCGGGCACTGATTATCAAAGCATTGCTCGCATCACTGGTTATTCCGGCCGTGGTGGGTTTGATCCAGTTCGTTACCGGTACCGGCACATCATTCGGTGGCGTCAACAATCGAATCTACGGTACCTTCGGCCATCCCAACGCATTGGCTTATTACCTGGTGCTCATGCTGGGAATTATTATCGTTCTGACGCAGACAGCGTCAAATCGATTTAGGCGTAATTGGTATTTAGCCGGTATCGGCCTGTTGGCATTGCTGCTTTTGCTCACGGGCAGCCGGGGGGCGTGGCTGGGGGCCGCCATTGTCGCCATTGGCCTGCTTTGGTCGGCGCGGAAAAATTTGATCCTGGGTCTGGCCGGTACCACAGTGCTTCTAATCTTACTATTCCCCTATATCAACAATTTCACCTTCAATCAATTTAATGTGAATATGAACCGCTGGCCATTGATTCAACGCTTGACTGATAGCAATGTGGAGGAAAGCTCGCTGACCTGGCGCATGAGCATGTGGAGCGAAATGAGACGGCATATTTCCGACCGGCCGTTGACCGGGTATGGCCTGGGCACCTTTCCGATTATCCGCGAACAATACGTCAAAAATTTCTTTGAAAGCACCGAGGCGCACAATGACTATTTACGGCTGACCATTGAATTAGGCTGGACAGGTGTCATTCTGTACGTTGTCTTGCTGGTAATTTTACTAATACGACTAGCACAGTATATCCGGCTTAAGACTGGCGGCCTACGCCGGTGGTACGTAGCTGGATTCGCCTTGGCGGTGGCATTTGCTGTCATGAGCTTCTTCGATAATTTGCTGCAAGGCACGGCGGTGCAGTGGGCGTTTTGGACCGTAATGGCTGGATTGCTATCACAATCATTAGTAGCTGACCGTCAACGTAAATAAAAAGCGCCAGGCATTCCCGAAGGAAGCCTGGCGAGTAACTAACTGCGAAAGAGCGGGGTTGTTCCAGCCGTGCTACTGCTTGGAGTACCCCCAGAACATGTGCGTCTTGGCGTCGTAGGTGGGATGGTAACCCATCCGACCATTCTGCTTGACGACGCACCGGCTCTCCTCCCACGTCCAGGGCCAGACGTCCTGGCCGTTGCCGTTGGTGGCCCGCAGGTACTGCAGGTCATCCGGATTCCACCTCGCGAAAACCTTGGGGGTAAGCGCGAAGACCACGAACATCTGTCCCGGCTTCCAGTCGCCCCGGATGTCATCCTGCTTCTTGCCAGACTTGTCGAATCCGGCGAGATAGACGAAACCGATTCCATCGGTGCTCTTGCCCATGGGGTTCACGGCGGCCGGGATGTCCACGTAGATGGACATGTAGATCGTTCCGTTGGAGCTGTCGTACCAATACATCGGCGAAGTCACGGGTGTGACCGTAGCCAGCTCGTCCTTGCTGTCCACCGACAGGCAGACAGCGGTGGCAGTGGCCTGGTCACCCGCCTGGACCGTAGTCCCGGCGCAGACCAAACCGACCATCACCATGAGGACCCAGATCATCTTCTTCATCGTTCGTTTCTCCTTCTGGTCGTTGACCCGACCTAGTGGACGCCGCCGCCGGCCTCGATGGGAAACCAGCGCTCGTCGTTGTTGGGACGCGGATTCCGGACTGTGCCATCCGAGAGCAGCTCCAGGATGAACATGTTGTCCGGGTTGAGGTTGATCATCTGCACGTTCCCAGGCACATTCCCGATCCAACACCCCGCCTTCTTGAGGCCGTCTTGGGCTCCGAACTGGAAGTAGAGCGTGTCCACTCCGGCCTCCGGGCGCAGCACTTTCTGGTGCCACACCCACTGAGCCGGCGTACCCGGCTGGAACGTCCCGGGAACCGAGAACATCCCAGTGAACGCGGTCCAGGCGGATGCCAGCCCGATGGTCTTCTCCGAAACTGCCGGGTCACCCAGCTCCGGGTGCTCCAGCGGGGCGATCCCGGTGTAGACCAGGGTGACATCCATCAGCCTGGCCTCGTTGTTGTCCAGCGGGTTGACGACCGCGTGTCCGTCCCTCCGCCCGACGGTGAAGCCCTTGGTTACCTGCCACGGGGTCTGGATGTAGTGGTGGAGTTCAACCCCACCCACCTTCTCAATCGCCTCGATGCGCTGGAATTTCCCCGAGGCAAACTCCTTGCCGTAAGCGAGTTCATAGCCCTCGCCGTCCGCCCGGACCCACCGCGCGTAAGTTCCCAAGATGGTCCACCCGTCGATGCCGACTTCTCCGAACTTCGTCCGGGCGTTGTAACCCGGATAGGTCGGCCGCCAGTCCCCGTTAAAGGAACCGGCCAGCCAGATCTGGGTACCCGGCAGCTCGTTGAGCTGCAGCATCCCGCTCAGGGTGAAATCAGTCGGCGGCCCGGTCTGAGCCGGAGGCCCGACGATTCCATGATCCTTCTGGCACCCCGCGGCGAACACCGCCGGGAGCAGCAGAACCACCAGTCCGAGAACCAACTGACGCTTCATCTTTCTGTCCCCCTCTAGAAGCGGTAGTCCGCGCCGATGCGGGATTCCCACTTCCGTCCGTTGTCTGTGACACCCAGCACCTTGTTCGTGTTCTCGTGGAACCCAAACCGCTTGGTGTCGGCCTTCAAACGCCAACTCTCCGTTATCCGCCATTCCGCACCGCCGCCCCATCCGCGGGAGATTGACCCCCAGACGGGCGATTGATAGTTCTGGCTTTCATAGAGAGCGTAGAACACCCACCCGTCCCAAGGCTTGACCCCGAGCCGGTACTGGGTTACCCGCATCGTGTCAGCGGGCATGGTGAGACTCGTGTTGTCGAAGTGGCGGGATTGCTTCTCCCGCAAGAGACGACCATAGCTTGCCCTGGCGTAGAACCAGGACGGTTCGACCGTCACGTAACCGCTCACGTCGTGTAGATACTTGCCGTTCCGAACCCACCCTTCAGTGTACGTTTCGTACGGAGCGACGACGCGCCCCATAGCGTACCACCAGGTGGCATCGAAGAACCTGGCCTGGCGTTTCCAATCCAGTCCCTGGTCCTCGCGGCTCTCCCACTCCCACCAGCTGCGCTGGGCGGCCGTATAGCCGTATCCAGCCTGTGGGAACACCTGGAAGCCCCACTTGTCCAGCACGCGCGCCTCCAACCCCAGGGAATAGTCCCCAGCGAAGTCGGCCTTGGTGCTGTCCGTCATGCCCTGATAACCCAGAGCCACCCGAGGAACAATGGCCAACTGGCGGAAAGGTCTCCCCAGTCCTCGGTCTCCCCATGGGTAGAATCGGATGATCCCACCCGCGAAGAAACTGTACTGGTCGCCCCAGTCGTCAGCCATCTTGCTCTTGAAGTGGTAGTTGATGGCGTCCATCCATAGGACGCCGCGGTGATAGAAGTCCCGAGAGTACTCTGGAATCTTGTTCTCGGGCGGTGGAGTTTCTTCAACTCCGGTTGGTGTTTCCTCCGGTGGCACCTCCTCGTTCTTTGGTGGCACGCTCACAAGCTCACCCTCACTCAACTTTATGCGGATGAAGGCTCCGTTCTGACATTTCTTGAACTTGATGAGTTGCCAGCTGTACCCACCGAAAACGAACGGCTTGTACACGTAGGCCTCTGCCTGCGTGACAGGAGTGGTGGTTCCAGCTTCGACCCAATCACAGTACGTCCTCCCCCAGGGCTTTACCTCGCTCCCAGGGTTTTGGCCGCCCATGATTAGGCCGTCCAGGAACAGTCGATGTTCCTCGGTGCTGTAGAGGGTGACCAGCGTGCCGTCCGACGCCTCGCTCTGGCTGCGCCAGTGCTGCAGGACTTCGTCCGGGATCTGATCATCAGGCGTCCGACACCGGTTGAAGATGTAGATCTGCTCGTTCAACGGTGTCCTGTCTCCAACCGGGTCACCATTGAAGCGTGACCACCGCTCGCAATACTGTCCGGGCAGTGGTTCCTCCATGTAGAAGATCTCACCCAGCAGCGGCTTCGTGTAGTTGGCGTGATTCCACTGCTGGAACTTCCACTCGGGTACACCGGCTTTCCGGGCCAGTTCGGCAGTGTTGGTTTCTTCGGTTACCCGTATTGTAGGTGGCAATTCCGGCCGGGGTACCTCCCCAGGCCTCATGTTCAGATGCGTTTCCAGCACTTCGTACCAGGTATTATCCCGGTAGAAGCCCAGGATTTGCCGCCGCTCGGGGAAAATCACATCGCCGGGTTCACTGACCCATACGAAGCAGCTATCCTTGGGCACGCTGACGCTCGTCCCATCCTTGAGAGTCAAAGACAACTCGTCATCTTCCCAACTGATCGTGTTCAGCCGCGCGACTTCCTGCCCGTCCGCCCAATGCGGCGGTTCGGGACAAGACGCCATGGCCGGCGCAAACAGAACACCACACGGAACCAGAAGTACCACCAAGAACAGACCGTAGTTGCGCATGACATTTCTCCCCCGCCGTTACTGGCGTGATTGGACCTACCTAGTTCGTATTATATTGCCAATGACAAGAATTACTGTGTGTCAGTATATTCAGTTGTCAAAGGCCATTCGTGCAAAACGACTCAATCGTCCCAGACGGTTTGTCCGAAACGAACCGAACCGTATTACCCTATTATTTTTCTTGATATGTTCACGAAGTGACCTACCGCTATTCTAGTTTCTTATCTTAATTCTGAATTCTAAATTGGCTTCTCTCTATTCGAAGTTGCGAAACTCTTCTTCGGGAAAATCAGCTTCGGGCGGTTTAGGCTTTTCTGCTATTTCCGTTCCGGTTTGAACGGAATGATACTGGTCATGCAGCGTGTGGATGGCAATACTGTCGTCTGACGGACGCTTAGTGGCATCGCCCTGGGCTGGCTCAGCCGCCACCTGACCATATTGATTTTGGAACATATACTGATTTGGTTGCTCGACCGAAACTGGAACACGTTCAACGCTGGGCGCAATTATTCCGCGCTTGATTTCCGCCTTCGGATAACTAAATTTGCTGGTCGCTTCGTTTGATGTATATGGTATTTCGGGTGTCCGACTCGAAGTTGGCTGACGGCGAATTGTCCATGCCGCTAAGTATCCGGTAGCGGCGCCACCACCCAAAAGAAAGCCGGCCAGTAAATTAAAAGGAATGTTTGGCCGCGCCGGTCGCTTGCTTGTTAGCGGATAGTCAACCACCTTTAGCGTGACGCCATCGCTGCCGCCCAAATATTCCGTACCTTGTTCCGACAGCACCATCGCCAAGGCGTTAGCTAGAGCTGTGGCATTGCTTGAATTACGATCATAAACCGAAATTTTCATCTGGCCAATGTCGGACATTACCCGCGTATCAATCCGCCGCTTCCATTCCGCTCGACGTTGCTGATCATCATTAGGAAAAATGGCGCTGTTCGGCATATATTTCGAATGCATCACTTTATCATAAAACGAGGTGGTATAGATAATCTGCCCCAATGATAAGCTCAATCGTTCCGCCGACTTAGCCGCTGTAAAAGCGTCCTGATTGTTTCCCTTTTCAATCACCAGCACCGAAAAAGTCGTCCGGTATTCAAACGGCTGTACCAGGGTAACCCCGATCGCCACAACAATACCAACCAAGGCCATCAATATGACCAAAGTCTTGTTGCGTCGTAATGTGTCAAAAACTTGCATATCTAAAAGTGTTATATATTGGCTAATATTATAGGATTATCACCGATAGTTTTGTGGCTGGATTTGCCTCAACAAAAGATAAGCAACCTTAGCAGACATGCTTGATTTTGTCAAGCATAAAATGGTTTCACGAATGTCATGGTCCACTAAGAAAACTACCCCAACCAAGTGCGCAGTTTTTTGTTATCTGCTCGACTGGCTACGGTATTACTTGATCTGAAATATTGGTAACTTTTTCAGGGCTGCCTCGGCTAATTCCATCCGCTGGCGGCTCTGGGCATACAGCGTGAAAGTTGGATCACCAATTTTCAATTTTGTCCCAAGTTGCTGATGGACGTGTATGCCGGCTAATTTTTCGTTTGGTGCTCCCAGTATCCGGGCAATATCATCAATCGCATGATTATCCACCCGATATATCATACCGCCACGTGGCGCGTAATAACGTTTTTTGATAGCACCCAGCGTTAATTCGTCCGCCTTGATATTTGGCTGGCCGCCTTGGGCTTTGATTATCTTTTGCATTTGTTTCCAAGCCTGCCCGGATTCAAGTACTTTGGTGGCGATTGCCTGTCCTTGCCCCACCCGGCAATAGCCGCATAGTTCCATCAGCTCTCCGGCCAGCATGGTTGATTTCTCTTCCAGATCCAGCGGTCGTAGCGGATGCCGCTGCAACACCCGCAGCACATCGCGCGCCTCGAGAGCTGGTCCGACACCCCGTCCAATTGGTTCGCGCGCTTCGGTCATCTTGACCTGGACTTTCATACCAAATCGTTTACCCAGATAGACAAACTTGCGTTCGATTTCCCAGGCTATTTTTAAATTCGGGATCTTGGCCGTTGGTCCGACCGGCATATCAATAATTAAGTATTTGATACCCATGGCTACTTTTTTTGACATAATACTGACAATCATCTTATCATACGGCTCAATACCGAGCGGGTGCGAGGCGCGAATGATATGATCATCGGCTGGAGCCATGTTGAGTTCCCCACCCCAGACTAAGCAACCTTTGTTACGGCGTAAAAACTCACGGACTTTCTTCATGGTGAATGCCACGGGCGCGAGCACCTCCATCGTATCGGCCGTACCGGCTGGTGACGTGACCGCGCGTGAAGATGTTTTTGGAATAATTATTCCCAACGATGAGATAATCGGGATCGCCACCATGGAAGTTCGGTTGCCAGCCAATCCGCCGACCGAATGCTTATCGACAATCTTTCCCTTCAGACGCAGTTGTTCGCCGGTCTCGGCCATGGCCTTGGTCAGGTAGTACAACTCCTCGTCCGAATAATGGCGGGCAAATCCGCTGGCCACAAAGTAGCTGATCTCACCGCGGCCGAGCCGCATTGAAACTATATCATCGATAATCGAACGCAGTTCGCGCTCGTTAAGTTTTTTACCCAATAACTTCTTTATTATCGCCTGAATGGAGGCAGGGCGTGATAATACGCTCACTTGGACAATTTGCCGATTCTTTATTGGGTATTCCTCCCAGATACTGCGAAAAAGTCCGATCTCTCCCGGCCTCACCCGATGCTCGGTCAAATCGGCCTCGGCAATAACCTTTTTTAGTCCAATTTTGATCTCCACGTTGTCCCCGGAATGGATACCAAAATTTGTCGCTTCAGATTTACGAAATACGGCGACATTGAGACTGGCATCGGACTCGAAATCAAGTTTTCTAGCGTGCAAAAAAAGCATTTATGAAATTTATTAATATTTCCTTATTACTTCTTAATTGCTACTTTTTACTTGTTTATTGACCTTCGTTACCAACCCAAGCGACCCCAATGAGCAATCGCCGCGGCTAGTTCGGGGTGTGTCCAGCTGTATTTGTCGAGTGGGATGTGCTTCAGCGTGGCTTCTAAGGATTGTCGTGCCGCGATGGCACCAGCCAGCGTTCCGCGCGGGTGACCGTGCAAACCTCCGCCAAAGTTCATAATCATGTTCATGCCAATATGCTTAATCAATTCTGGCACTAAACCAGGGTGCAGACCGCCCGAAGCTACCGGCAGCATCGGCTTCATCTTCCCCCACTTGCTGAGCGCGAATTTGTAAAGCTGTTTAGTCTCATCGGCCGTACCCTCCATTTTTCCCACTACCGTACCGAGATGCAGCTGGTCAATACCGGCCAAGCGCGCCAACTTAGCCAGTACCATCATGGATATGCCCTCTTGTTTATCGCGCGTAAAAGCGGCGTGCATAGCGCGGTGTCCGTGGAGAATCAAACCTAAGTTAGCATTTCGCAAGGCCTGAACTCCGGAAAAGCCCACCGTCACTATATCAACCATGGCACATCTACCGCCGTGATGTTTTATCAGCTGGGCGCGTCGGATCATCTCATCAGCTGGCGCGGTGACATTTAAAGCGCAAACTTTTTTACTGCCGGTTTCCCGTTCGGCTCGTCTGGCCAGTTTCAATATCTCAATGGTGCGCTTGGTAAAATCATTGAACTCTTGGCTGGTTAAATTTTCATCGTCTTTCACCAGGTCAATACCGCCCAAAAAAGCCAAATAGGCGTAGTGGGCATGCTGCCGCCACGTTAGACCCAGTTTCGGCTTCATAATGCTGCCCAGCAGCGGCCGCTTGTAGATACATAGCTTTTTTCGGATCCCACCGACTCCGAACGCCGGCCCGGGAAACGAATTGATATATTTATCCGGCATGTCCAAATCTTCCAATCGCAGCTTCTTAACCGATTTCATGCTGAAAATGTTTCCAGCCACACTCGACAAAAGTTGCGGTATATTACCAGGCTCGAATAATGCCAGCGGGTAGGCGATCTTAACTCGTTTGTGGGCATGATCAATCGCGATCACTTTGGCCGACAGTCGTTCGAATACCGCCCGGCGCATCGTTTTTACCTGGGTCCAGGTTCCGACTGATGATTCGGCCGCGATTATCTGAGCCTCGTGTTTGAGCGGATAGTTCGATTCAATCCGAAAAGTCGCGATGATGTGCGTCTTGGGGTCAATCTTTTTGTGAAGATGAAGATAGTCGAGCTGGGTGTAATCGTGCTTCATTGTTTCATCATCAAGGGATAATAGCGCACGACAGTTGACTTAAACGCTTGTGGTTTGATGATACCAAACTCACAAATAATGCCGGCGATCAGACGTTCCGGTACGATATCAAACGCCGGATTGAGGACATGCAATCCTTTGGGGTCGCGAGGCCAAACCTCTTTTTCCGAACGTTGCTCGATCGGCGGATTCTCGGCTGCGTAATATTTCAGTAATGTCGTGGCGACATAGACCGGTACTTTATTCTCGTGCGCGGCCAGACTGATGCCATAGCTGCCGATTTTATTAATCACGGTTCCGTCTGGCAGAATCAGATCGGCTCCGATCACTACTTTATTTATCCGCCATGACTGTTTTGATTCTGAGCTGAGAAAAAACGGCGCCGCCGAATCAACAATTGCGGTCACGGGTACGTGATGTTTTAGTAGATTCTTAGCCATAATCCGGCCCTGTAGCAATGGCCGGGTTTCAGTACTGATTATTCGACACCGCCGGGTGCGGTGCGTTTCGATCAACAATTGCTCGACCGTTGACGAGTGGCAGTGCGTCAGAACATGGTCGTGTTTCTTTATCACCGACCGGCCCAACATGGCGATGCTTCGTTGTGTGACCACGACCGTTTCGAGATATTCGTTAACCGCCGCCTTGAGCGTTAATCCGTTCGGACATTCCTTGATCCGGTGCCACACAAAATACAGACCATTTTGTGCCAATGGCTCGGTCGGCCGATTATGCTTGATAATATACAACAGGACGGACTTCATCTCAGCGCGCCAGTTGTCTGGCCGATGCAGTTTTAAAGCCAATCCGAAATCCCGGTACGCTGTCAGCGTCGCCGTTGCCACTGCCGTGGCACCCTGGTACTTGCACTCTTGAATCGCTCTTAGAGTTTGGTCTATTTTTTGATATTTCATGAGTTGATTATACAACAATGAAAGCAAAATGCAAAAGGAAGGTATTAAGCAACCGTCATTGCAGAGGTTCGTAAAGTATCACATCCTTGGAAATGAGTTCGTTAATAATAAGTCGTTGCGAATAAACCCACCAACACCTCGTCATTGCGAGTGAGTCTTCGAATGAAGCAATCCCATTACTAAACAACGGGAGATTGCCACGTCCGCCTCGCTGACTCGTCGTCCTCGCAATGACTGAAATAAAATACCCGATTTCTACATTCTAAATTATCAATTCTCAATTTCATAAAAAAGGCGGTCCCCCAACATCGTTGAGTTACCGCGTGCCCACGTTGTTCCGTGTCAGAAATTGGTCACGACGCTCAGGCAGTCAGCATACGAGCCCCGATCGACGGAAGGGAGTCGCAGCTCACGGTGAGAAGCAGCCGATCCGTATCCTGCCCCTTGCCAGGTATCGGAAGCCTTCCATTGCTGGATCGGCGCTGGATTATCTGTCCGGCCAGCGTCTTCCCGAAAACCACGCCGTTTCCCGCTTTCGGGATCTTGTCCGCGTTACCCTGGACAACAATTCTGCCCGTCTTGGATTCGCCGTCCCAAGACACATGTTCGACCACCTGCCCGACCCGAATACCCGGGACAACATTACGAGCAGGCCGTGGTTGTCTAGTGGGTGGCAACTCACGCCCGCAATCTTCAAGAATCGTATCCGCCATGTTTCCTCCTCGTATCACCAGACCCGTTTCCTTAGTAGCCGACCAACCAGACGATATTACTCCAACTGACCTTTTCTGGCAAGATCAATCTCAAAAAATTGTCGTTTTCGTGGTTTTTTTGTGATCTGTGGATAACTACCCTTGCGTTCGGTTTTTGTTCGGTATATAGTAAGAACGAGGCAATTAACAGGTAACAATTAAGAATTAACAAACTGCAAATTATGATTTATCAACCGACAAACATATTAGATTAAATGCTCGTGTTGTTAATTGTTATTTGTTAATTTTTAATTGTCCCCACATATGAATGAGCGATTAACCAAAAAACAAAAAGAGATTCTTGATTTCGTGTCCGAGTTTATCAAGGTCAACGACTACTCCCCCAGTTACCGGGAGATCGCCGATAATCTGGGCCTGTCATCTCCGGCCACCATATATGAGCACGTAAAGGGCCTGGAAGACAAAGGCTACGTCAAGGCCGAATCGGGCCGGGCACGTTCGCTGGAGCTGACCGCCGTCAGCCGCTTCAAGAAAGCCATCGAGCTGCCACTGGCCGGTTTGATTACCGCCGGCGAACCAATCGAGGCTATCGAAGAGCACGAAACTATCACCGTGCCGGCTAATATTGTCCGAGACGAAAATTCCTATGTCCTCAAGGTGCGCGGTGAATCAATGATCGAAGATGGCATTCTCGACGGTGATTACGTGATCGTGGAACGCAACTTTTATCCCCAGAATGGAGACGTGGTAGTAGCCTTGCTCGACAATACCTACGCCACATTGAAAAGATACTACCGCGAGACCAACCGTATCCGCCTACAACCGGCTAATTCGACTATGAAACCGATCTACGCCGAAAACCCGGCCATTCAGGGCATCGTCCGTGGTATTTTTCGCACGTTTGAAAAAAATTGGAATAACTACAAAGCCCATGCCAAGAGCTTTAGCCCGGCCATATAAGAATGCGGCCACAATACCCGCAAAAAAGATCGGTTGGCGACTCCGTTTCGCCGGCGCCTTTCGCCTACTCCCGCGCCGCGCCGCTGATCACGCTTATGGCCTATCGTTCGGTTGGAGATACTTCAAGCTGCGCAGCTAATCAGCACCTGTCATTGCGGATGAGTCCGCGAGCGTGGCAATCCCCTGGTCGGTATGTACGAACAGTGGGATTGCTTCTCCGGCTCTGCCGGATCGCAATGACACAATTCTATGCTAGCTCGTCGTCCTCGCAATGACTAACTAAAATATGCACGAAAAAATAGACCAACCTATTCAAGTGGTCGCTTCGTTCGCGGATCGAAAAGTTATGCCCCACTCTTTTGTCTGGGGTCGGCGGCGCTACATGGTTAAAACCGTCAACTTAGTTCACACCGATGGTTCTGGCGCGACGGTGCTTTTTCACTTTTCCGTCTCCGACGAAGCTAATACTTTCAAACTGTGCTTCAATCCCCGCGATCTGACCTGGCGACTAGAAGAAGTTTACGCCGACGGTTAGTTGCTGAAATAGAAAAGCCCCGCGGGTGTTGGTAAGACGTAACCGAGGGGTGTGTGCAGGATCCGAAAGAAAGGAGAAGAGATCATGAAGGAGGAGGAACCGACTTCGGACCGACACGGAGGTTCGAGACAGAACGGAACAGATCCTCTCCAGACCACAGACTCAGCCGCAATCGCATTCATGGTGGCCCGGTCGTTTAACGAAACCGTGCAGCACGCATTCTGAACGCAAGATCCACATTACGCCACACGGGTTATTGCCTGCGAAAAGAGCCGATCCCTCCTCGATATTAAGTATAGTCCATTTATCCACAGCGTCAAGTATGGACAAAATAATCCTCCATATCGACATGAATTCGTATTTCGCGTCCGTGGAACAACAGGCTAATCCTTTTTGGCGCGGTAAACCCTTGGGTGTGTGCGCCTACCTGAGTCCTAATGGCTGCATTATCGCCTCGTCGCGGGAAGCCAAGGCTCTAGGGATAAAAACGGGCTTTAGAGTGTCGGACGCATTAAAAATCTGCCCGACCATCGAGCTGGTCGAAAACGACCCGGCCAAATATCGTTCCACTACCGAAAAAATATTTACTATTCTCAATCGGCACAGTGACGATATTGAGCCCTACAGCATCGATGAGGCGTTTCTCGATCTGACAGGTCACGTGCCAGATTTAACCGCCGCGGCCGGTCTCGGTCGCCGGATCCAACAGTCGATCCGCGATGAAGTCGGCTCCTGGCTGGGCGCGTCAGTTGGTATTTCATTCACCCGCTTCCTGGCCAAACTGGCCGGCGACATGGCCGATAAGGGCAGCGTGCTGGTGCTGCGCCGCGACCAACTGGCCGAATTCTATTCGAGTCTTGAGCTGACTGATATTTGGGGCATCAACCATCGCCTGGAAGCCAGGTTCCACCAGCTTGGTATTACCACTCCACTAGAACTAATGCGCTATCCGGTAGCCAATCTGCTCCAGACGATGGGTAAAATGGGCTATTACCTTTGGGCCAGTCTCAATGGCCAGGATATCGGCAGTGTTCGCCGGCCAGCGCAACCAAAATCAGTTGGCCACTCCTATTGCCTGCCGATTAAGACAACTAATTTGTCTTACCATAAGCGTATTCTAATGAAGCTGTGTGAAAAGACCGGGCGGCGCCTGCGCCGGCTGGGTTTGTTGGCATGCGGCTTGAACCTATGGTGGCACGAAGAATCCGATGGCGGCCGAGGAACCCATCGGCGGCTGCCCGTTCCGATCAGTGGCAGCTGGGCAATCTATCAGGAAACACTCAAGCTGTTCGCTGCTCGTAACCATCGGCGGCGAATATTACAGCTGTCGGTGGCGGTATTCGACCTGGTGCCACCCAGCTCGCAAATGGCGCTCTTTGCCAACCCAAACCACGCCAACAAAATTTCCAGCGCCGTAGACGCTATCAATGACCGCTTTGGTGAATATACCGTCTTTTGGGGTGAGATGTGGGGATCAGGCAAAAACGCTCCCGACCGGATCGGCTTCCGCAAAACCTTAACACCCACATTTCACGATACGTCCAGCGTGACGCTCTCTCCTAATCCATAAATATTCAAAAATAACTCTCTATTCGAGAGCCCCGTTCTTTTAGATTTGATAATTTTGAAATGTTCCTTAAGCCATAAACTGATAATACAATTCGTAGGCTATGCCGGCGCCGAATATTACCATAATGACAAATTGTACCGCATGAGGAATATTTATCACGCATTCCGGCTTTCGTTTGCCTATGTGCCGAGCGCGCTGCCACATAAGCAAAATCATTATGGCATCAACGCCGCACATTACCCCGCCAACAAAGGCAATTGTAGACACAAAGGAGGTTAGCTTGAGCGCGAACACAACCAGGGGTGGTAATATGGCCGCTAACCAAGCGGCGGTATTCGGTAGACCGAGATCAAAATGATAGATCTCCTTCAATACCATGCCCAGGTTCATGAAGGCCAAGCTCATGGTCATAATTCCTAGCAGCGATCCAACGATAACTATTCCCTCACCGAGATAAGGTGCCAACCCAGTCATCGCGCCTTCGGTCGTACCGGCGCCACTCACCCCCACCACGACCAGTGTAAAAATGATATAGACAATTATAGGTATCGCGATACCCCAGGTAATCGCGCTGTTTAGTTTCTTCTTGTTGTCAATTTCGTCAACCGCGTCCGGTATTGCTGACGCCGCACTCAAAGCGAATAGCGCCACGCCATATGGTAAAAACACATACAATGGATCAAACGTCATCAATTGCTCAACATGAACCTGCCCCATACCTTTGAAAGCAATCACGCCTACAATCGCCAGTAGTACGACAACTAAATATTTTTCAATTCGACCAATTAACCCCAGACCAAAGAAGACCACAACGGCCATAGCAGCGATAAAAATATAGCTATAAGTTGACGCGTCGCCACCCAACGCTGAACCAAGTACCGCTTGCAGAAACCGTCCCACCTGGATAGTATAAGCTACTAAAGCACCAGTGATGCCAACCACAAAGGAAGCAAGTGATACGGCGCGCGCGCGCTTACCTAGATAGGCTCTGACATATCCGACAATTTGGTGTCGTTTCGGAGTTCGCAGAACAACTTCAGTATAAGCGCGTATCAGAATTATCGATACGCTTCCCAGCACCACCAAATATAAAGCGCCAACTAAATATCCGGCTTTGGCAAAAGCATAGGGCAAGGCAAAAATTCCCGCCCCGACCGCGGTACCGATTATTATTGATATAGCTCCGAAATAGCTTTTGTTTTTTTTCATTCTCTCCAATATCTTATATCAATGAAGTTACTCCTCCGGTTCATTCAAATTATTCCATTGTTTCAGCATATCAGCTTGTGTTTTTCGAAGGCATTCCTGGCAATAGCCATCAGCACCTTCGGTATAAGCCTGCTCGCATTGTCGACAATGTTTATTGTCCATTTTGAGCTTGATTAGCTTCGTTTGGGTTAGCATCCGACGCTGCCGTATTATGGTGGTCGTCTTTGCTATTAAACATTTTTCTGACGCCCTCTTCGATCTGCCGCCCCAATTCTTGCCCGAACCGTTTTGACTGCACACCGGTTTCCTGGCCAATCGACCGGCTCCAATTCTCTACCCGACTGCCAAATTCGCGCCCCCAACGTTCCCAGTCTTCACGGCTTTGATTATCAAACACGCGCCACCAGGGTTTTTCTCTTTGGCTCCGGATTATTAACCACACGCCCACGCCGATAACCGCCAATGCCCATATCATATCCCAAGTATGGGAACTCAGCAGTCCATTGGCAGAAAATAACCAGACAATCCCGATCGCGATAACTATCAGACCAATAATCATGGGCTTGATATTACGTATCTCAATATAAATGTACCACGTCATCAGCCCTCACGGCAAGCATAATATTCGTGGTATAATCTACTCGCTTATCACTAACCCTACGTGTATGAGTAAGGAAGTAATCAAATCCATGATAACGCTGGCAACCAGCGCCTTTGGCCTGGTAGCAGCGCTAGCTTGGAACGAAGCCATTCAGTCATTATTCAAACAGATATTTGGCGCTAAAGGCAGCTTGATATCGTTGTTCTTATACGCGGTCGCCGTAACAATCATTGCTGTCTTGGTAACTTCACGTCTAGGCAAAATCGCTGAACGGGTTGATACTAAGAAGTCTGGGCATAGGTAAAACTTATTTATTCAAAATTCTGGATTTTAGGAAAAACCACCCATGCAATAATATACCGGCCAATGCGCCGACTGTGTCTATCATTACATCATAGCGTGTCGCTGTACGACCAAAAACAAAAGATTGGTGCCACTCGTCTGTCACCGCGTAACCAGCCGCTATTAGAAAAATAACCAAGTATCGAATCCGATAGTTTACCGGCCGTGGTACTGCTGCGCGGCACAACAGCCAGGCTAGAATTGCATATTCAGACGCATGTGCTCCTTTGCGAAGTATTAGATCCCACGACCCTCCAAATTCCGTGTGTAGATTTGGCAGTGACGAAAAATAGTATATCAAACTTGCCCATAACATTACTGGCAGCCAATACCTCAAGAAATGATTCATAAAACAGTTTGATTTATTTTTATACCCGGCAAGTATACTCGGCTGGTCTCTTTTTGGCAATGGGCTTGCTTAATCTGATTGCTGTGCTATAATGCTTTTTGTTCTCAATATTCCAACAGAGCCACGATACGTGGACCCATGGTGTAGCCCGGTCTAACACGTCTCCCTGTCACGGAGAAGATCAGGGGTTCAAATCCCCTTGGGTCCGCCACTCGGAAACACCGGATACTTGTATGCGGTTTTTTCGTGTACCCAAAAGAAAGCTTTTTGGCTCAATAATGTTTGCTTATTTCTTACTCCGTCAGCGCCCCATTCTGGTTGTAGATTTTGACCATCGGGGAGGAGTTGGAGTACGGGACGGCAATAATCTCGTCTAGTCCGTCATCGTTAACGTCGCCGGATGTAATGTGGGCCGCACCGGTGAAGGTTTTGGGATAGAGGTAGAAGCTCTTGGATAGGGTTTGGCCGCTGTTTTTGAAGATCTTGAGGAGGGCCTGGGATTGGGGGCCGGGGGTAGTGAGTATTTCTTCAATGCCGTCGCCATCGACATCACCGCCGGCAATTGAGAGGCCGCCGCCGAAGGTGCGGCTGAAGGCGTAGATACCGGGATTCATGCGCTTGCCTTTGCCGGTAAACATCTGGAGATGAGGAGCGCCTTTCTCGGGAGCGGTGATGATCTCTTTGGAGCCGTTGCCGTCGATGTCGATGGCCGCCAGGACTATGCCGCCTTTGAAGTTCTTGGCGTAGGCCATGAAATTGGTCAGCATGGTGCCGTCAGATTTATGGATGGTGACATGGGGGCCGCCGCCGGGGCCGGCCGCTACGATGATTTCAGGACGGCTGTCGCCGTTGACATCACCGCAGGCAATGTTGGCTCCGCCGGTGAACTTGCCATCCAGGGCAAAGAACCCTTTGCCTATGGGGGTGCCTTTGCCATTGAATATTCTGACTTGAGGCCGGCCGCCTTTGCCTGGGACTGTGATTATTTCATCATAACCATCATTATTGGTGTCACAGGTGGCTACCCGGACACCAGAACGCAATGTTTGGGCGTAGGCGAAGAACTGGCTCAGAACCATGCCGGTGCCACTGAAGACCCGGACTTGGGGGCCGAGACCGCGGTCTGTCCCGACCACTATCTCAGCGGCAGACGTACCCATCACATTACCAGAGGCGGCAAAATAACCACCCCGTACTTTGCTGGAATATGCATAGAAGGAACCTTTTTCGTCTAATGGATGATCAATGTTTGGAACCGATGCGCCCGTTGAGGTTTTTACACCCAGACCTCGATAAAGTGATGCCGATTGACCATCTGTGTTAGTTACTGAAACGTCATACCAACCGGTTGATAATTGTTTTACCGGCAGCTCAATAACTAATTCCGTGCTTTTAACAACGTAGGTTTTCGTGGCATCAATTTGTCCAAATTTTACCGCTGCACCATGACGGAAGTTTTTACCAAAGATATTCACCCGCAATCCCGTCCCCTTGTCCCATGATAAAGCGATGGTATTGGGGCTAACGTTTGTTATCTCCGGCCCGGCCTCGGTAAATGGAGCGGTACCTTGAATATTTACTTGGCGAATAACATCATCATTGGAGTCGGCCACCATCACAATATTTGACCGACCATCAATCAACATACCCTTCGGATTGTTAAATTCCGCGACGGCTCTTGCTCCGTTGTGATAGCCTCGCTCTCCGGAACCGGCTACTAACTTCGTGATCAGGGTGTCTTTTTCGATCAATCTGACACGGTGCGATCCCGCTTCCGTGACATAAATATTTCCCGCCGTATCCACTCTCAAATATTCCGGATATGAAAATACCGCCCGGCGTCCAATCGCATCGTTATAGCCTGCCGAACCCGTCCCCACCAATGTGCTAACCATGTTACTGGCTAACGATATCTTTCTAATCGCATGATTGTTAGTGTCGGCGACGTATAGATTTTCGCCGTATTTATCCAACGACAAACCGTAGGGTTTATTAAACTTAGCTTCCCCGCCAGCACCATCCGTAAACCCGGCGCTTCCTCCGGCAATTAGTACTGTTTCGCCACTAGCAATGGTAATCCGGCGAATGCGATTATTCCCCGAGTCAGAAATATAGAGATATTTGTTATCGGGCGAGATGGCAATTCCGGCCGGTTTGTCGAATCTGGCTGTATCGCCCACACCTTCAGCATAACCGTTATTCTGCTCACCGGTACTGTTAATCAAGCCGCCGCCCGCTACCAGCGAACTTATCGATGTGGCGAGTTCTACTTTTCGGATACGATTATTCCACCGATCGGTCAGATATAGCGTACTGCCGTCGGAATTTATCGCTAGCGAAGTAATATTGCTAAACCGCGCGCTCGTGACATCACCTTCACGATAATTATCCACTACGCTGCCAATCAGATGAATAGCGTCCCCGGTAGCGTAGTTAATCCGGCGGATTTTATTGTTTTCGGCCACATATAACCATTGCCGATCCGGACTCAGCACCATGTCCCAGGGACGGCCCAGCAATACTTGGGCGGCGGCGCCATCACGATTGTTGAATCGATTGGCACCAGCGATGTCTTCGTTGACATTGGACGGATCGGCCAGACTAAAGCGTCTGATCGTACCAATACCCGAATTGGCAACATAAATATAGTTATTTGATACCACTAAGCCGCTGGGAAAGTTCAGTGTCGCCATCACCGCATCCTGTGCCAGCAGACTAGTAGTGGAATTTGACAGGTCGATAACTCTCAAGAAATCTGTGTAACCGTCGCCATCGGTGACATACAGCTTGTTGTTGTAGTACTCTACCCCCCAGATATTGTTAAAAGATGCCGCCGCGCCGGTACCTTCGACATAGCCCGCATTGCCCGAACCGGCGATATCAACCACATCGCCCGTCGATAGGTTTACCCGTTTTACCTTATGGCTGCCGCTATCGGCTACGTAAATATAGGTTCCACTGCTATCAATAGAAATCTTTTTGGGTGCGCTTAGATTGCTGGCTACAGTCTGAACCGCACCGCCAGCGGCTGGCAATCGTTTAATGGAGTTACTGCCGGTATCCGCAATATACACATACCCTCCATACACATCCACGCCCTGCGGGTTACTCAAACCGCTGGCTAAGGCCGAGACAGCTCCATATCGATCGATTTTACGTATTTGATTATTCTCGCTATCCGCCACATAAACATTCCCGTTGGTGTCGGTGACAACACCGCGCGGCGATGCAAATTCAGCCGCCGTCGCCGCTCCGTTAGCATCGCCATAGGAACCGGTACCGGCTAAAGTAGTGACAATGCCCTTGGTATCTATTTTCCTAATCACGTGGTTGGCGGTATCGGCCACAATAAGATTGTTATTAGCGTCAACTACCACGTCTTCCGGAAAATCAAAATATGCACTGATGGCTTGCCCACCATCGCCATCATATGGTTTTCCCAAATAAGTTGAAACGTCGCCGTAGGCAGCCTGAGCTTTATGCCCACACCAACCCAACCCAAAAACCACCAACATTAGAGCTATAGTTTTTTTCATTTATTTTCCATTAATTTGATTATAGCATAACACTTTTTTCGGTTTGCGTCACCCATTGGCCGTTTTTATAGATCATTTGAATGTCACCCGTTTGATCTGTCCGCCAATATATTATTCCCTGTTGCTGCAGGCGTGACAGTATCTCAGGTGCGGGATGGCCATATCGATTGGGTTGACCCACCGAGATAACCGCTAAGGTTGAGTTAATTGTTTTTAACCATAACTCCTGGCTTGCGAAATGACTGCCGTGATGCGCTACCTTCAGCACATCAACTCGGAGCGTTGGTTCGTTCATCATAATTGTCTCTTCCATGGCCTGCGTCATATCACCGGTCATTAAATACTTTCTACCTAGAATATTCACCTCGCTAACAATAGAGAGTTCATTCAAGTCCCGTACCGATGCCGCCGTGCGCTCCGTTGCGTAAATAATACTTATGGTTAGATTATCGTCATACCGCCATTTTTGACCGGTTTTCCCCCGAATTGTCGAGATGCCTCGTCGGCTTAGTATGCCGTCCCAAGTTTCAGCCAGTGAATCATTTGCGGGCATGTCAGTTTCGATTACTCGGTCGATTTTATAACGCTGGGCGACTTCCAACAAACCAGCTAAATGGTCCGCGTGCGGATGCGTTACCACGACAGTTTCGATGGTACGATCGTTAAAGGGCATATACTTGCCAAGTTTCTCTAGAATTCGCTGATCGGGTCCGCCATCAATTAGTATCTGGATGTTATTTGGCGCCGTAATCAATATGGCATCGCCTTGTCCCACATCGCAAAATATCACCCGGTATCCCTGATTGTGCCGCAAAACAACAATAACCAGCAACGCCACCGACAACAGACCGGCTCTAATGATGAGTTTTATAATTCTATGTCGCATTTTTCTTTCGATAAGCTGATAATTTCCTAAGTAAAACTATCAATATTGCCACACTATATCCGCCCAGTAGTTTTAATGTTGTATCTTGTTCGATTTTAATAGCCGCGTGGGGTAAATTACCGAACCAATGCGTAATGCTTAATATGTATGACAATCCCAGCCACCCAAACCAGCCGATGATTTGACTTAGCGTCGCGCTGACTGCGGCCGTGACGATAATAATCGCACCAACAGCCATTATCGCGGGTATCACCGGCAGTATTAACATATTTACTACCGGCGATATTAATGACACCTGACGAAAATTTCCGATCATGATCGGCAGGGTAAGGGCTGTGGCAGATAAAGTTGAAGCCAGAGATTCTCGTATACCGACTAATTGCGGTACCCATTTTAGGTATTTTTCAATTACCGGCGATATCCAAATCAACCCAGCGGTAGCCAGAAATGACAATTGAAATCCGGCATCATAAACTAGCACCATTGGATTGGCTGCGATCATCAATAGTCCGGCCACTAGCCAGATGTTGGTAATTGCACCGACCCGTCCGATTTTTTTTGCCAACAAGGCCATTATACCCATAATAGCGGCACGGACAACCGATGCCTGCGCCCCGGTCATAATAGTAAATACAAACAATACGGCGACTACCAACCAAAAACTTCGATTACGCCCCAGGTAACGGCATGTGACGGTGAAAATCATGGAGGCTATGATTGTAATATTGTAACCCGATATGGCAATAATGTGTGACACGCCGCTGGCTCGAAAATCGTTTGATACTGATTCGGGCAAACCGCTACGTGAACCGATCAATAATCCAGCCATAAGCGATGCTTGCGGTTCTGGTAAGGCCAGCTGAAGTCTTTCGGTGGTCCAATGCTTGGCTTGGAATAACAACCGCATAACAACATGGCTGCGTTGGCTCCCCTCAACTTCTACGTAAGCGGTCTGGCAGGTGGCGCGGATGTTCGATAGCATAAGATATTTATCATAAGCAAAATCATCGGTCGGCTTCGGCAGACTGGGTGAGCATTTTAATGTGACGATATCGCCATATTTAATCGCTTGCCCCAGCGGCAAACGAACCAACATCCTAGCCGAGCGGCTAACATTACCAATTGATTTGGGCGCGATAGTGAGCGTTTGGTGATCGATGCCTATTATCGGCTCGGCATCCACTGTGCCATATATTTGAAGCGGTTTATCACAACAACCCGCCACCCGCCCAGCTGTTCGTTGTGACAATGTGCCGGTAATATGCACCGCACCGATAATACACGCCAGCGTCACCATTACGATTCCCGACCAGGCTAACTTGTGCGTGCTATACGCTATCACAATAGACATTACAGCCACTGCGAGACAAATCAAAGCTGGTGGACGCCAATATGACCAGGCGCCCACTCCCAGAAAATAACCGATTGCCAGCCAGCGCAATAACAACGAGGGGTGAAGCATAGATTATGCCACTCCCTGCCGTTTGTTTCCGGATGGTATTTTAGAACAATTTCACGTTATTGCCAAGTACGTCCAGGAAATGGAAATGCGTCAGGTAAAGCAGCCCGGCTAATACAATTACCAGCATGGTGCGAACCAATGTGGGGGCGTGTTGAATTCTTATCTTGATAAATACGGTTAGCATCAACGCAACGGACAGTAAGGCGAATATGACCAAGTAGAAATAATCCGCATAGCGTACCAATATTGCCGTTAAGCCGATATTTGGTTGGCTGTAAGACTGTGCGGGAATGATACTGGCGGTGGATATGGTATTTTCAACTAATGATGTTGATTGACCATTTACCTGTCCCGATACGGGCAGTGGTGCCGAAACAATTATTGGAACATTAAACGAGCCGCCATCAATCCAGGTCAAATTTTCTGCCACTAACGCAAAATTTTCTTGATACGAACCGGGTGTATTCGGCGCCATAATCGGCCACTCGATTTTTACCTTTTCACCGGGTTTAACTTCGGATACTGGTAATATGCCGGCACGATAATACTCCGGCCAGCGATAGTGCTGGAATGGGCTGTGCCGGCCAGCCGGATCGGTGACATTAAGCGCAATAAAATGATCGCCGCTATTTTGCCAGACTGCTGTACCGGTATTTTTGAACTCGGCCCAAATCGAGGTTTCAGTTCCACTGGCTAGCTGAACAATATCCTGGCTTTGCTCCACCACCTGGGCGGTGTAGGTTGGAACCGGCGGAGTGATCGCTGGCACTTGAGCAGGTGGATTTTCTACTGGAGTCACAACAGTCGGTTTGACAGTGTTTGATTTGACTAGGTTGGCGTTACTGGTGGATCCAAACAGTTGCACCATCAAAGTGGTGGTTCGCCCTTCAAATGTTGCGTCAACTACCGCAATCCCGATATCGGAATATTTTTCATTCAAAATATTCTTTCTATGCGACTGGCTGTTCATCAGCGCCTTGACGGTACTTTGGGCGCTGGTAAAATCTTTCGCCAAATTTTCACCCGCATAAATATAACGATATCCGGTTCCAGCCACCCAGTCCCATGGTCGCCGCCCGTCCGGGCTGGTATGGTCAAAATAACCTTTGGCCACCATATCATTAGCCTTATTGAGTGCTGCTTTTTGCAATAAGCCGTTGGTATTCAACGCAGGTAGGCCGGCTTTTTCCCTTTCCGAATTAGTCAAACTGGCAATTTGTTCGGCCGTAATCGATGCAAACTGAGCCTGGCTGGGATACGATAAAAAGAGAAAACCGGTAACTGATACTTTTACCAGCAACAAGGCGACGGTGAAACCACGCAACCACCGGTATCTTAGAATTTTAGGTCGGTGGAAATTGCCATCGTGCGGAATAAAATAATGCTTAAAATACTCCGTACTTCGGCTACCAATGCTCTGTAGATTTGCGTATGATGGCTCATTCATATTTTTTGAACTTGGCTGTCCAATGCCGAATCATATCTCAAAATTGCTATTTTGTCAACGACTTCACGCGCCATTTGCAATGTTCACCAGCTTGGCAGTTACCACCAGCCGACGCGCCGTTGATAATATCGGCGTACAGGTAAAGAGCGTTAACCGGTCATCGTTGGTATTGTCTAAGATTTCAACTTGTTCGGGTTTCACTTCGCGTGATCCGGTTACCTGATAATTATACAGCTTGGCTGCCCATTGCACCTGGATCGCATCACCTGGCTGCAATTTATCCAGCAAATAAAATGTGGTGTTGTTGGGCGGCAAATATTTGAACCGATGGCCGCTAATTACTGTATTACCGCCCTGATCCGGCGTGGAGGTTTTGGGTATGCGCCAAGCACCCTGGTTGAGTGCCGACTCGTTTGGACCTTCGATAATCGGCGTATCGACCCCGATTGATGGTATTAACAGCCTGTTCTCATCAGTGAGTTGTTTGGTAGTAGAATCAGATCCGTTATTTACCACGTGGGGTGACACGGAGCTAACCTCGCCCGCTGACCAGCTCCAACTTTTGACATACGGGTAAGCCAACAATACCCCGGCCAAAGCGGCAAGCGCAATCAATCCGTAGCCAAACCTAACCGATAAAATATTCTGGCGTTTTTGAACCGCTGCCACTCGGCTTCGGACGTTGGCGCGCCGAACTTTTTTGACCGTTTGTCTAGTGGGTTTATTTACCCGTGGCATGATTTATTTTTTGCCGCAGCCGATACCAGTATATCCCCGAACCCAGCCATAACATTCCAATGGCCATAAGCAAGACATAGTCCGCCCAGCCAATTCCGGTCGCAGCCAATGTTTCAACCGTATCCGTAGGGCCTGTTTCGGCACCTAATACTTGTGGTGCCTTTACCTCGATATTGATAAATGCTGCTACAGCGGAACTAATACTAACCGAGGTGGCTACAGCTGACGCCTTACCAATACCGGCGGCAGCTGTTTCCGATACAATCCCGTCAACTGTAGTGGTAACTTTATTTCCTACCGCAATATTACCCAATGCCCACTCCCGTTCAGCCGAGCCGGTTTCTACGAAAGTCTGCCCGTCCGGTAATGTCATTCTCAAGCGCACATCAACCGCCGGTGCAGCGCCGGTGTTTGTCACTATTACCGTATATTTTATGGCATCGCCTGGATTGACAAATGTCACATTTGATTGGAGCGCGACGTCTAGGGTGGTGGTATTTGGCAGCACCACCTCAGGCAGACGCACCTCCACTGAAGAGCCTCCGTTAAGCATAGTATGATTATCAGCAGTAACTGTTAGCGTGTCTTTGTATATACCATTAATAGCGTCGTTTTTTATAGTCCCTTGATATTTCAGAGTCATGGTATCATTCGGCCCCAGCGCTCCACCGGAAGTTAATGTTTTCTCCGTTCCCAGTGAATCTGTGAAGAAAAGACCGCTTGGTAATGTTGCTATAACCTTAACATTCTGCGCTGCAGCATTGCCGGTATTTTTTATCGTGGCGGTATAATTGACTAATCCGCCAGGTTTCAAGAAGGTTGTTGCATCGTTCGTGACCGTTTGAGTAAGCAATGGCGCTACCACGACTGGTTCTAGTGGTTTAATAATATTTTCATCGGGATTCGAATCGGTTTTTGTCTTACTATTTACCGAGTAGGCCGCCCACCAAGCCGGGTCGTTAAATGCCATGCCAAACGACGCTTTATCTATCTCACTGACGTAACCATCTTGATCCAAATCGGCTCGCGAGTCGAAGCCTGCGTCACCAGCATGTTTAAGATATGAATCTCCGATTATTATCAGGTCGAGAAGATCTACTACGCCATCTCCGTTCATGTCGGGAGATTGTCTGACTACCGCGGTAAACTTATTTTTAAAATCATTGTTTGCGATGACTTTAGTATGACTATCGACAGAGATGCTATATGAATCCGGAGCCTGCGGTAATATTTGTGTCCAACCAGGTCGCAACGTTTCACTAACGGCCCAATTACCATCACTGTGTGGCAAGCTAATTACATATGCGCCATTGCTGTCCGCATTAGTTGTTATTGTATCGCTGCCCTTTGTAGCTTTTACTTCCCAGCTAATACCGCCGATATAATTATTGTCGGCATTCGGATCAATATATACATACCCGGTAACATAGGGATTAACTTGATACGCCTCCGTTTCGCTTCCAAACGTCACGTTATATTTTCCCCAATCATCGGTGTTCACCTTATAAACTCTAAAGCAAAATGTGCCGGTAGCATCAACCGTATAGACACCGTTTTTTACCACGATATTAGCATCGCCCGATTCGATTTGTCCGGCAACACTCCAATTCATATCACCCGCTGAGAATGACTCGCCATTCACAAAAATCCGATTCGCAACATCAGCATAATCTACCTTGTCACTTTTTGGACCGCATCCATTTGCAGTTAACCATATTTTCGAAACACCTGCTTGTGCCATTGTTGGCGTCAAGAATAAACCAACTCCGCCAGCGTTGACCAACAACAATGTGATGACATTTATTGCCAGGGCTACTCTATTTTTGTTGGATAGGGCGTGAAGTTTCATATGTATGGTAATTAATAATATTACGTTTGATGATCGGCTGCTTGATCATGATTTGCCGGCTGTTCGGACGTCGATTGACTTTCGTTATGCTTCGATCCGCGATTAGGCCGGACAATCAGCCAGAGACCGACTAAAATCAATATCACCGGCCAAACCTCCCGCCTGGCCGCGACCGACATGAGAATTAACACGCTTACACCCAACAGTATCCAAGCTGGTATTAAGTATCCACGCGATCGGTCGCCAAAATGATAGGCGGCAAAAAAAGCCAAACTTACGGCCAGCGTGTAGATAAATGATGTTTCCCCGCTGGTGGTATAGTCAGTCAAAGACTCAAACATAAAATACGCACCCAGTACCGTCAATATGGTTCCGGGTATCAATACCCCCTCCATGCCCTTATGCTGGCGCCGCGAGAAAAACATTGTCCAAAAAGCCAACCCCGGTATCAGCAGTACAACCGGCCAAAATTTCCCGGCTTGTATGTTCAAACCCAGTTCTTGCAGAAGAAACAATAGGCCGATGATTACAATGAATATCCCCCAGATAGAGCGGGTGTTTAGACTTGTTTTTGCGCTAGGTTGATTCATATTTGGTAATTAAATATCTCTGTTTCATTTTTACCATTTTCTAGCATTTTTGGCAAGTAGCCGAGCGTTTGTTTTTTTGTCGGTTTTATTATCAGCCGAGTAAACTAAAAAGCCGGTGGCTGCTACCGGCTCCGAAAGAGCGCTATATTTTATCTGCGACTACTGATGAACTATTACGGTTGTACCATTCTCGGCCCAGTTCCACAGCTTGGCCGCATCGGCGATCGATGACCGCACGCATCCATGCGATACTTTTCTTCCTAAATGATTCGCCCCCTCATAGTATAGTCCGCCATTTTTCATTTTCCAATACGGCAATCCGTGCAACCCGTGACCCTGCGCCGTAAATTGCATCCAGCTGGGCATATATAGTTTGTACTTGTTTGAGTAGGCTACTGTCTGCTTGTTAAAAATCTTAAACGTGCCGGTGGGCGTGTCCATACCGGGTTTCCCGCTGGAGATCTGATGCTCGCCTACCTTGATGCCGTTTTCAAAATATTTTAGTCTCTGATCTGACAAATCAATTTCAATATATTTGCGATAGTCGGTGCGCCCCTCGGCAACTTGGCTGCCGGGCATAGTAATAATCGAATCCGGGCCGTCTAATCCCAGGGTGTCTCCTGCCGCAACATTCACTCCGCCCCTAAATGTGTATTCATAAGCAAAGTAATTCACACCCAGCGGTTTGCCATAGGCTTCAAATGCGAGAACTTGCGGACCGCCATTTTGGCTGGCCGATACTATTACCTCGTCCAAACCATCTCCGTCTAAATCTCCGCCGGCTACATTTATGCCGCCGCGATAAGATTCTGGGAAGGCTATAAAGTCACCGATGATTGTTCGTTCGCTATTACCACGATATACTTTCACGTGCGCTACTCCATAAAAGTGGATAGCTGTGATCAATTCTTCTGTTCGGCCTCCATCAGCATTCAGACACGATACTGATACTCCGCCGCGATCCTGGTTTGAGAACGGCCGGAAGTCCAGCGCCTGCGCTGTACCAAAGCGATCAAATACGCGTACGTGCGGATCGCTATCGTTGCCGCTGCCGACGACGATTTCCGATGTACCGTTGCCGTCAAAGTCACAAGCTGCGACATGGATGCCGCCATGGTAATTTTTATCAAAAGCAAAAAATCCCGGCGTAAACATATCCTGTCCGCTGGCATTGAATATCTTTACCTGGGGGCCGCCACCCGCACCCGTACCAGCAATTATTTCCGCTGTTCCATCGCCGTTCAAATCACCGGCCGCCACCTCAACCCCGCCGGTGTAGCTGGCACCGTAAGCCAAGAAACTTTTTATTAATGTCCCGTCAGTTAGAAAAATATTTACCCTGGGTGATCCACCCGGCCCAGCACCGACGACAATCTCCGGTCGGCCATCGCCATTGACGTCATCAACCGCCACCGTACCGCCGCCCTGAAATGATTTATCAAAAGCTAAAAACTCACCGGTTGCCTGAAGAGTTTTTGGATCGCTTACTTTCACCATCGGCTCGCGCACACCGGCCGCTAGCGACATCTTTGGTAACAAAAAAGCGGCGCACATAATTACGCTGCCCAGACTTAATAACGCAAAACATGGCTTCTTCATTTTTGTTTTTGTTTTTGTATTTTACTAAACCCCCGGCACTTTTCTTTTTGGAACAACAGAGAGGGAACGATGGGGGCTAAGCGCCCTGTCCCAGTCGGCTTTTTGTAAGCCGTTTGAGGCTAGATTGACTCTTAGCCCCTCTTTTGTTTTTGTTTTTGTTGTTCCTATCTATAATGATATCAGATTTTTTGACATTTGTCAACCTGATTTACACCATAGTTATGTAAGCCAGCATAGTTTCCAATGGATCCACTTGGTCCCGTCGATGTGAAAAGTACTTTTCGCTCATGCAGTAGGTGCACTCGCCACAATCGTTTATGTTGTTTTTATCAATACCCTCATCTAGCAGCTGTTGAGTGATAATTTTTGGAAGGTCCACAAATGTAATTCCCTGCCTATTTTCTTTTGCATAGTCGGGAAATTCTTTTTCTATTTCCAGCTTGATAGAATAATGACGCGGCCGTATGCCTGGTCCAATGCCTACAATAATATTCTTTGGATTGCTGCCAAACTCTGATTGCATTTTATTGACCGCGTTTTGTATGATGCCTTTCACTGTCCCCCGCCAACCGGCATGAGCGATGCCAACGGCTGCTTTCTTGGGATCATAAAAATATACCGGGAAACAGTCTGCGGCCGTGAGACCGAGTAGAACATACCTATCATTGGTAATCAAACCATCAACGTTATTAATTATTTTATACATATCGATCGAGTTTACGTTTCTTACATCATTACCGTGAACCAACTTAGCCTGGATTAAATTGCTAATATCATATCCATGTCGCGCCAAATATTTTGCTCGGTTATTTCTATTAGCCTTTCCCAGCTCAAAATCATCCGACAAATACATTGACCCATCAGATTGTTCAGTGATGCCGTAACGGATATTTGGTTGCTTTTCAAAATTTTTAAAGCATAAAGTCATGCCACAAGTATAACATTTCTACCAAAAAGTAAAAACCATCATTCCTATTTCTGGTTGATGGCCATATTCTATTCGATATCCGGTTCGTTAAGACGACTAATTATCAAAGACTTTCGATATACGTACGCAATCGCTCTTTTGCCCTATTCATCATTTGTTCCGCATCTACCTCGCTATCAGCGTAGTCTGTTAGTAAGGTTTTGCCTTTTTCTTGTCTAGTTTTCCTAGCTTGAATAATGTCCGCGTGTTCAATCGCCGTATTTGGCACTCCGCCGTAGACGCAAAAGGCGTATCCGTATTCATAATCCGTAACGTGCAAACTTTCCGGGTCAAGAAAGACATTGCGTTTCAACTTAAGCGCCTGGCTATTTACATAAACTCTAGCGTACCTTCTCCCCACCGTTTCGTCGTCCATATATCCTTCTACGGCGAAATCTACAGTTTGCAAATAGGTGGGGGTTTTTTCTTCGGGCGATCCAAACACCGCCCCACCGTTATCAATATGACGCTGTAGATTTTCAAGTTCTGTGACGTGGCCAAGTTGTTCCGGTAAGATTTTCAGAGGTAGTAATTCGATCCGAATCCGTTCATCATCTAGCCTAACAATATTAATATATCCCCGGTTGGCCGCATCAATAATATTATCGACAGCTTTTTCGCTCCATCCTATTTCCCCGATCTCCCCTTCAATCACCGGATGTGGTAGTTCGTAATTGGCCTCAACTTCGTGTGATGATAGACGTTCTAAGTTGATCCGCGCGAGCACTCGATGTTCTTTGGCTGTATTTAGGCGATCTTGGAAATATGGATCGGCCGTTATTTCGTGTTCTCTCAGCATGATAAGTGGTTGCTTATATATACGAACACATCACAAACCGTAATATATTTGTTCTGTCGTACTATTTTTCGAACACCGTACCGAAAACATAATCACCCTTTAACACAGTATCGATTCGAAACGTACTATTATCTGCCTGAACTGCGTTGGGATCCGGCCATACGCCTGAAATAGCCCAGGACTCTGGATAACTTATGGTCGATCGATAGACGCTATTGAATGACCCCGATTGTTTTTGGACATACAGACTATAGAGCACCGCACGATTAATAACGCCATCAGGCTTTAAATTGATTGGCAGCCGATAGACCAGCCTAAGCTTGATGCTTTGGCCAGGCTCCACCTGCGCCCAGTTTCCAAATACGGTTTTACCAAATTCCTGATTGATCCTGGTGCCAGAACGCTCATCTATAATCACCCGACCTTCAATATTAGCCAAGTCAGCATCGGGCGCGTATTCCCGGCTGGGTGATTTCATTAGTTTGGGATCGGGTTGTTCGAAACCGGTCGCTTCTAATAGCGTAGCACCCTGCGGTACGTAGAGACGCAGGTAATCAACATTCTTAACCCCGGTCCAAGTATCGCCCGGTTGGCCGGTGTGGGTTCGGGTTATTTCTACCGTGGCCGTGGCTGTCCCATCGGTGTTAATTTCCAAATCATGATCAATGGTCTGATCAATCACCGCGTCGGTTTTACCGCCGCTAATATTACTATTTACTACCATCAAGTAATCGCCGGCCGTTGACTTGATATCACCGCCCCAGCCAAAATTCTTGACCTGGTTTTCTAATGTCGGATCATTGAGATACATCAACATCTGCCGGCCGTCGAGCGATTGACTCAATGAATCCAATACCGACAAAAAGGCCGTCTGGTTGCTGGCCAGCAGCTTGTTTAATAATTCCGGCAACAAATCAGCAATAAATTGTTTTGGCTTATTGGTGGTCTTGTCGTACACCAATTCGACCTGGTTCAAGGTTTCGTCAATAAAGTTTTCGCTGGTGATCGTAACGCCATATTTGGCTTGCATATCGATCGAGCCGGTGATTTTCAGTAAATTGGTAATAACTTCAGGCGTGAGACTGATGACGCCATCCACCGTCGGCCCGCCGCTTTTCT
Source organism: Patescibacteria group bacterium (assembly GCA_041661625.1). Classification (NCBI taxonomy): domain Bacteria; species Patescibacteria group bacterium. Next base: position 26,540 of record JBAZUB010000001.1, on the reverse strand, counting down.
CATAAAACCACATGACTTTCTGAGCCGAAGTCGGCCAGTCGGGAAACCAATTGGCATCCTGAAGATACCAATTAGGGTTTACCAGATGCAGCGGCGCCGGCGCAATTACCTTTTCCTTGAGCTGACCCTGCATGTCATAGGGACCGCCGCCCGGTATCTCAATTTTCTTGATCGCTCCCCGCTCGACATCGATCAGCGCCATACTGCCGATAAAGCCTCCGGTCGGACGCATTTCCCGATTGTTTTGGAATATTAATAAATAGCGGCGCGTACCGGTGCCACCCAGCACTTGGTGCATGACTTGATTAAAATCAATAAACTGATCCATGTCTTTGGCTAGTCCCGGCAAAACGCTCTGAATCCTGGCAAAGTCGGCCCGATATTGTTCCGGCAAGGCCGCGCCGTCCACCTGGGCCACATGTTCCGCCGCCAGCTTTATTTTATCCCGGGCCGGTTCGATATATTCCTGGCTTTGTTCCAGCAGATCAACCACCGTTCGTTCATCCAAGATACTCTGATTTGGAGTTACGCCCGGGTTCAACATTTGCACCATCTGAGTCAAATCCTGACCCGCCAGAGACATCGCCTGGCCGGCCAACAACAGATGCTCACCCGAGCTGAGCAATTTACCCTTGACTGGCACGTATTTTAATAACGACAGGATAGATTTGCCCGATCGATTCAGTTCCCGTTGTGCGAGCGCAAAGGTATCTGTCGCCTCGGAAAATTGGGTTTTGGCCAGAGTGTAATCGCTCTGGGTGGCCGCCTGGCCAGCTACAACCAGCTGGCCAAAAGCCTGGATTGAAATCTCCGCCACGCGGTCGCGCATATCCTGCAGGCTTTGATACCCCCACAAACCATAAATAAACAACAATAACAACGCTCCCACTACGCCGAAACCCAACGCCGATCGCAAGGCGTAGCCTCGAATGCGCCACCGCGGCAGACTAAACTTCCAACTCGAACGAACTTTTTTAGGTGGTGCCGCAACCGAAGTCGCTGGTTGAGATACCACAATCGGCGCCCTGGCACGTGTACCGGCGGGCGCTATCGCGGATTTCTTTTTCAAACCGCTGAATATCGAGCCGCGTTGTTTTCGATCCAGCTCGTTTTTTAGCCGTTCGATTTCCTTTTGCAGAACAATTTCCCGGAGATTAATAACATTTGACTCCGGCACGGTTCGGGCGTCATCTTGGCTCTTGCGGTATTGGACGTTTTTTACTGTTTGATTCTTCTTCGTTTTGGGTGTGTTCATCGACTCATTGACTGATAAAGATCGACGGTCTGGCGAGCCATTGTCTCCCAGCTAAAATGCCGGACTCGCTCATTGCCTAACCGCACCAATTCATCCCGTTTATCGGGTTGTTCGATTAGATTGGCTAGTACATTTACTATATCATGTTTTTCGTTGGGATTAAAGTAGACCACGCCATTTCCCAGGATTTCTGGCAAGCAGGAACTGTGCGCTGCCGCTACCGGTACCCCGTATTGCATCGCTTCGAGCGGTGGCAGGCCAAATCCCTCGGAAAGCGAAGGGAATACGTACAGCAGTGCTTTCTGATATAGGGCCGGTAGGTGCTCGTCTGGAACATAACCCGGATAAATCACCGCGCCGCCCAATCCCATATCATCACTCATCTTTTTTAATCGCTGGTAAAAATAATCCATCTTGCCGACCAGCACTAATTTAACATCGGCGTGCCGTTGTCTCAACTCTTTAAATGCCGCAACCAGCATCTCTAGATTCTTGTGCGGATAGGCGTTACCCACATATAGCAAGTATGGCCGACTGATATGATATTGAGCCAACACCGTATCGGGATCGGTGGCTTCGCCTTGAAACAAGTCGGTGGCCTCATATGTCACGGCCACTTTTGTTTCAGGCAGCTTGAAGAACTTTACCAACTCATTTTTTACGAAATCGGAAACGGTAATTACCTTGCGCGACCGCTTAACAGCCGTGGCGATCACCCACTGGTATCCAAGCCGCTTGAAAAAATACTTGACAGGGCCCAGCGTGGTCGCTCGCGTAGTCGGAAAATGCGTGATAATCAAATCATGGATAGTAACGAGGTATGGCCGACGGTACAACAATGGCACGTTAAAGTGAGGGAAGTGAACTAAGTCCAATTTCTGCGCGTTTATTAACGCTGGAAATTTAAGTTGTTCCTCTACCGAATACCAGCGATATGGTGCCAGAACTTTGATAAAATTTGGATTCTTTGGTTGATACGTCTCGTAACTGCTGGGTTTTACAAAAATCCGATATTGGTTGGTCTGATCAATTTTTTCCAGATTTTCGATCAATTTCTGGGTATAGCGTCCCAGCCCCTTGCCTTCCGGTCCCCAAAAACGGGCGTCAATGCCTATTTTCATATTATTGGCGAAATTATTTCTTTAAATATGTTCAGTGTAGCCCGAGCAGTCTCTGACCATTGATATCGGGCATATAATCTTTCGGAGTCCCGGGTCAATCGCTCGCGCAAGGCTGGTTGATCTTCAATCGCTTGCAACGCCCGGGCTAATTCGTTGGCATTGTACGGATCGACCAGCAACGCCTGCCGCCCCAGCACTTCGGGTAGTGAAGATGCGTGTGCCATAATTACCGGAGTGCCGCATGCCAGACTTTCCAACGGTGGAAAGCCAAACCCTTCATAGACAGATGGGTAGACAAAGGCTAGAGCGCCGCGCAACAAACAATATTTATCCGGCTCGGACACATAGCCGGCGAACTGGACCGCCGAAGTTAAATCGAGCCGCTGCGCCAATATTTTTAGATGCTTGTCCTGCCAACTAGGCTGTCCGACTATAACCAACTGACTGCGGCCACCATTGGCGCGGTAGCGATGAAATGCTTCCAACAAAGCGACGGTGTTTTTTCTTGGTTCTAGAAAATTCAAGGCTAAGAAGTACGGTTGGGTGAATTTTAACCGAGCTAACACATTCACCACATCGTTTTCACTGGGTACTCGATCCGGACGCGCCAGTCCCGATGGTACCACGCTGATTTTGCCTTCGGGTACCCGGCATAGCTCAATCAAATCTCGGCGGGTACATTCGGATACGGCGATAATGCGATCCGCCCGATTTAACAACTGCCGTACGCCGATGAACCAGTGCCACCAGCGCCGCTTGCGCGACAGCAGATTGGGATATATGACATGGGACAAATCGTGTACGGTCAGTACCAGCGGACAATCGCGCGACAAACTGGCAAAATTCCAATTGGGCATGAAAAAGATATCCACGCCACCGCATAACCGATCCAGCTTGGGCTGATGGGCAAAACACTGCGTGGCATGAAATATCTTATTGGGCCATCGGCTGGCCGCGAGACGCACGTTTGGCTCAGAGCCTGACCAAGTGGCCGGTTTGCCCCAAGCATTGGCAAACAAAATGTATTCGTTATCAGAATCTATCTGCAATAACGACGCAACAATATTGCGGGTATACATAGCCACCCCGCCGGGATGAGCCTCACCAAGCGATCGTATGTCGATACCGATGCGCATCGGCCTAGCTGCGGAAGTAACGAACCAGGTAGACAAATCCCAGCGATGCCACCAATCCAACGATTAATCCCAGCACGGTGCGTACGGGTATATTTGAGGGTTGCTCGACAATTACCGGTTTCGCCCCGACAACTTCAAATAGCGCCTTTTGCTCGGAGGATTGATTGAGTGATTTGGTGCGCTGGCTGACATTTTGAATAATTCCGTTGGCGATTTTCTCCGCAGTGGCTCGGTCGCGCTCCGGGTAGGTCACTACGATATTTTGGGCTGAGTATTTCTTGGTCTTAAATTGCGCCGTGAATTTTTCCAGCGTGTCGATCTTTGGAGTCACTCCCGCTATATCATAAACTTCCAGAATGAATGACGGGGTATAAAACCAACTGACGACTGTTTGGGAAAACAGGTCGCTGGCCTGAATGGCGTAATAACCGTCGTACTGGTATTCGGCCGTATCCTGTTTGTTGATCCGATTGACCGCAAACGATATCGAAGTACGATAAACCGTCGGGATCTGCTTCGCCCAGACGTAGGATGACGCCCCGACCAATAAAGTTATGATCACTATCAGCCAGAGATACTTCTTTAACAATGCCGAATGTTCATTCGTGTTCATGGCCTTATATATGATTAATTATTTATCTGAGATGTAGTTCGCGTGTCGATATAGGCGCGAATATTATTCTTAAAACGATCCACATCAAATGTAGTCGCGTGGCGTTGTATGGCTGCCGGGTCAACGCTGTCGATCTTGAAACGCAACACCGTATCGGCCAGCGCCGCCCAATTCTGATCGTGGAAGAATACGCCGGTTTGTCCATCAATCACCGTTTCCAGTGCTCCCCCTTTGGCAAAGGCAATTACCGGCCGACCCGAAGCCATGGCCTCGATGACGGTGATACCGAAATCTTCCTCCTGCGGATTGATGAAGGCTTTGGCGTGGCTGTAGAGATCCGCCCGTTCTTCGTCACTCACCCGTCCGAGGAACTGAATATTGCTCTTGGCAATTTTTCGCAGATTCTTTTCTTCCGGCCCACTGCCGTAGACTTTCAATGGGAAACCCAGCTGATTGAACGCCTTGATCGCTTCGTCAAACCGCTTATAAGCCACCAAGCGCCCGCCAATCAAATAGTAATTACCAATTTCACTGGCAACCTTAAACCGTGATATTTCCACAGGCGGGTAAATAACCGTACTATCGCGGCGGTAGTATTTCTTGATCCGCCGCTGTACCGCGGCTGAATTGGCAATAAACTCGTCGACTCGCTGGGCGGCTAATTGATCCCACATCCGTATGCGGGGCAGCTGGGATCGAATAAGGTTCTTAAAAATGTTTGGGTAATGCAGTTCATCGACATACCGATGCGTGTCGCTCCACAAATATCGGGTCGGCGAATGGCAGTAACAAATATGCTTGGTATCGGCTAACGTAATCACACCCTTGGCGAACGCCGAACAGGATGACAGCACGACGTCAAACTCGGTCAGATCGAATCGCTCAATCGCGTCCGGCATCCATGGTAAATACCATTGATAGCGGCGCAATCCAAATGGCATCTTCTGCAGATATGATGTGTGTATTTTCTTACCTTGAAAAGCCACATTCGCCCGGTCTTTATCATAAACCAGCGTAAAAGTGGGCGCATTCGGATATAGTTCCTGGAATACCTGCAGCACCTTTTCGGCGCCGCCGTCCTGGGCCAGATGTTCGTGAATAAGGGCGATTTTCATGGTAAGCGGTTAGCTGACTGATTTAGCATTGAGCACCACCCAGGGTGTCCGTATAACCACCTTCAAATCCAGCAAGGGCGACCAATGTTCGATGTAATAAATATCCAGCTTGGCTTCCTCGTCAAAATTGAGCTCCGATCGGCCCGATATTTGGGCCAGTCCGGTCATGCCCGGTTTTATGGCCAGCAGTTTGCGATGTTCCCGGCGATAACGGATGACCTCTTCCGGTTCGTGCGGCCGCGGACCAACCAGGCTCATATTGCCCAATATTACGTTAAACAGTTGAGGTAATTCATCAATGCTGGTCTTGCGAATAAACTTTCCAACCCTGGTAATGCGCGGATCGTCTTTGATCTTGAACAGCGGCCCGTCGTTGCGTTCGTTATACTTCATCAATTCTGATTTCATGGCATGGGCGTTATTCACCATCGATCTGAACTTGTAGAGCGTAAACGGCCGATTTGACTCACCTACCCGACGCGCTTGGTAGAAAATCGGACCCTTGGTTTCCAACCGAATTATTACCGCCGTGATTAGAAATACCGGTGATAAAATAATTAACAAGATCACAGCCAAAATAGTATCGCCGATTCGTTTCAATATTCGGCCCCAGCCATCGAGCGGCGTGCGTTTTATTTCGATCAACTGCTGACCGGCCTGGGTTTCGAACCGAATATTGGATACTTTTGTATCCAATAGATCGGCGGCATATTTGAACGCAACGTGGTGGTCATTACATAAATCCAACACCTTCATGCGTTCGATCCGGCCCACAAACGGATCGGCTAAGATAACTTCGTCCAGTGGTTGCGCGTCCAAACGATCACACAGTTCATTCAATGTTTGTTCGTTTACCTGCGCCAACTGCATACCCACCCGATAACCCAAACCCGGATCGTTGTTGAACTTTTCCACCAAAGCCACCGCGGTTTCACCGTGTCCGACCACGCAGACCGTGCGCAACCCCACTCCCCGCCGCATCATCGATCGCTGGATTGACCGCACCACCAGCCGGCCGATGCTGGCCAAGATCATAGCCGCGACCCAGCCGACTAAAATAATAAAACGCGAAGAGAACATTTCGCGTCGAAAGAAGATCAATAATATGATTAACAAAACGCCCGTGGAACAGGCCAGTATTATCTTGATAAACTCATCGAAAAAACGCCGGGTACCGCCGATGGCATACAGTCCGCTGATGGCGAACACCAGCAACCAAACCAAGCCGACAATCAGTACAATCGGAATGTATTCCCGAATCGGCAGTTCGTACACGACCGGCCGCAGGCTGGCAATCTCCCAAAACCGAAGCCGGTAAGCCGCCAATCCGGCCGCTACGATCATCAGATAATCAACCGGGACTAAAATGGCACTGAAAGCAAGTTCAGCTCTTTTCATAGTGTGGTTTAATATTGTCCGAAGAAGGCCTGTAAGCCGAATTCTGTCCCCTTCGCTCTACGGACCTCGTGTGACAAGCTAACAACCGAAGTTAATCAGTGGTGTACTTGTCCACCGAAGCCCGCAGGGCGTAGGTGGATGGCCATCTATCTCGATCCGCCATTGCTGACGGACTCTAGCAACCTACCCGCCACCCCCACCCTAGCCCTCCCCCTTCTTCACCTTTTTGATAATCAAAGATGATTCAAGGGGGAGGGTTTGGGTGGGGGTGACCTATTCGGTCTTGCACCAGACAGGGTTTTTCACACTACCCCGTCACCGAGGCAGTCTGTGGGCTCTTACCCGCGCTCCAATTCTTTCGTCATGGGCGCGCCAACCGAAGCTCCGTTAGGAGCGTAGGCTGGCCACTCTTTTCACCCTTGCCCTTTGCCCGCCAAGTTATTAACAGGCCAGTGGGCGGTATTGTCTCTGTGACACTATCCCTGGGCTTCGAAAACTCAAAAAGTCAATTGAACTCATCGAATTTCCTGCTCCCGCTTTCATTTCGAAAGTGTCTCTTACCCCAACGTTTCCATTGGGAGGTGTTCGGACTTTCCTCCCAACTGCGCTCGCTTTCAGCGAGCTACGTTGGGCAGGCCCCTATGCCTTTTGTACACGGTAAGGGGGCCTGCCCTCCGAAGCTCACCACAGGTGAGCGCAGGAGGGCGGCCATCCAGCCTTCTTCAGACGCTTGTACAATACTGTATTACAGCTGTTTTGTCAAGCACAAAAAAACAAACGCTTTGTAGTTTATATCACAACACGCCTGTATATCATAGGAAGCACACGGAAGTTATACACTTCTATACGTCGCACGACCCAAGTATCACGACTTTAGTTGAAGCGACGCAGGCCAATTTTTCCTATATTGAGAAAATACTCGTTTTCCTTGGAGGTGTTATGTTTTGTCTTTTTCTCAAATGTCGCGCACAAAACATGCATGGCATGAGCTAATTTTATAAACAATGGTAAAGAGTTCTTTTCCCTTACTATTAGAGGGGTATATTTTTGGTACTCAGCCAAACCATGTGCTAGCATCCGTTCACTTTTTAGCTTACTGGTACGATCAAATAGAACATCACAAGCCAATACTGCCAATTCTTGAATTCGAGGATAGGTATTAGCGACAGAAAAATCGACTATCCATATTCGTCCATGTATATCTTTTAGTACATTCGTTTTGATGATATCTCCATGCGTAAAGCAATGGGGAAGAGATTGCGTGTTGAGTTTTTTTATATCACCAACAAGCGACTTAAATAGAGGCTGATCTGCTTTATCAAGATATTTCTTTTTCTTGTTAAATTCATGTAGAAAGTTTGAGATTGCCCAAGTGTCGTAAATTCTCTTTGGTCTTATGGACAGCTTGTTAATCATTGCAGTTTGATACACTATTTCACCAATGTCCTTATTGGTGAGTCGTTTTCCAGTAGTAAAGAAGTCCTTGCCTTCAACAAAGCTCATGACACAAATTCTCAACGTAATACCATTTTCTTTTACTACATGGAGATATCCCTGGCTTGACTCATAGAGTTCAGGGATCGCAATCCCGGCTCGATATACTTGAGACATAATTCCTACAATTCTTTTTGCGTCATCCGGTGTTCTTTGTGTGGAAAAGATTTTTACAAAATACCTACCTTTAGAGGTTCTTAGATAATAATTGAAATCTTCATACCCAATGGTGACAATTTTGTGGTTCAGATATTTTCCTAATGCAAAATCTCTCACAATTGTTGTTGAAAGATTTTTTAAACTCCCAGTATAATCTATTCTCCTTTTAAAACCGTTTTCCATGCTTACTGAAAATAATCTTTGTATCCGGATACATTTTCTCACTAATAATACTGGCCGGGATATTTCTATTCAACCGTAAATCCTTCAAAATGCGAGCAAACTTTCTACGATTTAAAAGGGTGCTCTTTGGTATTTTAGATAACTCGCTCAATGTGTACCATTTAAGTTCCTGTATTTCTTCGTGGTCTACGCTTATTTTTCCACTTCTTATAGTTACCTTAAATACAAAATTAATATAGTGGTTTTCTCGTTGACCTGTATAGATGCCTATTAGACTTTTAACTTTAATATTAAGATTCGTTTCTTCTTTTGCCTCGCGAATAACCCCCGCCACTAATTCTTCACCTGGATTCAAATGTCCGCCGGGGAAGTTCCATTTACCGCGGGTCGCTTGCTTGTTCTCTTTTACAAGAAGTATGCGACCCCGTTTATCCATTATCACCGCGCTAACGTGTATTAAAAATTGCATAATTATGTATTTGATTTATTCGTTCGTAAACTCCCCCACCCCAACATAGCGAAAAACGCCAGTGTGCCGGTCAAGACGATCACCGCGCCGGATGGCAGATTTAAGAAATATGATATCACTAAACCCGCGATCATAACTACTTCCGATAGTATGATTGTGACGATCAGTAATCGTTTGAAAGAGTTGGTGACCAAGCGAGCGGATGAAACCGGGATTAACAGCAGCGCACTGACTAGAATTACGCCCAGTAATTTAATTCCCAGCACCACCGACACAGCCAGGAAGATGTTCATTAATAACTGATACTTAACCGGCGATATGCCCGACACTTTGGCCAGATTCGGGTCGATCGACATTAACAGCAATTTGCGTTGTTGGGTGACCAGGAATACTAGAACCACAAACGATAGCGCTACCATCAATATCAGCTCGGCATTGCGAATCGCCAGAATATTGCCAAACAGAAAGCTGATCAACTCGGGCTGATAGCCGCTCTTGAAACTTAATAGCAAAACGCCAAATGCCATCCCGGCCGTAAACAGTAAACCAATAATCGAGTCTGATGACAGCTTGGTGGTTCGTTCAAGCACGGTTAAAGACACCGCCACCAGCAGACCAACCAGCAATGCTGTGATCAAAGGATTAACGCTGACCATGATGCCGATAGCGACGCCGGCTAAAGAAGCGTGCGCTACCCCGTCGCTGAAGAACGACATCTTGCGCAGTACCACAAAAATACCCAAGTAGGCCAGTATCGCGGCCAGTACCACGCCCGCCAGCAACGCCCGCTGCATAAATGGCAATTGAAACATCTCAATCATGGTGATGATCGGTAGCGTGTAAGTGTCCGCGGAAATCGACATCGTCTCCGTAAAGTTTTTTCAACACTTCTTGAGTCAGCGCGGTCTTGGGATTGCCCGCGCAAATCAAATCTCGATTCAGACAAATTATCTGGCTGGCGAATGAATAGACCATGTTGATCTCATGCGATATCTGCACGATCGTGACGTGATGTTCGGTATTGAGATGTTTGATCAAAGTGTAGAAGTCTTTCACGCCTTCGACGTCGATGCCGCTGGTTGGCTCGTCCAATAACAATATCTTGGGATTACCGATAATAGCTTGAGCAATCAACACGCGTTGCTGTTGACCGCCGGACAGTGCCCCCAAACGCCGCTGAGTCAAGGGAAGCATATCCACCTCCTCCAAAGCGGCTTTGATGCGACTTCGGTCAACTTTACCGCCAAACAACGCCAAAAACTCCTCCACGGTGAGCGGAAAGCTGGCATCGAATTCAAACTTTTGCGGTACATAGCCGATCAGATGGTGCGAACGTTCGACCGATCGTCCCATCACCTTGATATTACCGCTGTATGGCACCAAGCCCAGAATCGACTTGATCAGGGTTGATTTGCCGGATCCGTTGGGACCGATTACGGCCGATATCGTGCCGGTTTCAATTCGGATCGAGATATCTCGAAGAATCGCCTGTCCTCCCAGGGTAACATTAAGCTGATTTATCTCTATGGCGTTGGAAGATTTCATTTTAGGGCTTGGACAAGGGTATCTGCATTATACCGCATCATGGCCAAATAAGTATCCACCCCGGTCATGCCGCCCTCGGGGTCAAGATTGTACATCTGGATGCCCAGATCATTGACGAACGGCTCCAAAGTGCTGGTCGGTAATGTGGGTTCGGAGAAAATAGCCGGAATATTGTCCGCCCGAGCGATATCGTAAATCTTTTTGACATACTGCGGCACTGGCTCCTTGCCCGGCGAGGCTTCGAATACGGCCGCGATGGTAAATCCGTATTCGGCGGCAAAATAGTTCCAGCTGTCGTGAAAAGTGATTAACTTTTTATTAGTCATACCGGCAAAATCCTGACGCATGGATTGATCAAGCTTATCAAGCTCAATTTCATAATCCGACAGCCGCTGGTGATATTCATTCGCGTGCGCCGAATCCAGCTGGGATAATTTTTCAGAGATATTACCCGCCATAATTTTGGCATTCGGAATCGTCAGCCAATAATGCGGGTCAAATTCCTCCGGAGTTTCGCCCGGCTCCGGTTCGGCTTCACGCAGCTGAATGCCGTCATGCACCGCATACTTGGGTATGCCCAGGCTTTCCGCCGAGTCATCTATCCAGCCGTCCAGGACGTCGATGGTAAAAATTACTTGGGCGCCCGTCATGGCTTTAACTTTGTCAGGCGTTAATTCATAAGTATGCGGCGACGCGCCCGGGGGTAATATTTCCACAACCTCAAAACGTCCTCCCGCTATCACCCGAACCATGTCAGCGACAGGTTGGATGGTCGCAACGACCGTATTTTTATCTTCACTGGTTTTAGCGATGGGACTTTTCATTAACCAGTATATGGCCCCTGTCAGAACTACCGCTACCGCGACTAACCAAAGTGTTTTCTTCATTTTATCGATGTTTATTAATGACATTTTTGACACAAACCAAAGAACTCGAATGTGTGGCGCTTGATATTGAAATGATGCTGCGCGGTCATACGGCTAATAATTTGCTTTTCATTGGGAATTTCCACTTTGTGCACCTGTCCGCAATTATCACATACCAGATGATGGTGATGACGGCCAGCGGATTCATATCGGCGAATCCCATCGTCAAACATCACCCGCGTCAGCAAACCGACTTTTTCAAATTGATCCAAAATCCGATATATTGTGACCGGATTTATGGCGCCAAGTCTCTTTATAATCTGCTCAGCGGAGATCGGCCGGTTCTGGCTGTTCACATAGCTTAACAAAGCGCGGCGCTGGAAGGTCGTGCGAAGACGGGCTTGGTTTATCTGGATATCGAGGTTCTTCATATATGCAAGTTACTTGCATATACTATAAACCCGGCCTAAATACTTGTCAAATATTGTCTAATCCACCCTATTAATCGAATGGATCATAAATGCCGATCCAGCGCCTGATTGACCAATTGATCGGCGCGCTTATTTTTCTCGCGCGGTACGTGCGTAAATGTCACCGTCTTGAATTGCTGAATCAGATTCCAGGCTTTGACGAAATAGGGTTGCAGACCCTGATTCTTAACCTTGTACTCCAGTTTAAGCTGATTGACGATCAACTCGCTGTCGAGAAAGCAATCCACCAATGTTGCGCCTAATTCGTGCGCCTTGGTCAAGGCCAATATAACCGCTTGATACTCGGCCTGATTATTGGTTATCTCATCGCCAATGTACTCCGAAATGGTAGCCAGCTCGGTTGTTCTATCAAGCGCGCAGATGACCGCGCCGGCACCGCCCGGCCCTGGATTGCCGCGCGCGCCGCCATCGGTAAATGCGATCACGTGTTCGTGCGTCATACGTCTTTTTTTAAATCAATGATTTTCAACTGCAGTTCCTGGTTGCCGTTCCAGCTGTTCACGCCAATCTCATACACGGCGCTCAAGCGATCGCCGCCAGTAAGCTGTTCCGCCCAGCTGCCAAATCCGAAACCGATCATCTTGCGCGTGGTCATGGAATTGTCGCGTACCGTCAGCCGCAAATGCTTGCCGCCCGCGCCCACCAGATCCCATTGTAATACTTCCAGCTGTTCGGTCAAAAATGCCGGCACCGGATTTCCCTCACCAAATGGTGAAAATTGGCCGATCATCTCCACCAGTGGCCAGTCTATCTGGTCAAAACCGATGGCCGCGTCAATTTGCAGCTCTGGTGTCCGATCGGCTGATTTGAGATCACGGACGGCCAATTGGGACATAAGTTTTTTGAACTTACCGACCATTTCGGCATCTCGCATAGTAAATCCACACGCCTGACGGTGTCCTCCGTAATGGCTCAACAAGTGCTCCACTTCACGAAGCGCTTCGGTGATATGGAACTCTTTGACCGAGCGGCCTGAGCCAACGATCAGATCCTGCCGCTTACCGATGATAATGGTAGGCCGGTTGAATTCATCCATGATCCGCGATGCCACTAACCCAACCAAGCCGGCCGGCCAGTCGTCGCCCTGGGCGAATAGTATATAATCCATATCCGTGACCACGCCAATCTGCGTCCGAGCCTCTTGGGTGATCCGTTCGGTAATACGCTGGCGGTCTTGATTCAATTGATGCAGGTTCTGAGCCGCTGCCAACGCCGCGTCATCGTCCGGCGCCATCAGCAGTTCATAAGCCGCATTGGCGTGATCCACACGGCCAGCCGCGTTGATTCGGGGAACTATTTGAAACGAGACGGTGCGCGTGTCCAGTCCCTCGGTCTTCATGTTCATCACCAAGTAAAGCTGGCGCAATCCTGGTCGGCGGGTTTTGGCCAGTACTATCAAACCGTACTTAACTAATGTGCGATTTTCACCGATCAGCGGTACGTAATCGGCAATGGTACCGATTGCCACCAGATCCATCAGCCATTTTTCTTCCGCTTCGCCAAAGTTGTATTCGCGCAATAACGCCTGGGCCAGCTTGAAAGCCACGCCCGCGCCGCACAAGTGTTTAAACGGATAGGTTTCATCGGGTAACCAAGGATTCAAAATCGCGATCGCGGGTGGACGTTCGGGCGATGGCGTATGATGGTCGGTAACGATCACATCCATACCTAATTGATTGGCCGAGGTGATTTCTTCTACATTCGTTGTACCGCAATCCACGGTGATGATCAGTTTAGTCTTACGCCGCGCCAATTCTTTGACCGTGTCCATATTCAAACCATAACCTTCAATCTCACGGTGGGGCAAGTAAACTTCGATCGAATTTTTCGGCGCCACCATCTGCAAGGCGCTGACCAGTACCGCCGCGCCGCTGACACCGTCGGCATCATAGTCCCCGTGCACCACGATCGGTTCGCCTTCTAAGATGGCCCGTTTGATCCGATCCACCGCTACTCGCATTTCCCGAAACAAGAACGGATCCGGCACGTCCCGACCAAAGTCCGGTTTCATAAACTCGTCCATCGCCTGGTCTGTCGTCAAACCCCGGTTGTGCAATAATTGCAAAATGACCGGATGAAGTTCCGGAAATTGATCACGCACTTCTAATGGTATCTGATCGGCCACAACCCAACGTTTTGACATAGAGACACTTTAACATGGTTCGCCTATCCAGGCAAAACCGAACCGTGATTACTTTTTGGCTATTCTTAGCGTATTTTCTACCTTGGTTAATATATCCTGATAATTCCGGTGTCGCAACAACGAACGCGCCTCCGACCACGTTGCCCAGCGATACTCCCCATGTTCGGACGATAACCTGACTCGATCCCGAGTGGTAGCTAAATAGTAGGTGACCGTTTTGTGCACCAAGCCAATATGAGGCAGCGCGAAACGATATTCAATGTTCTGTCGCCAATGCGGACGGATTTTAACATTGCGAATACTGGTTTCTTCGTTAAGCTCGCGCCGGGCCGCATCAATATGCGATTCTTTTGGTTCTAATTTACCTTTAGCAAATTCCCAGTCTTTTCTCTTCATCGGCCTAATCACCAGTACTTTTCGATAGTCCGGTCGTGTCACGATAACACCGGCGCTGATTTGTATCCATCGCCCATGTTGTCTTTTCAAATACCGCGTTTGTGTCATGACCGAGCCTCGATTATCGAACGAATCCGAGCCGCCTCCTGCGCTACCACTGGTGAATCGTATTCGCCGGCGTGGGCGTGGCCCGACTCATAAGTCGGCTGTTTAGCGTCCATATGCAAATTGACCACCATACCCGTTTGCGGATCGCCATTGATGTAAACGTGAAACTGCGGATAACGCACCCGGCTTAACGGTCGCACGTAACTAATATCACCCGTTCGACGGTTAAAGAACTCAGCGTAGCCGCAAGCCCGCATTAAATTTCTCGGCGTATCGCGAAATGTTCTTTGAAATGCAATCTTCATTTCTTGTATTCACCAATTATAATCCGGGCATCGACTGCTTTTGTCCCCTCGCCCACCGGCCCGACGAACAAAGGATTGACGTCTACTTCGGATATCTCGTTGTGCTCACGTAATAATTGTCCCAGGTGGGAGGCAGCAGTCAAATAGGCCATTAAATCTAAATGCTGTTCGTGAATGAATTGCATCAAATCACGGCCGGCACTACCTAAACTCAACTGGCGCCGTAATGATTCACTAGTGAATGGCGGAAATGCAATGGTGATGGCTTTATTTTTTTCCACGTCCACGCCGCCCTTGCCCAATAGTACCATTGGCCCAAACGACGAGTCGCGCCGTCCACCGAGAAATAATTCAACGCCGCTATGAATCTGGTGTTGCAATAACCAGCCTTCGCCGATACCGCGACGATATTTAGCTGGGAATCGGCGTTCGGCAATTCTTAAAGTACGCAGCAGTTCGTGCTCGTTTTTAATACCAACCCAAACGCCTCCACCGGCCGCTTTATGTATCATGGATTGGCTGGATATTTTTAGAACCAGCGGGTAGCGCAGTGATTTGGCAGCCGCTTTGGCTTCGTGGTTGTCTTTGGCAAATCGGGTTGGAATCGTGTTGAAACCGTATGATTTCAATATACCCAAGGCCGGCTTGGGTAATATCAGCCCGGTCTGCTTGAGTGGTTTCTTGGATACGGCCGATTGAATCTTTGGAGCATGGTATTGGCCGTTTGTCCGCGCCCGCCAGAGCATATCGATCGCCGAAATGGCTTCCTCGGGATATTCGAAATGCGGTATGCCGGCTTTCGCCAAAGCAGTCCGAGCCGATGCCACGCTTTCACCGCCGAGAAAAGAAGCTACCCATAGCTTGAGGGGGTATCTCTTGGCGACTGCGATAATCGCTTGAGCCGTGGCCAGCGGCTGGGTAACAACTTGGGGTGTTAGTAATACCACCACGGCCGACACCGCCGGGTCGCTGCCGATAACTTTCAAAGCCAGTTTATAGCGTACCGCGTCGGCATCGCCCACCAAATCGAATGGATTTGATACGCTAGCCGCAGCCGGTAAACCGGCGCGTAGTTTTTTTATTGTCGTCGAGTCGGCTTGGCTTAGTTTCAAGTTGGAAGTTGCGATTGCATCCGTGGCCATAATACCAGCGCCGCCGGCATTTGTAACAATGGCAATATTATTTCCTTGGAGTTCACTACTAACCGCGCCTACCTGAGCGAATTGATACAATTCTTTGACGCTGTGAATTTGAATCGCACCGGCCTGGCGCAGCGCCGCCGCGACAACTTCACGCGGTGATGACAGCGCACCGGTATGAGATATGGCTGCCCGCTGACCCAATTCGCTCTCGCCAGATTTTATTATGACCACGGGTTTACGTTTGACCGCGGCTCGCACGGTGGCCATAAACTTTTCACCATGTTCTATGCTTTCGAGATATAACAAAATCGCCGATGTGCCGGGATCGGCCGCGAAGTAATCGATTAGATCATTTTCATTCAAACCGGCTTTATTGCCCAGGCTGATCACGGCGCGAAAACCTACGCTGGAACGGCGCGCCCAATCGGTCACCGCCACGGCTAGGGCTCCGGATTGCGATATCAGTGCCAGCGAACCGACTTGCTCAATCGGCCTGGCAAATGTCGCGTTGATGCCGGAACCAGCGTGCATGAATCCCAGACAGTTTGGCCCCAGCAGCTTGATACCATAACGCCGCGCGATGTTAATTAGTTCCTGCTCCCGGATTTTTCCCTCAACGCCCGTCTCACGAAATCCGGCTGAAATGATGACACAATTCTTGATTCTTTTTTTACCACAACTAGTTAATATCGTCGCAACCGTTGGCGCCGGCGTCACGATGACAGCTAAATCTACTCGGCCGGGAATCCGATCGACACTAGGATAGCACCGCACCGTGCCAATCTTATTGGCATTGGGATTGACCGGTACCACCCGGCCGTGCCACCGCCCCGCTAAAAGATTGCGATAGATTTGAGTGCCGAGTTTTTTTGATTCATTGGATACTCCCACGACGGCGATAACGCGCGGTCGGAAAAAACCGTCTAAACTATTGCGGCTATTGCCAGGTTTTGCCATAGTATTTTTTGGCCAGTTCTAATAGTTTCGCCCGCCGTAATAGTCCCGGCTGGGCGCCAATCTGACTCACCCCCGAACCAGAATTAATAGTTGCCATCCGCAGAGCCTTACCGATGTCATTTCGATATATTTGCAGTCCAGCCACGAAAGTGGAACCAAACGCGTCACCGGCTCCGGTCGTATCTTTCACCGGAAACGGCTTGATCGGTTCAAAGTAGCGTTTTCGTCCGTCAAACGCGTATGATCCTTTGCGTCCGCAGGTAATCAACACGATGCGCGGTCCCCAACTGCGGATAATCTTCAGCATCTGCCCAACCGATTGACCTGGCGCTGGATAGCCATCGGCCGCCACCAATTGAGTGGCCTCATCTCGATTAACGTTAAAGACTGTGGTGTGTTTCATTAGTCCGGCCAGACCGCGCCGTCCCTTGGCCAATTGATTCTCCCCCGGATTCCAGGCCAGCTGGACTTTCGGATGAGTGCGTAGATAAGCGATTAAATTGGCGGACGTGGTCGGCCAGCGTTCTTCCCCCAACGACGCGACATACAGCCATTTGGCTTGGGCGCGTTTGAGTTCGGCTTGGGTCATGACCATGGCATCGTTAGCGCCACGATAGAGATATGCAATATGCTCCATCGTTGGCTCCTGAATGGCCAAAAATGAAAAGCCGGTGCGCAATCTCTGATCTCGTTCGACAAACTTAGTTGCCACCCTTTCGCCAACCAAATCGGCTAAGATGGCGTCACCGTCCCGATCCTGGCCTACGCGTAAAAAAGCGGCCACACGCAATCCCAAGCGCGCAAAGGCTACTGCGCTGTTGGAACCGCCGCCGCCCAACAGAAAATGAATCTCTTTGGCCAGTATTTTGGCGCCATACTTGAATCCAATAAGCTTTGACTTGCCCGACTGGCTAGTGTCGGATACGACCCGCCCGGCGGGTGAAAAAAACATAATATCGCGCGTGGCACCGCCGATTGTAATAACGTCAAATGTACGCTGGAACATATTTGGTTTTGTTATTTATCCGTAAAGACCTTTAGGAAACATAGTAAGCTTGTGCCCGGTCATCGCCGCCGGTACATTGATTCGGAATAAATCCAATATCGTTGGCGCGACATCACCCAGCACACCCTCTTTCCTTAATTTCAATTTTTGAAAACGATTGGAAATTATGTACAGCGGCACCGGGTTAAGCGAATGCTCGGTGTTAACCTCGCCAGTAGTTTCATTTATCATGTCTTCGGCATTGCCATGATCACCCGTAATAAACATAACTCCATTCTTGGCCATTACGGATCGGTAGATTTGGCCCACGCATTCGTCCACTGTTTCTATGGCCAATGTTGAGGCTTTAATATTGCCCGTGTGCCCGATCATATCGGGATTCGCGAAATTTATACAAATGAAATCATACACCGACAGATTGACATTATCCACCACTACCTGAGTAATTTGTCTCGCGCTCATTTCCGGTTTGTCGGCATAATTGGCCACATCGGGTGATGGGATCATAATTCTGTCCTCGTGAGCTACGGGGTCGGCGTAGCCGCCATTGAAGAAATATGTAACGTGGGCATACTTTTCCGATTCGGCAATATACAGTTGCCTAAAATTTTTCAGCGCGACCGGCAACGTATCCTTCAGATCAACGCTGGGATAAGCCGTAAGAATGTGATCTAAATCAGGTCCAAAGTCTGTCATTGCTATGAAACGCAGATTTTTTAATACGCGCTGGCGCTTGAAACCGACAAAATCAGTCTGCACAAATGCCTTGGCCAACTGTCGCGCGCGATCGGATCTTAAATTGAAAAATATTATGGAATCATTGTCGCTAATTAACCCAGCCGGCCGGTTCTTTTCCTGTAGTACGGTAGGCTGGATAAATTCATCACTTTCTCCACGACTGTACGCTCCGACCACTGCCTCGTCGCCACTATTCTTTTTCAAACCCTCACCCATCACCAGCGCATTATAGGCCCGCTCGGTGCGCGACCATTTCTTTTTGCGATCCATAGCGTAAAAGCGCCCCATGATGCTGGCGATTTTAATATTATTCATTTTTTGTAGCAGCTTATCCAGCTCCCGCAGCAACCCAATAGACGCGAACTGCGGGGAATCGCGTCCATCGGTAAATAGATGCAGATATACCTTTTTCACTTTTGAAGCCTGTGCCATAGTTATTAGGGCCAGCAAGTGATCAGGATCGCTGTGGCCGCTCTGATTGCTGCTGAGTAGACCCATGATGTGCAGGGCGGATTTGTTGCGCTCGGCGTGGCCGATTGCCTCATGAAACGCCGGATTTTTGAAAAATGTTCCGTCATTGATTGATTTGGAAATCACGACGGCATCCTGATCCACGATCCGGCCGGCGCCAATGTTCATATGACCGGCCTCGGAGTTTCCATCCTGCCCGACTGGCAAACCGACGTATTTACTGGACGCTTGCAACTGGGTATGCGGATAGGTCTGGAACTTTTCAAAATTAGGCGTGTGCGCCAAGGTCACCGCGTTGCAATGCGACGGCGGTGCGATACCCCAGCCGTCGATAATAATCAATACCACCGGAATGTGCGGGTGTTTGCTGGGTACGGTATTTTTTTCAGTTGGCTTTATCACTAGATCTTTTTTAACTCGTCAGCTATGGCCATCAGTCGATTGTATTTAACTACCCGTTCGCCTCGGGATGGTGCCCCGGCTTTGATATACTCCGCTCTTATACCCACCGCTAGGTCGGCAATGAAATCATCGGCGGTCTCACCCGAACGGTGCGACACGAATACTTGATATTTATTTTTTTTGGCCAGTAGTACGGCATCGATTGTTTCGCTGAGCGTGCCAATTTGATTGAGCTTCACCAGCAGCGCGTTAGCCACCTTGGCGTCAATCGCCTGCCGCAATAATCGAACATTGGTGCACAACAAGTCGTCACCGATCAAGGTCATCCGGCGACCCAGCGTCACCGTTAGCTGCCGCCAACCGGTCCAATCCCCTTCACGCAAGCCATCCTCCAACCAACGGATGGGATATTTACTCGCCCACTGCTGATAAAGCTTGATTAATTCAGCCGTAGTGTAACTCCGCTGATCAGCCGATAGTTGATACCGATTGAGCTTAGGGTTGTAGAAAGTCGTCGAGCCGGCATCGACACCCAAACCAACGTCAATCCCGGGACGATAACCAGCCAACCGGATGGCAGTCATCATCCAATCAAATACCTGGGTGGTACGATCGACGGTGGGGGCGTAACCGCCCTCATTGCCCACGTCGGTATCCCGGCCGTCTTTATGGATCACGTCTTTCAAAGCGTGAAAAACTTCGGCGCCGAGTCGCACCCGGTCGGCGATTGACTTGGGGCCAACCGGCACCAGCCAGAATTCCTGCAAATCAATGTTGGTGTCGGCATGCTTGCCGCCGTTGAATACGTTGAATATCGGCGTGGGTATTTTTAACGGCACTTTTGTCAGACGCGCTAAACTGGCGATTCGTTTGTGTAACGGCTCCGATTTTGACTGGGCAGCCGCTCTAGCCACGGCCATTGAAACCGACAATATGGCGTTGGCGCCCAAACGTGACTTGTTGACCGTGCCATCCAGCTCAATCATTCGATGGTCGATCAAGCGCTGATCAGCTGGATTCATACCAGCCAATGTCTTTGAAATAATTGTATTCACATGATGGCAGGCCTTAAGCACGCCCAGCCCGCCGTAGCGCTTGGCGTCACCATCCCGCAACTCCCAGGCTTCGCTTGAGCCCTTTGACGCGCCCGACGGCACCGCGGCAACGCCAGTCGTGCCGTTGTTTAATCTGACAGTTGTTTGGACGGTTGGGTCGCCACGGGAATCAAGAATCTCATGCGCCGATATTGATTTGATCTTCAGATTCGACATATTTAGGAATGGGTTGATAATTTTAAGTATTTTAAACCGGGCAATGATTTACCGGCTAAATATTCCAGCATGGCGCCACCGCCAGTGGATATGAAATCGATGCGTTTTTCGACGCCGGAAAGCTCCAGCGCGGCTTCAGTGTCGCCGCCGCCCACAATCGTCTCGCCTTTGATCCGAGCTATGGCTCGCGCGATCGCAATGGTACCTTTGGCAAACTGCGGCATCTCAAAATAACCCATCGGACCGCTCCAGAGCACTGTTTTGGCTTGTTTAATAATGTTGGCATACAGTTTTACCGTATCTGGCCCAATATCAAGCAATAGTTCGTTGGACTTTACATTGCTGACGGCGCGCAAAGTTGTTCGCTCTGACGGACTAATCCGAGTGGCCGTGATCACATCGACCGGTATTTTCAGCTTATTATTGGTCAATTCAAGCCGGCGCGCCACTTTGACCGCTTCGTTGCTGACCCGCGATTTTCCCACCTGCAGACCCTTTATCTGCAGAATTGTATTGGCCGACATGCCACCCAGTAACACATAATCCGCAATGGACAGCAATTTCGTCACCAGCGCCACTTTATCTTCGATCTTGGCACCGCCGATAATGGCCACGAAAGGCCGCTTGGGTTGGCGCATCATCCGGCTCAGGGTCGACACTTCACGTTCGACCGTGAACCCGGATACGGTCGGAAGATACTTTTGCGGACCGACGATCGACGCTACATTACGATGCGCCTGGGCAAAAGCGTCAAAAACTTGCACATCGCCCAGCGCGGCCAGTTGCTTCATGAACTTGACCGACTTAGTCTCTTCTTCGGGATGAAAACGGACATTTTCCAACAATACTACCTCGCCCGGTTTCATTCCGGCCACGGCTGATGATACGGCTGGTCCGACGCAATCATTTAGCTTTTTGACCGGGTAGCGCAATAAAGCTGTCAGCTTTTTGGCTACTGGGTCGAGTTTGTACTTTTCAATCACTTCTCCATCTGGCCTTCCGGCCCAAGTCAGAATAACGATTTTGCAGCGTTGTTGTATTAAATAGCGCAAGGTCGGCAATGATGCGCGTATTCTGGAGTCGTCCTGTACCACAAAATGGCTGCCCCGCTGTTTTAGCGGCACATCATAGGCCACCCGATATAATACGCGGGCATTCCTTATTTTGGATTTATTCAATGTCGGTGTTGGCACGAATTTATTATAACACAAAACCGACCCCATCAACAAATGCCACCGAAGTTTAAAGAGTATCTTTGAAAAAGTCTCTTATTATTTGTTTGTACTCGTCTCGATGCCCGCTGAACAGGGTTTCATAACTACCCGCCACCGTCCACACGAGCGATTTCTCGGCTTGCAGCCGTGGCTTCATCGCCCGAACCGTCGCACCTGACCCGAATTCATCACCATCGGCTCCGATTAAAAAGATCGGCTGGTTAATCGACTCGATCTTGTCCGCTGGTGCGGCCAGATACGGATTGGACCCGCGGAACGCAATTGACCAGAGTTCAGCCAGCACTGTCAAGGGTCGCCGCGCTATCTTGTACTGATCGAACCAATGCCAAAATTCGTCGCTCAACCGGGCGCGCGGGCTATCGGCCACGATCGCCTTCACGTTCGGTAAATCTCGGGCGCCCAGTAAAACGGCACTGGCACCCATATCATAACCGAAGACACCGATCCGATCTTTATTCACGTCGTTACGACTGGCGACATAGTTGACCGCGCCAATCAGATCTTTGGTTTCCTTGTCACCATACGTAGTGACTGACGGAGCGCTTTCTCCATGTCCTCGGAAATCGAACAAAAACAAATTGTATTGATCGGCCAGATAGTATGACCAGTCGAGCGACTGGGCTTTCGACAGGCTCAATCCGTGCGCCACCACAATGGTCGGCTTGGGACCGGCATCCTGGTTTGTAGCCGGGATAAACCAGCCCTTTAATGCCTTGTCATCGGTGCTTTTGAAGTCGATAGTTTCAAAAGCCAGCTTGGTATGGCTAGGATTGCGGTCATCTTTGACCATAACCGGATGGGATTGATTGAAAAACGTGTAACCCGAAACAGCCAGCGCCGCTAGTACAACGATGATTACAATATCCCGAATGACTTTGTACAGAATTCCCATTGTTTGCACCGTTGTGGTAATACGGGTATTTTATCAGATTTCGGTCTGGTTGATAAGCGCGCCGACTAAAATCGCGCGCCTAGTTGGCCGCGGTGTTCACGCCATTAATGATGTAGCTGACTATCGCCCAAGATGGCAACACAATAACCAGTCCGACTATGGCTCCGGAAATAGTCCGTTTCGCCATGACCAGACGATCCTCGTTACCCAATGACATCAGCCACATAAACCCGCCGATAATCACCATTATCACGGCGATTATTCCCAGCAGGCTGAGCGCGTACTGAATCAAATTCAACACCGTTGTGACAGGATCGCTGGTCGGCAAACCCAACTGCCCTCCGACGTTGGTAATATCTTCTACATTCAGCGCCAGTGATATACTGGCGGCGTGTGGCGATACGTACGAGCTTGCATGGATTTGGCTAGGCAGTTCTAGCCTGTTCTGATTTAAATTAGAGCCATATAATATGGACATAATATGTTATCGTCAATAAATAATGATTTTTCTGTATTATATTGTATATCGGACATGCCGGGTTAATCTTACTTGTCTGCCAAAGACAATCCCGAGCTGTTGGGGTTCCGGTCTATTTTGCTACCCAAAATATAAAAGCCTCATCGCGTCGCTATCAACGCTTTGAGGCTATCGACTAGGCCGGCACGAACTGGAACGCGACCGTACAGTACATATTCACCAAAGTACCGATGGTGTAGCCCTCCGGGGTGTTGAATGATCCCGGTGCGCCACCGAACACGAGCTCAACGCCCAAGTACAAACTGGCTTGATCGGTCCAGATCACCACCGATTCACAGTTGCTGCTGGGGCAGATGGTCACCTGACCAATCGCCCGCTCCAGCACGATTGGAACTTCACGACGCACAACTAGTGGTCCGAAAGCACCGATACCGAAGTCAATTGCCCGCCCACCAATCTTCAGTACGGCTCCGCCAGCCACGTTGAGGTATGAGTGCAATGCCGGCAATACGGGCATCCTAGGAACAGTCTGTTGTGACATATTCTTGATCCCCAACCTGACTTCCAGCATATTCGGCTCTACGTCTTCGTATTCTTGAGTCAGCCTGTTGATAGTTCTCAGGTCGCAAATCCACCCGGGCTGTCTGCCGAGACGCAGTTCACCGCTGTAGCTAACGGCGTTTTGATCGCTACAGCACACCTTCATACCTAGATGACGTAACGGTCCGTGATCCGGCCAGCCCTGGAATAGTTCACCCGCGGGCGGCCTTCCCAGCTGGGGGAAACACCAATGCGAGTCCCCACGTAATCTGAGCCCATCGGCAGTTTGAACTTGCCGTATAGGTCCGAGTAGCGTATGTTCGCCATACGCCCAGAACGTGACTGAGCCGCCCTGGTCGGTAACGTGAGCCAGCATCTGCCCTTTTCTAATGTACATCGGCTCCTCCCAATTTGGCTGACTGTGCTTCCATCGCAGTCGTACCCAGCTAATTGCCGGGATATCTCGACAGCGAAGTAACTAGAATATTTTACCCAGTCACTTCGCTATCGAGGTATGCAAAAAGAACCATATTTGATTCAACACCTTATCAAAAACTGACATCGTTGTCAATGGCAGGTTGTTTGACATATTAATTATCTGTTATTTCATTTGCAGTGTCGGCTCGACCGCTTCTCTTATGATGCCACAACCGTGCAGTACGCCCGATCCATCGTCAAATCCCGTACCGCAACTCGAGGCAAACATTAGATTATTGCTGGTAATCTTAGTAGGATAGGTCTCGCCCCCGGCAATGCAGATGTTGAAGTCATTTTGGAAGTCCGCCAATGTGGCGTAGGCGGGACGGTTCGGCAGCACCACCACTCGCCAGTACGCCGGTTCCTGGCTAGAACCTTTGTATCGAAACTCATATTGGGTTCCGCGATCGGCATTAAATTGCGCCAACAATGCTGCGAAGTGTTCGCGCGTCAAATTGGTACCGCATTCGGACGACTGGTTATAAAGATCCTCAATATTAAACTGACTGGATACCGCCATTGAATGCTCGGTCACATTATATAGTTGATCATTCTGAGCGTATATCAGAAGTTCCGAGCTGGCCGGTGCGGGCTGTTTATCCCAGTTGACCCCGGCCGGATTAGTCAGCGCGTCCTGTTGACTGGTGTAATAGATGCCCAGTATTCCGCCGACACCAAAAACCAGCAATATTAGGATGCCATAGATAGGTTTAAGGCGGGGGTTGGTCATGGGATTTCTAAGTATTTATATTGTTGTTTGTAATTATACTCCACCTTCGTCGTAGAATAAAGTTACGCGAATTTATGAAACAAGTAATTATGCATACTGTCTAGTGGCCCGCGTATGAAATATTTCTGGTAATTACGTTTGGTGATCTTGATCCAGGCGTACTCTTTGTGCTCGAAAGATACGTTTATTTTACCGCCTAAATATTTGGTCTCAAATACTATCCAAAATAAATGTTGATCACGATGGGATCGCTTGGAATAATAAACATGACGACCCGTGGCCACGGGTATTTCTTTCAGCAAATACTTAACCTGGCTGCCAATTTCCTCGGCTATTTCGCGTTTAATTATTTTTCTTAACGAAGTATTTATTTCACCCCTGGTAACCCGGCCACCCGGCAAATCATAATACCCAGCCATTGAGTTATCATCCGGCTCCTTCAATAACAAGACTTCGCCCAGCTTATTTTTCAAGACAAGCTTCAGCGAAACGTGGTAATCCATGTTGACCGACCCATCTTTTATATTCATGTCTTTAAATAAATCAACGCAACGCTGATGTATTAATTAACTTTGCGTGGCCAGCTATATTTTACTATATTATTGCCCATCGACCAAGTGTGGTGTTAATAGAAAAGGACACATTGGATTGTGTCCCGTGCGAACGTGAAAAGGTGCGGCGCTACCTGACGACGATCAACGTCTTGGTATACGTCCGTTCGTTCATCCGGCAACGGGTGAAGTAGAGACCGCTGGGTACTCTGGTGCCGTGCTCGTCCTGGCCGTCCCAGAAGATTGACCGCGGTCCCGGTTGAAGCCGCCCGTCGTAGAGCACGCGGACTCTTTGTCCCGAGACATTGTAGACCTCGACTAGGACATTGGCAGGTGTTTCGAGAGTGAGGCGCATGACCGTACCCGCCCCCTTCATGGGATTGGGTGCCAGCACCAGATCGCCCGCGACTTCGGCTACTGACTGTGTAGCCCCGTCCTTCAGACTGATCTGTTTCACCCACACCGAGCTGGTCGACTTTCCAGCGTAGAGGTAGAGCGTGTCAACTGGATTCGGGGTCGTCACCGTGATCGTCTCGTGTACCGGGAGGTCCACGAGCCGTCTTAGCGCGTACCCTTTCCAGAGATGGAAGTTGTGTTTGGCTTCACTACCCACGGCGATGAAGACGCTGCAGGGTGAAGCGGCACCGAGGGTGAGGTCAAGCTGCAATTGACGGTTCGTCGGCAGTGGAGCGCAGGGTTGAAGTAGGGTGTACTCGTAGTAGTTGTGACCACCGTTCACATCCAGACGAGCCGAGTGGTCGTCCTGAACCGTGAAACCGGGCCACTGGAGATTGATGTAGCGCGGAGTCCAACAAGCGACCCCGCTGGTGAAGTTGCCGTTGCCGATGTAGCT